>JAHFJN010000003.1 GCA_023245865.1 Candidatus Peribacteria bacterium
CCCCAGCTGCCGCGCCACATCCTCGGCAGCACCTTGCGCATAGGGCAGTGGCAGTCCTTGGTGCAGGATTATGGCTTTCTCCCGCGCGGGGAGGGCATGGAGGACTTGCCAGAGGTCCTCCCCGCACGGGGTGAGCTGGAGGGTGCCAGCGTCGGCCAATCCCATTACCCAGTTGCCGCGGCGCGTGTAGACCCAGGTGAGTGGCCTGCGGGCAAATAAGTCGGCCACCTCCGTGATCAATGCTCCGTCGTGGTCATTTGGGGCATAGGGGACCCGCTCCCCTGCTTTCTGCTCGTCGTCAGTGCAAGGCCGTTGCTTCGCCGACTCTGCGTCCAGGGTCCAGAGCGTCACGAGTTGTTGCAGTCGGTGCGTCGTACTGATCCCCACCATGTCTAAGACCAGCAGATCGGCTTTGCCGGGAGAGATGCGCGTCCCACGGCCCAGCATTTGTTGATACAGAGGGCGACTGCTGGTTGGCCGGGCCATGATAATGCAATCGATGGACGGTTCGTCGTAGCCTTCGGTCAAGACTCCACAGTTACAGACCACCTGTAGGTCGCCATGGTGGAACGCCTGAAGCAGCGCACGGCGGGCCTGGCGTTCCATCGTTCCATCAAGTGCCACTGCTGCAATCCCTGCCGCCTGGAAGGCTTCGGCCATCGCGTGGGCCGTAGTGATTGTGGGAGTGAAGCAGAGCGCCTTGCGGGAGGCGGCATGCGCCTGGAACGCAGCCAGCACATGCCGTGGAGCATCGGCGCGCGTCATCGCCTCCCCCAGGGAGCGTTCATCGAAGTCGCCATGGTGATGCGTGATGGTCCCAAAGTCCACATCGAGACGCACCTGGACCGCCCTGATCGGACAGAGATACCCAGCCTCGACCATCTCTCGAAGGGACTTTTGGTAGACGATGGCTTCGAAGACATCCACGAGTTGGTGGGTATCGCGCCTGGCGTTGTGGCGCTCCGGGGTAGCCGTGACGCCCACCACCAGCGGGCCATCGTCCTGCCAGGCGTGGCAATAGTCGAGGATAGCGCAGTAGGTCGCAGCGGGAGCATGGTGCGCCTCATCGATGACGATGGTATGAAAATCCGGGACCAGCCGGGCAAGCCGAGATGGCCGCGAGAGAGTCTGCACGCTGGCAACCACACACTGGGCCGCCGTGGTATCTTCGTTCGCTTGCACAACCCCCACGTCGAGGGCGGGGGCGACAAGTGACAACTTGTCCACAGCTTGCGCAATGAGCTCATCTCGATGCGCCAGGACCAGGCTGCGCCCTCCACGCGCCTGGAGCAGGAGCCCAAACACGATGGTCTTGCCCGTGCCCGTGGGGAGGGCTAGGAGGATGCGCCGCAGACCAGTGGCGGACGCATCCAGGCAGGCAGTGACGGCTTCCCGCTGGTATGGACGTGGAGTGATGGTGGGGGTAGAGGGTCGGAGCGCTGTCGTGTTCATGGCCGCTCCTCCCAGTTGCTCTGCTTGCCACAGGCATAGCACACCCCACGCGTGCCCTTGAAGAAACGGACAGCATCGGACTCGCAGTGCGGGCACCGGCGAAGCGCCGAGGAGCTAGGGACTGGCGATGACGACGCACTAGGTAATGGGGGGACAATATCCTCCTGGAGGGGCGGAGCGCTTACCACTGGTGGTGCTACCCCTTTGCTACCTCTTTGAAATGAACAGGTAGCAGGGTTATCTCCAGTATAATCAATATCTTCTGGGGAAAGTGCTACCTGTGCTACCTCTTTATCCCACTGTATCGCATATATACCTATGTTTTCACCCTTTTTTCCCTCTTTTCCTATATAAATGTCTGGAGTAAGAGGTAGCACAGGTAGCACTTCATCATATCGTGGCGTCGTTTCTTGCTGAGAGCCTGCTACCTGTTCACTTTTCAAGGGGTAGCAAAGAGGTAGCACAGGTAGCACTTCCGTTTTTTTCCTTGACTGCTCACCTCCTCTTCCCTCTTGGGGATTGGCACTACTTCCATCAGAAGTGTCATGGTGGCCTGCGTTACCTCCACCGTGCTGCGCACTACTGCGCTCACAATGGTTAGGGCTCTCGCTGCAAGGCTCCTTCAGGCCGATACCGTACCGAATAGTCCCACGACCTGTTATGTTGTTGTCTGTCTTGTAACCCTTATTTTCCAGGTACTTACCGAACATAGTCTGGCTAGTTTGCGCATAGCCATTCTCGATTACCCACTGCTTAAACTCTGCCCATAATTGTGCCGACTTGCAGTAAATACCCTCAAGAGTGACGCACCGTTCGCGAATGAACTGCCCAATGAAGTCTTCTTCATGGCGATACGCTTCTGTCGCGAGCCGCACCTTCTCAGGTTCTTGTAACCCTTGCGCTTGCCATGCGAGGCATCCTTGAAGAGCCCAGTTGAGGAAGCCTGGCAGCTCTGCGCGCATTTTCTGTGGCAGCTCCTTGTCTTCCCTGCCGGCAAAGCACACCTCGCATTCAATTAACTTCACGCGCGACCAAATCGCATTGTCTGTTCCGCGAATCTGTGGCTTGTGATTCCCGTATAGCCAGGGTTTGAACGCGGGTTTGAAGGTGAAGGACTCGCGGTACAGAAAGCGCCCCTCCAAAGAGTCGAGCCCGGTAATGTCCTTAATGAGCTGCTCATCAAGGCGCGCACGCTCCCCCACTTCGCTGCCGCAAACGAAGCGTGGCCCGGCAAGTTGGGCGGTCTTCCGTTGGGAGTCATCCAGGTCCTTCGACTCTGTGAACACGTTGATGTTGACTTTACGCCCATAGCCTGCCTGAGTATCGCTTGCGACCCCTAGGAGATCGAGGATGAGTTCGACCAGGGTTGTCTTCCCGTTGTTGGCTGTGGGGCCATAGAGAAAGAAGATCGCCTTATCTCGCACAATCCCCGTGAGAGTAGACCCTATGGCGCGCTGTATAAACGCCACCATTGCTGTGTCACCATTGAACATCTCATGCATGAACCGTCCAATGGTGGGGCACGTGGCAGCGGGGTCGAAGTTGACAGGAGCCAGGCGCGTGATGCGGTCGTCAGGGATGTGCGCGCGGAGCGTTCCGTTGCGTAAATCGAGGGTCCCATTCAGGCAGTTGAAGAGCATTGGGTCGGCATCGAACTCCCCATAGTCGGCCCGCAGCTCCCCCTTGGCGAAATGCAAGCTCGATTCAAGTATGGTGCGATGCTCAGACGCCGCCGCCCACTTCCTGCGCGCCTCGGCTTGCGCATAGAGCGCGTCCGCCTCCTCTTCTTTCACGAGGTCAACACCGCCATCTTTGGTCTGCGCTGCTGCCGCTTTCACGTCAGCCATGACCATCAGGGTATCTGCTTCATCCCGGATACGGTGGGAAAGCTCTTTCACCACGCCACTCACTATCGCATCTTTCTTCGTGGTGTCTCGGCCCCAATGGGTGCCTGTCCAGAACATCCAAACCCCGCCACTCACAAAGCGCAGCGTCTCCGCATGCTGTTGCACAATCCGCGCGCCATTGGCCACATGTGTGTGCGGGCTGACCGGCCCGTCTGGGCAAAAAGTCTGCTGCTCCACTCTATGGGCTAGGGGGCCATCGCTCTCATGCTTCCGTTTTGGGGTACGTAGGCGCCCCTCAATGTCGTAGCTCAATTGGAGAAGAATAGTCTGAATGTCTGGCCTCTCAACGCCAGTGAACGCGTGTATGTTCTCCACCATAGCCTCCCACTTGGTGGGGTCGCTCATGGAGCAGCACGACCAAAGGCCCAGAACGAGAGGGGCCAGATTCTCCCGTTCCTGAAGAAGCATGAGGTTAGCTTCTGCACCGCCAGCACCGTGCCCAGCATCGGGTGCGACGAGGAGGTATCCGTCTCCGACTTGGATGGTCGGTGGGTTGTCGAGCTGTTTCAATTTCAATGCCATACTGGGCTCCCCTGCGCCGCATGGCGCGTCCATATTTGTTGTGACACAGACGATCGTGCGGTCCAGGGCCGTTGGTGCCGTGGCGCCCTCCTCCCTGTCGAGAGGCCTTCCCACCCTTCGGCTCGTGCCAACGCGAAGAGCGTGCGAATCGTCACCCCCTTGTCTCCCTGGAAGCTCTGCTCCCACTGATACCCCTGGGTCCGCTCCTCATATTTGTCGCTCTGCTGGCTCCACTTATCCCAAAGTGCACGTGCCCAGGACTCCCCTGTACTATGGAGCGCCATGCCGACCTTGAGCCAGCAGGCGCGATCGTCGTAGGCGGCAATGGTCATGAGGGCTGATTCGACCTCCTCACGGCAGGGGGCATCGGTAGGGAACGAGGGGAACGCGGCCTTCTGGCGTGGCGCCAGCGGGGGAATAACTAACGGCCACACCTCTTCTGCCAGATACGCGGCAGGATCATAGGAAACGAAGCACCCACGGGCGATGTCATTCGCACTCGCGTCCAGTGCGGTTGTGTGCTGTGTCTGGCAATACTGCTGCACGATCTCCCAGCAGTGCTTGTACGTGGCGTTGTCCGGCACAATCTGGTCAATGCGGACCCCAAGCTTCACACCATGCCCCCCTGGGGAGAGGAAGCCATAGACGATGTGCGGGTCTCGTGCTAAGCGCGTGCGCAAAGCCACTGCTTCTTCGCACGAGAGATCATCCACGTCACCATGGACCGTCCCATTGTGTTGCTGGAGCGAGGCATTGTTGCGCTGGGAAAAGGTGCCGCACGGCGTAATCTGTGGAAGGGCCTTCTTGCGATCGGCATACGCGGCTTTCTGGGAGGCGTAGTCTGCCTCCCCGGTGTTGGCTGACGGGTAGGCCGCTCGAAGCGCCTGGCACTGCTTGGCGTACCGATCGCTGCGCAGGATGGTGATCCACTGTCGAATTGACGCGGTTTCCTTCGGCTTCGTGTGATACGTATCGGCAAAAACACTCACCATCGCCGTATCGATGGACCAGGGGGCATTGGGGGCAGCCTGGGAGAGCACAGACGCAGAGCTCATGGCGTCACCACCGCTTCATCCGCGCTAGCAGGGGCGAACCCGAGCCCCAATTGGAGCCCATGCGTTTGCGCTTCGGTTACCATGGCGGCCGACACGTGCATCGGCTGGCGTTGCTTCGCCTCATGGATAGCCCGTAGTCGCGCGGGGAATCCGGCCATGTCCAGGCGCTTCAGCTCCCACAGGTTCTTAATGTCCACCCAGCTATACGCTACAGGGGCGTCTGCTGACCACAGTGCCGTCGCTTGCGCCTGTGTGCGGGTGACGAGAATGTGCGCCTGGATGTCGGTGAGGAAATGGGAGGTAACCCCCAGGGGAAGCGTTAGAGATAGGCATGGCGCCCCCTCACTATCTGATAAGGCGGGCTTATTGAAGGCATTAGAGTGATAAGGTATACTTACAGCGTGCTTGTCCCCGCCCTTGCCCGTGCTGCCAGACATGGGAAGGCAGGCTTGCATTGTGCCGTCGAATGGCATATGCTTGTTCCTGTCAAAAGAGATGTTTTTGTATGGATGGGCCGTAGGGGACTCATCACCCTTTACGGCCCATGCTGTTTCTAGGCGCTTCTCCAGCAGCCCAATGCGTTCGACAGCCGTTTTTTCACTACCACATGCTCGATGCAGGCTCATCACTTCCTGCATCCATGCGACCATGTGCGTTGAGTCCCGCCCAAGTAAAACGCCCTATCCCTGGGCGCTGGCTCAGCCTCACGAGGCACTCACCAGCACTGACACTGTCTAGATGTCTGCGGTTGTTACTGGTCGCAACTTTCCCCTACTAGCCGATCCAGAGTGACGCACAAGGCACACGCCAGCCGCGCCGCATGGCCGACAGTCATCCCCTCTGCCGGACGCGTGCCATTTTCCCAGGCAGAGATCAGCGGTTGCCCGACGCGTGCCCGTCTTCCCAGCTCTGATTGGCTCAGCCCGCGCTGCTTGCGGAGCGCGACAATCCTTTCTGCCATGGTTACCATGATCTCTCCCTCCTTCTCGTGGCGGAGTAAATATGCAATGACTCTATCTTATACAAGATGGGGTGTCAAGAGAGAATGTGTGCGGCCGGTGGTGCTCATACAGGCCGCTCGTCGCCCCAGACGCAGGCGTGGTCGTGCTATGGCTGCTCCTCCCAGTTGCTCTGCTTGCCACAGGCATAGCACACCCCACTTCTTGGATTCCCGCCCAGGCTGGCGCCTATGCCAATCCCAGCCCCCTAGGAGCCTCCAGAGGGCACGCGGGTCCCCGGTCCATACATTGGGCCGGGGAGCAGGTCGATCGTTGAACCTTGCGGTACTTGCGTGGCGACAATGGGCGGGTGCGCGCGAGAGATCGGGGGGCGGCTGTCTTAGCCCTTCCGTTTCCCCGGTTGGTTCTCCGGTTTGTACGCGACGATGGTGCCTGGGTGCGCCATGGCCTGGCGCTTTGCTTCGGCGTGCGTCATCGTAGGTAAGCGGCCCGTGCCGTTACAGGTGGGGCACGGCTTGTCCACGTCCTCTGACGGGCGGGACTTCGGGGATGGTTTTCGTTCCATGAAATGTGCCGTGGGCATAGGTCTCCTTTGCGCGATCATGCTCAGCCGTCTTGCCTTGATTATACCATTTTAGCCCTA
>JAHFJN010000011.1 GCA_023245865.1 Candidatus Peribacteria bacterium
GGGTGCAATTAAAAGTGGGACTTAGAATCAGGCGGCGGCTTGACGAACGTTAAGCCAGTAGTTGTCCCATTCGTCATTGGCCCGCACAACTCGGAGGTTGAGCATTCTCTGCGCGTTGTCGATCTTCCACCAAGCGCCGGCAAGTTTCAGCCTCGCTTGAATCACCCAACGATGTCCGCTTTCAATCTCGCCGGAACTGATTGGTAATCGCGCCTTGAGGGCTCTGTGATAATCCAGGTAGTTGAGCCGATTCTCCAAGTACCTCTTGCAAGCGGTAGCTGGGGGTTCTTCCTTACCAGACCCGAGTCTTGCTGCCATGCCCTTCTGTGCAGGTTGTTGGAGAAGCTCTAACATCTTCAGCTCATTCAATACGTCTTTAATCCGGTTTGCTTTCAGCCGCCGCTGTTGCTTCTTGAGCCAGACCTTCTTCTTGTCACCCAACAAGTCGCCGGCGGCTGCCAGGTACTCGCTTACATGATAAAAGTCGATAAGATAATTTGCTTGCTGTCCGAACTGCTTCTTCATTTGCATCACGATCCACGGTGCGCCATCCCCAACGCCATGCAGCTTCGTCGACTTGCCACCTCCTGCGTCTGCGACACACTCAACAAGCTGCAATCCCGCTTGGTCTGGGTCGCCTATCGTAGCTCGGAAGTGCGGCGTTATGGACCTCGGATCCCGAGCCACTGACAGCCGTGCTTCTCTCCATCCCAACTGCCGCTGCTTTCGCTTGTCTCCCCTTGTTTTTTGGCCTTTTTCTTCGCTTTCTATGCTCACGATCGGAACCATGCTTCCATCCATTTCGGCTATTACACATCTCGCGCCACCTTGACGAAGCTCTCGCGTCAGCTCGTCGTTTTGCATTGCCTCGCCATGTTCTTCAGTCAGATTCCGCGCGGCGCTCATCGGAACTTCAATTCCATAGTGCTCTTTCATCTTCTTCGGCACTCTCCCAAACGAAACGTCTGCTCCAAAGTCGACTATCGCCCGTTGCAAACGGCGCGAATATCCTCGGCATTCAACCCCGGCCGCCGCACAAAACGGCCGCAGTTGTTTGCCTTCGCGCCGATAAACTTGCTCCCTTATCTCGATTCGCCCGAGCGTCGTGTGCCAGTAGAGCCCTTTTTTTCTTTCTTGCTCAACTCTTCTCGGTTTTCGCTCTCGGCTACCACCCGATCATGCTTTCGCTCGGCCCACTCTTGCATCGCACGCTGACCCATCTGCCGCAATTCTTCCCAGATCAAATCCTCTGCATCGTCTGCCTTGTTCGCATTGCCTGACTTGTTGTCCACAATATCCAGCAGCTCTTCCACTTTATCGCGAAACTTAGGATGTCGATTCAGCCGCTCGGCTAACTCCTCAACTCGCTCCTTCTCCGTTTTGAAACTGGCCATAGGTCACCTCGTCCGAGGCTCGTCTCTGGTGCGCTCGGCACCGCTTGGGGCTACCTGCAGGGCTCCATCTAAGAGGGTTCCCCATATTATGGCCTAAGTCTCACTTTTAATCACACCCATCATCCACCGAGACTTTGCCGTTCATTTGGAAACTGCCCGCGTCATCGCTTACTATAGAGAGTTGGGATTGATCACGATGTCGAGCACAGTGAGATTACCGATCGTGCCTGCTCTAAAGCTAACGTCAGCGGAACCACCGTTCCTTGTGACAGTGACTGTGGTTCGGCGGAGGATGCTGAGGGCAGGTGATTCACGACGCCGTCATGATAGTCCCCGCAAAAACGTTGGCGGCGAAATCGAAGGTCTTCCAGGCGGAGACCAGAGAATAAGCGTGACGCTCAACGGAGTGCTCCGGATTGGGAGACTCCCCCGGGGCCTTGTATTGAAGAATCCACTTGGACGTAAAGTCGGCTACTCGGAAACTTGGGCAGCTAGCCGAAGCTTCAGAGTTCGGAACCCAATCACAATCGTAGTCAGAGGAGGTGTTCTGAGAACTCGAGCAGCATTTTGACCCAGACGGGTGGGATGACTCCGCTTCGAAAAATCATTATCAGGTTTATGGTGCATTCCGT
>JAHFJN010000001.1:0-398576 GCA_023245865.1 Candidatus Peribacteria bacterium
CACCCTCACCTCGAGTGGCACCCTCGTCTTCGAAGGCGCCGCCTCCGGCTCCTCTCTGTATCTTGGCACCTCTCTCACCGGTGCCGGTCTCTCCAGCTGCTCTAACGGCACCACCTCAAAGCTCCTCTGGAACTCTACGACGGGAAGATTCAGCTGCGGCACGGACACCGACACGAACACGACGTATACCGTTGGACAAGGACTGACACTCACGAGTACGGTGATCCGTCTCAATGCAACCGTCACGGGCTCTCTCGTTCAGGCCGTCACGACCCTTGCCAGCTCCGGAACCCTTGTCTTCGAGGGGGCCGCTTCCGGTTCTTCTTTGTACCTTGGTACATCTCTGAATGGTGCGGGCCTCACCGACTGTGATACCGCAGGAAGTTCTAAATTACTATGGGATGCAACGACCGGTCGTTTCTCCTGCGGCAGTGATCAAAACTCTGGCGGAGGGTCCTCCTTCAGTTCCGGCCAACTCCTCACCATCGGTAACGCTCGTTATCTCTCTAAAGCAGGCGGCACCGCCACCGGCGCCCTCATGGTCAACATCACCGGCGGCGTCAAATCCACCGTCGGTCTGAACGTGGTGAACACCATCTCCGGCGCCATCCTCCACGCGGAAAAAACCCTCACTTCCAGCGGAACATTTGTCTTCGAGGGGGCGGCCAGTGGCTCCTCCTTGTATCTCGGTACTTCTCTCCAAGGTGCCGGCCTCACCGACTGTGACACGGCAGGTTCCAGTAAACTTCTCTGGGATACGACGACCGGACGTTTCAGCTGCGGATCCGATCAGGGTGGCGGAGGTCTCGTCATCAAGAAAAAAACGGTTGATGAAAATTTGACAGACGATAACACTCTCCAAAATGATGATGAGCTATATTTCGCAGTAGCGGCAAACGAAACCTGGGTCTATCGCTTCAGTCTCAAAACAACTACGGGCGATACCATAGCAGCTTGGAAGTTTGCAGTTGCAGCTCCGGCCAGCAGCACGTGCCAAATGACGGTAACGCTGATCGAAAATAACGTGGCCCCACAAAATGGAAACTCTTCGACGTGTGGAGCCGCCGTCAGTATCTCACCAGCAACAACCACGGACGAGACAGTAGAGGTGTTTGGTTCAATTAAAACAGCGGGCACGGCGGGAAGTGGCTCGCTGCAGTGGGCACAGAATGCTGTACAAATGGGCATGACCAATACGGTTTATGCCGGCAGTATGCTCACCGCATTCAAGACGGTCGGCTCCGACCTTGCTGAAGTCTATCAAACGCGCGAAGCAAATCTGCTCCCGGGGATGGTTGTCGCACTGGACTCTACGCTCACAGCGGGCGTGAAAATGAGCGCCGTTGCGAATGATCCGCATATTCTCGGTGTGCTTTCGACAAAACCTGCTCTCGTGATCGGTGGTGATGATCTTGAAGGGGGTCCCGGACTTCCCGTCTTCGTTGCCCTTTCGGGCCGAGTCCCTGTCATGGTGAGCACCGAGAACGGTGCCATCCGCCCCGGAGATTTCCTCACATCTTCCTCTAAAAAAGGTATCGCGATGCGTGCGACGCGCGTGGGGGCTCCTGTCATCGGGCAGGCGATGACGGGTTACGACGGCGAAGAGGTTGGAGTAGTCACCATCTTCATCAAGAACACATCTCTTGCCATCGATCCGTCGATCGAACCGTTGACTGGTTCCGGAACCCCTCTCGCATCCTCTGGCAGCGTTCTTCCCATATCCAATCATTCAGGTTCATTCGTGGATATGGTTAGCGCGGAAGTAACAAAGCAGATTGATGCGTTCAAGATTCAATGGATAAGCGAGCAACGAGCAACGAGCAACGAGCAACCGGTACTGTCCGGCTCACAGCTCGAAGCGGATACCCTCTCCCTCGAACACACCCTCACTGTCGGCACCGACGCGCGCATCGCCGGCGATCTCCATGTGGAAGGTTCGTTCGTGATCAGTGATCTGATTGTTCCCGGGGCACTCCACATCGATCAACTCGGCACGCATGTGACGGGCCTCCTCGCGGCTGACACGCTCACGATTTCTTCCGGCGCGCTCATCCACGGCACCCTCACGCTCGGCGGCGACGTGAATCTCGAAAATGGATCCGTGCGGTTTGGCAGCGGTACCGTCACGCTCGATCACCTCATCGCGCGCGAATCGCTCTTCGTCCTTGGAAACATTACTATTCAAGGGCTCGCCACATTCCTCGGTGATGTCGCGGTGCATGGAGAGCTCAGCGTCTCCCCCAAGCAAGCGGGCTTCGCGGTGATCCCATCATCCGAGACATCTGTCACCGTTCTCTTCGGAACAGGATTCCGCCTGACCCCCGTCGTCACAGCATCGCCGGACACTCCCATTCTCTATGCCGTATCACAGACGACACAGACAGGATTCGTCATTCATCTTGCCGCACCGAACAGCGAACCCGTTCGCTTCAGCTGGCACGCCCTCAGCACGGAGATTTTGTCTTCTTCCTCCCTGCCCCTCCGTAGCTCCGAAGGAGCGGAGGGGGGTCAATCGTCAGAACCCATTCTCAGTGATGTCGGTTCGAGCTCTAGCGAGAACAGTGTCACCCTGAGCACAGTCGAAGGGTCATCTGAATCTTCGTCTTCCTCCATCTCCTCTCTTTCCTCTTCTGAGCAATCTTCCTCATCCCAAGAATCCCTTGCCTCGGCGCAGTCCTCAGATGAAGCCGGGTCAGAATCCCTCTCATCTGCATCTTCATCTGCGGAGTAACTTCATGCTATGCTCCTGATGCATGAAGGCAAAAATCCTCGTTCCCGTTCTCCTCATTACTCTCGTTGCCGCTCTCGTTACGTTTGATTTAGAGCGAAGAGCTTCTCAGGTGGAACTCAAACGTGTGTCCGATCAACTTCAAGATTTGCAGAAAAACACACCCGAGCAAAATCAGCGCAGAGCCACGGACATTCTTGTACTCGTGGGTAAACACTTGCAGCTCGATGCAAGCGAAAAACCAACGGTTGCTGCCATCGTCGATGTCGAGAAGTTGCGCGCAAAAAGCGCATTTTACAAAAAGGCCAAGAACGGAGATTACCTTATCATCACCTCAAGCCGCGCGATTCTCTACGATCCGGATCGTGATGTCATTCTCGATATTGCCCCGGTGCAAATCGAGGCGGGAAGTTCCTCGCAAAGTTCTCAGCGGTAGGCTACACTGCCCCGCATGCCGCCGTCTCCGCGCCGTTCATCGGGCAATCGCCAGCAGTGGGCCCTTAGTCTGCTGCTCTTCGTCGCGCTTCTCGGGATGTCGTTTTATTATATTTCTGCACCGCAGCGTGCGAATGATGAACGCTTTGCAGCAGCCCACGAAGTGCCCTTGAGCCGCATCACGCAGGGGTATAAAGAGCATAGGTTCAAGGTGATCACCGTCCGCGATAACAAGGTATTCGCTGAGTCCTCCACGGGCGCGGTCGTGCAATCGTACAAAGAAACGCTCGATACCGTGTCGCAGCTCGGGTGGAATGATCCCCTGAACCCCACCGTCGTCATGGTCGAAAATCACGAGGCGAGCAACATGCTCTATGCGGTGTTGCCCGATGTCATTTTATTCCTCCTCATTATCAGTGGCATCATCTGGCTCTTCCGGGGCATCGCGCGCAGCCAGAGCACGGCCTTGAGCTTCGGCAAATCCCGCGCGCGCATCGCCGACGCCAAGCAGGTGAAGACCCGTTTCAAAGACGTCGCGGGTGCTGAGGAAGCAAAAGAAGAACTCGTCGAGGTCGTGGATTTCCTCAAAAACCCCAAGAAGTACATGGACATCGGCGCCAAGATTCCCAAAGGTGTTCTGCTCGTTGGGCCCCCCGGGACCGGCAAAACCTTGATGGCCCGCGCGGTCGCGGGCGAGGCGGGCGTGCCGTTTTTCTCGATCGCAGGCTCCGAGTTCGTCGAGATGTTCGTCGGGGTCGGTGCGTCACGCGTGCGTGATCTCTTTGTGCGCGCCAAGCGCAATGCCCCGTGCATCATCTTCATCGATGAGATCGACGCGGTCGGTCGCCAGCGCGGAGGTGCAGGCTTCGGTGGCGGCCATGACGAGCGCGAGCAAACACTGAACCAGATCCTCACCGAAATGGACGGCTTCGAGCAGGGGACCAACGTCATCGTCATGGCCGCCACGAACCGCCCCGACGTTCTCGACGTTGCGCTGCTGCGCCCCGGTCGGTTCGACCGCCACGTCTTCCTCGACAAACCCGATCTCGACGCGCGCGAGAAAATTTTGAAAGTGCACACGGAGAACAAGCGCCTCGCGAAGGGTGCGGACTTATTCGAAATCGCCAAGCAGAGCGTCGGCCTTACAGGAGCTGATCTCGAAAACGTCATGAATGAAGCGGCGATCTTCGCCGCCAAGCGCGGACACCAAGCCCTCACCCACAAAGATCTTGTCGATGCGCTCGAGAAGGTGACGATCGGCCCCGAGAAACGCTCGCGCAAACTGATCCAGCACGAAAAAGACATCACCGCTTACCACGAACTCGGCCATGCAATCGTCGGGCATCTCTGCAAAGAATCCGACAAGTTGCACAAGATCTCCATCGTATCGCGCGGTTCCGCGCTCGGCATCACGTGGTTCTTGCCGGAGGAAGACCGCTACACGACCAGCCGCCAAAAATTCCTCGATGAAATCTGCGGACTCCTCGGGGGCCGCGCCGCCGAACAATTGATCTTCCATGACATCACCACCGGTGCGAGTAACGACATCGAACGTGCGTCTTTGATCGCGCGCAACATGGCGATGCGCTATGGCATGGACACCGAACTCGGTCTCGTCAGTTACGGTGAAAAACAAGGATCGGGCTCGCTCGGTGCGGATCTCAGTAACATGCGCAACTATTCTGAGGAGAGCGCCCGCAAGATCGATCTCTTCGTCCGTGAAACGATCACACGCGAGTACGACCGCGCGATGGGCTTCTTGAAAATGCACGAAGCAAAGCTCCACCACCTCGCGAAGATCCTTCTCCAGAAGGAAACAATGTCCGTTGCGGAATTCATCGCGGAGTTTGAGGACAAGCCAATAACGCCCATCGAGCCTTGACATAAATAATATTTCGCGTAAGCTGTCCCAGCGCTCTTTTACAGCACTTCGGGGTCGTTTGGAGTGAATCGAACACAAGCCTAGTGGACTAGGCAGGTTCATTCCAATGTGCCCCCAACGGAGATGAAGGTGTAATGGGAATCAGTAGAATCAGTGAAGAATTGCCTGAGCCGGTCCTGCGGTCGCACGTGATCCTGGTGCTGCATGAGAAGCAGCTTCATGGAAAGCTCGATCGGTACCTCAGCGCCGCATACGTGGCACTGTTTGAGTATCGAATGGATTTGTCCGAAGCTGCACGCTACGTGCAGATTTTTGGACAGTCTGTCCCGATTCAGGTTTGAACTGGAAGGGGTGGAGAAATTGGGGCTTTTGGAGACCGCCGCCTCGCGCGTCGGTCTCCTTTTTTTTGTTCACTCTATGGTATTGGCTTCATTCTCGATTGCTTGCTACACTTTGATCCCTCGGTTTTTTCTCTGTGCCGTGGTGGCGGAATTGGCAGACGCGCACGCTTGAGGGGCGTGTATCCGTAAGGATGTGGAGGTTCGAGCCCTCTCCACGGCACCATCTCTCACTCGGACGTATTCAAATCCGCGAACGGGCGAGAAAAACATAGGATACCCCTCTATTTTGCGCTACACTTGACCAATGAACCATCAACCGGAGCAAGGGCAAGGCGGTTTTCACGCGCTCGGCATCCAGCCGCGTCTTCTGCAGATCCTTGATCGGCTAAAGTTTACGGTACCCACTCCCATTCAGCACCAGGCGATTCCACTGGGACTGCAGGGTAAAGACATTATCGGTATCGCCCAGACCGGCACGGGTAAAACGCTCGCATTTGGAATTCCACTCCTCGAGAAACTGATCAAAGGCCCGGGCCGTGCCCTCATCGTCGCCCCCACACGCGAGCTTGCCGCGCAAATCGAGGAAGCCTTGCTGCCCTTCTGTACCCCCTTCAACATTCACACTGCGGTCTTCGTCGGGGGCGCCTCCATGGAACGCCAGCGCCAGATGCTCAAGCGAAACCCTCGGATTCTCGTCGCGACACCCGGCCGTCTCAATGATCACCTCGAACGCGGGACCGTGAGCTTACGTGAAGTCGCGGTGCTCGTGCTCGACGAGGCCGATCGCATGCTTGACATGGGCTTCAAGCCGCAGATCGAGCGGATCCTCCGCCATGTTCCAAAAGTAAGGCAGACGATGCTCTTTTCAGCAACCATGCCCGCAGACATCGTCCGCTTAGCCTCCGCGCACATGCAGCTGCCGCTGCGGGTGGAAGTCGCACCGCCGGGAACCGCGGCGACGCGCGTGGAGCAGGAGGTCTTCATTGTGCGCAAAGAAGAGAAGATCCAACTCCTGCAAAAATTACTCTCAGAGTACGACGGCAGTGTTCTCGTATTTTCCCGTACCAAGCACGGTGCCAAGAAGATGACGCGCGCGGTCGCGGCAATGGGGCACAAGGTCGCGGAGATTCACGCGAACAGGTCCCTCAGTCAGCGGCGCGAAGCGCTCGATGGGTTCAAATCCGGCCGCTATCGTATCCTCATCGCCACCGACATCGCCGCGCGCGGTATCGACGTCACCGGTATCGAGCTCGTCATCAATTACGATCTCCCCGATGCTGCAGGTGACTACGTTCACCGCATCGGCCGCACGGGCAGAGCTGGCAGAGAGGGACGTGCGATCTCGTTTGCATGCCCCGATCAAACACGCGATGTGCGCGACATCGAACGCTTGATCCGTGCGACGCTCCAAAAAAAGACGTATACTGGAACCCATGAAGCGCTCGGACGTCCGCTGGTACCACCGCCTGTTCGAAGTCAGCATGATCATCAAGGGCATCGACGGGGTGCTCGAACTCATCGGCGGCCTGGCCCTCACCGTCGTCACTAAAGCGCAATTGAGCTCCTGGGTGGAGCTGCTCATGGAGCACGAACTTTCCCAAGATCCGGGCGATCGTTTCGCGCGCGCCCTCATTGTGTTTGTCCAAGGACTGCCTCTCGATGCAAAACTCTATGCCACGGTGTATCTTCTCACGCACGGTCTCATAAAAATCTTCCTCGTATATAATCTCTTGCGTGAGCGTCTCTGGGCCTTTCCATGGGGCATGGCATTCCTCGGAGCTTTCACGCTGTACCAGCTCTATCGCATGAGTCACCACTTCTCAAACGCCCTGCTCTTCTTCACTGCCCTCGACATCGTCATCATCGCATTCATCTACAACGAATACAAACTGCGGAAGAGGGGACTCGTGAAAGATGTATTTGCATGAAGGGGTGGAAGGTATACGCTGAGACCCTTTCTCTATGGGTCGAAAGAGTCAATACGATATCCTCGGCGTATCTTCGCAGAAATCCGGCGTCCATCGTGCTGTCCGTACCTTTGATCCGGGCATTTATCCTGATGCATTTTGCAAAATACTCGAAGACCATCTCGGAGGAGATCCCGACTATTGCAATGTCATTCATGCCGATACTGCCGGAACCAAAGCCTCTCTTGCCTATCTGTATGCAAAAGTTACCGGTGATCTCAAGGCGATTCTCCAATTGCCATCCAATTCCTTGGAAATGAATTTTGGGGACGTCGAATGCATCGGTGCAACGGGCGAGTACCCAATTCTTGTATCGAGCACGATCGGTCGCAACAAGAAAAAATTCACCGATGAATATTTACAGCCTCTTCTCAAAGGCACGGAAGTCCATCTTCAGAAGCTTCGCGAGCTCGGCATGAAGGTTTATTCGGGTGGAGGGGAAACTGCGGATGTAGGAGATCTTGTGCGCGCTGTCGATATCGGCCATACGATTGTTACGCGTATGCCGCGCAAAGATGTTATCAGAATCAATATCCAACCAGGAGATGCCATCGTGGCGCTGGCGTCTGACGGGCAAGCGTTGTATGAAAATGAACCCAATAGCGGACTTGCCAGCAACGGCTATACGCTTGCGAGACATGGCGTCCTTGATGCGCGGTACGGCAAAAAATACCCCGAAACATTCGATACGGATTTACCCGCAAGGAAAGTTTATCGCGGTTCTCTGCTGTTGACCGACGAGTATCCGGGTCTTCCACTCACCGTGGGTCAGGCGCTACTTTCTCCGACACGTTCGATGGCCCCCGTGTTGCGATCAATTCTTGAGAATCGTGAGGGTATTCATGGCATTATTCACAACACAGGAGGCGCACACGAAAAGGTCAACGGCTTCCTGCCGGGTTCTTCAAATTATCGCAAGAGCGGACCGAAAATCCAAGTGGTCAAAGACAATCTCTTTAGGATTCCTCCTGTTTTTACGATGATCAAACGCGAATCCAACACCACATGGCACGAAATGTTCCAAGTATTCAATTGCGGTGCACTCATGGAATTGTACGTCACCCCCGATCGTGTCGATGACATTGTTGCTTCTGCCGCTGCATTTGGAATCGCGGCTCGTCAGATCGGAGAATGTTATAAAGCCGAGAAATCCGGTGTCACCATTCGCAGTCCGTTTGGAACATTTACCTATCCGGTTCGAAAGAGAGCTGCGTGATCTTTTTTGCTTATTATCAGTATACTAGTATACTAACCATTAAGCGGCTTGCTATTTCTTGATCATTCTTAAAAACTCCTGCTCATCAATAATCTTCACCCCCAATTCCTTCGCCTCCTCAAACTTACTCCCCGGGTCTTCCCCCGCGAGCACGTAATCTGTTTTTTTGCTCACGGAATTCGCCGCGCTCCCGCCGCGCTCTTTGATCAGTTCCTTTGCTTCGTCGCGACTTAAGCATGGGAGCGTTCCCGTGAGGACGAATGTGAGGTCTGTAAAGATCTGCTTCGCGCGGCTCTTTTCGCTCTGCAAGCAGACCACCCCCGCTTTCTCGAATTTTTTCAGGAGCGTGCGGTGTTCCTTGTGCGTTATCCATTCCATCAGGGATGCCGCGACAACCTCGCCGACGCCATCGATTGCAGCTAATTCTTCAGGCTTCATCGCAGTCAATGTCTCCTCGATATTGTCGATACTGATCGCGCGGACGCGCACTTTTTTGGTTTCGAGTCCAAAGAGATTCGGCTGCAGCCCCGGTGTTTCATTCTCTTCCACTTCTATGTCGCCGATGGGCCACGTGATCCCTTTTGCGAGTGATTCCGCGGTTTCGCGGCCGACGTGGCGAATCCCGAGCGCAAACAAGAATCGCTCGAGAGGAATTCGCCTCGCACGTTCAAGGGCCGCGAGCAGATTCTCCGTCCGCTTTTCCTTGAAGAGGGGGAGTGTCATCAAATCCTCTGCGGTCAAAAAGAAAATATCCGCACTGTCGGCAATCAGCCCCTGCGCCAGCAGCTCTTCGACGGTTTCTTTCCCCAGTCCTTCGATGTTAAACGCATAGCGGCTCGTTAAGTGTTCAATGCTCTCTTGGCGCCTGCCCGGGCACGCGCGGTTTTCACAATAAATTGCGACTTCGCCCTCAGGGTGAATCAACGGCTCTCCGCACTGCGGGCAGTTTTTTGGGAAGTGAAAAGCTTTACTGTGACTTGGCCGCAGCTTTGTCAGAACAGTGAGGACTTCAGGGATGATGTCACCAGCCTTCCGTACGATCACCGTGTCGCCGATCCGTACATCCAGTCGCCCGATCTCATCCGCATTATGAAGCGTTGCCCGCGTGACGACGGTTCCTGCAATGTGCGTAGGAGAGAGATGTGCGACGGGCGTGATCGCTCCGGTGCGCCCGACTTGAAAGAGAATATCCTCGATGACCGCCGTCTTTTCCTCTGCGGGAAACTTCAATGCACGCGCCCAGCGGGGAGCCTTCGCGGTCGATCCGAGATCTCTCTGGAGCCGCCGGTCATTGACCTTAAGCACGAGGCCGTCGATATCAAATAGCAAAGTCTCTCGTTTCGCTTTCACCCCTTCATAGAGAGCTTTTACCTGATCAATTTTTTTGATCAAATAATGTGGAGTAGCAACTGGTAATCCGAGTCCCGTAAAGAATTTTAAGATGCTTTCTTGCGTTTCAAGCCCAAGCACATCCGCATTTGCATTATTTAAGGAATAGCAAAATACGCGCAGCTCCCGACTCGAAGCCACCCTGGGGTCCAGCTGCCGCACCGATCCCGCCGCAGCGTTGCGCGGATTCGAAAATTTCTCGTCATCAGGCAGATTCTTATTTACTTTCTCGAGTGCGGCTTTTGGCATATATACCTCGCCGCCGATATCCAAATATGCAGGTGGCTCGATTCCTTCTTTAACCTCCACCTCAAGCGTCAACGGCAATTCCTCAATTGTTCGGACCGTATGGGTCACATCCTCGCCCTCAATGCCATTGCCTCGGGTCACTGCTCTGAGCAAGCGGTACGTGGCACCTACTCGCTCGTAAACAAGGGAGATATTCAGTCCATCGATCTTCAGCTCACACACGATCTCAAATTGCTTCTGCTCATCCCCGAGTGCGCGTTGCATCTGCTCCACCCAATCCTCCACTTCCTCGTAAGAGAACGCATCCATCAGCGATTCCTTCGCTATCAAGTGTTTGACCTTCGGGAGCCTGCCATCGAGCGGCGCGCCGACCCGCTGAGTAGGGGAATCATTTGTCACAAGCTCGGGGAATTCTTTCTCGAGTGCTATCAATTCCTGCTTCAAGCTATCGCGCACATCCTCGGAAACATCGCTCTTATTTTCGATGAAGTACGCTTTATTGAGTCGCCAGATCTCCGTGCGAAGTTTCGAAATCCTCTGCTGTGCCTCTTCTTTCTTCATATGCTTCAAGTTTAACACGTCATGGTGAGCTTGCCGAACCATCGTCCATATCGTTAGTCAATTGCAACTTCCCCCAAACCCGCAAAAGATACGCGACATCTATGGTCAGCGATCCCCACGACGAGGCCGAAAAAATCTACGAGCAGATTTTGGATCTTCTCGAGCAACTGCATCTTTTGTATGCGGAGGGGGGTGATACCGAGAGCGATGATGCAGAAGACGTCGTGCCCGTGATCCACGATCACGATATCGTTGAGCTCATGACGGAAGGGGCGGGGGAAAGAGGTATGGATGAAGAGGCCGCGGAGCGCGTCTTCAAAGCGATCTCACAGCTTGCCAAGAAGGCGAAGGAACAATAAAAGGAAGCATGTGTCATGGTGAGCAGCGACGCATCCATCACGTTCTTACTTTTTCATCTTCCTCAAAAAATACCCAAATCCTCCATTCCCATTCTTCAGCACCCGTGAACCGCGGGTGATCTTGCTGATGCTGATGCCAAGTCGCTTCGCAATGCTTCGCTGCGCTTCCCCTTTTGCAAGCGCCTGCACCTCCTGCCACCGCTCCGCAAGGGAATCGAGCTCCTGCGGAGTCAGTAAATCCTGCAGCAGCATCTTTGCCTCCTTAGCATTCTTCACAGCACAGAGCAGTTCGTATAATTCTTTGTAATAGCGATCAGGGAGGGTCATGTAGCAAGTATATCATCATTCTCGTGTCACCCTGACCCTTCGGCAAGCTCAGGACTAAAGGCAGTCGAAGGACGAACCATGATCCATGGTTGCCCTTGCATTCCGTTTCCTCCTATGTAATGATGTAGCGGTACATGAGTACATACTCACAACATGCAGGCGATGCGTTCGAACTCTACAATCTCCGGGTTGAAATCTCGGAGCGGAGCGGCCGCATCATTGGCAAACATAAAGTCGGCGACTACTTTGAGGTTATTGGCGAGGATATTTTTATCCCGCACGGTCAGGGCTTTTCCATCTACGCGCTTGGTGCCTTGTTGCCGCTGCTCGCAGCAAAGCAAAGACAAAACCATCCGCATGATTTCATGGAATCAGACGACTTGATCGCAGATCCCGACGTGAACTGCAAAGCGATCTACCGTATCTGTCGCACAGGCAAAACAATATTCCGACATATCGATGTATCGGGCAATCCTCTATCTCCGACAACGAATCATCATGCATGCTAATGCCACCAGGCATTTTCTTCGTACGGATGATGCAGTTCCATCCAACAACGGCCGCCCGATGAAAGTCAGTATCTCTTCCACTGGTAGGCAGTCATTTGATGTGGATGGCATCACTTCTCCATCCAATCTGGAGCTTGCACTGATCGTGAGGGGGGTTCCGCTTCTGATTCGTCGTCAGATTTATACTATCGTGTCGGAAAGGGGATACGCGCCAAAATTTGTATTTGCGTCGCAACGGGATTTTGTCGTGACCGTATCATTTGCGGATAACGATCCGCGACTGTGTGCTTCACATCCTGCAGAAGAAGCATCCTCAGAAAAGCCATCGTTCTCCGGTTTTGGTATGCAGTGAGCAAGAAATTCTTTCACGTATCAATGCGATAAGACGTTGGTAATAGGTGCCTGACCCTGACCCTTCCTCTTGCATTTCACAGTTCCATGCACTGTACTGTGCGTATGCCCGACTGTGTATTCTGTAGCATTACGAAGGGAGATCTGCCCTCCCACACCATATGGGAAGATGATGAATTTTTGGCATTTCTTTCTATTTTCCCAAACACACCGGGGTTCTCCGTCGTGATCCCAAAGGCGCACTATTCCAGTTATGCGTTCGATCTGCCCGATGATCTGCTTTCGCGCCTCACCGTGGCTGCAAAAAAAGTGGGGAAGCTGATCGACAAAGCATTCGATGATGTCGGGCGAACGGGGATGATCTACGAGGGGTTCGGGGTCGATCACGTCCACGCAAAGCTCTTTCCCATGCATGGCACCGGGAATCTTTCCGAGTCAAAGCCCCTGCATGCGAAACTCGATACGTATTTTACTTTGTACCCGGGCTATATTTCTTCGCACGACGGCGCGCGCGCAAGCGACGAAGTATTGGCAAGCATCGCCGCCCGCATCCGCGCAGAAAAGGATTGATGTACTCATGTTCCAATGCGATACATTGGTATGAGAAGGACTTGACACAATCTGTGCAGGAAGTAGAATGTCGGTCAGAAATGATCAGTAATTCACCGAACTCCGGCCTCCACCTTCGCGGGCTTAGCGCCAAGCAGGGGGATGGTCGTATCCGGTAAATAGAGTACCAAGAAGATCGACGCTCTCCTGCAAGGTAGGAGGCGTTTTTTTTAAGTTCTTTCACATCACATCGGTCAACATGGCGGTCTGTGGATTCTTGTCCTCAGTCCGCCCTGCTGTGTATGCAGACCAGCAAGATTCCCCCAACAATAAAGGAGTGTCGACATGTCTAGCAAACAGGTTCCCGAGCGTGTGAAGCTTCGTGAAGAACGCACGTGGGTTCCATTCTATTGGGACTCCATCCATGATGTGGATCCCGCCGGAGAATGGATCGAGTACAGGTACAAGCGTGATGATGAACTGGAGGCAATGATTGCCGGTGCTGCCAATCCCATTGGGGCGTTGGCGGCATGGCGTGCGGCAGTCGAGCCGTATCTCTGTAACAAGCACAGTGCCCACCTCATTCCCGGCCCGCTCCGGGACATTCTGGAGCTTCCCGTTCGACAGGTGTACCTGAACGGTGAGTCCGTGTATCGGATCGAAACGGACGGTCGCGTGACCACCAGACTCATCTGATCGTCGTGTCTGCATGCAGGGCTCATTCCAGCCTCCAAACCGGAGGCTGGAAATTTTTATGTGAAAATCAATGCGATAAAACGCTGGAATTAGGCTGGGAGTTTTTTGAGCATCTCCATAGACCGATCATGATAGCCGCATTTTTCGTAGAATGTGTGTGCGCCGTGATTGTAGCCAAAGCATTCGACGCGCACGTGCGCACAGCCATGTGTTTCAAAATGTCTTTCTAGAGCGGACATCAACTGTTTGCCGACGTGATTGCCGCGATGCTCCTGCGCGATCACCAGATCCATGATCTTGCCATCGTGTGATGCGTACGTTTCAAGATCTTCCTGCATTTCTTGAATGACGCCTGCGATGCAGCCGACGATCTCATTTTCCTTCTCTGCAACGTAGATCGTGCCGTTTTCCCGTGAAACGCGGCCGACCAAATACTGGATGTACTCTTTCACAAGAAATTCCGGTCCGTATTTGTTCAGTTTCAACGGGTCCATCTCAGCGACATGATCTTGGAGGGACTGGATCAGTGCGACAAGAGCATTACGATCGCTTGGCCGGTATTCTCGGATTGTTGTCATGGGGCATAGGATGATACCGATACATATGTGTCAGAAATAGCTCGGGAAAGATCATTCTACGGTCAGCCACCATTTTTGTTTACAGGAAGCCATTTCCGACCGTTCTATTCATACCTAGAACGCCCCCGTGCCACCCTCTAAAACCCGGAGAATCGCCGTATGGCCATCGATGAATGGTGGCCGTTTGCCGCGCTCCGGTCGGTCACGTAGAGTACACGTTTGCATGAATACCTTGCCGTCCAGCATCGAGACGTATCTTAGTGAAGCCGGGTTTTCGGGGACGGAGATCGCTATTTTACGAAAACTTCTCGAGGGAGATGCCCTCACCATTCGTGAGATCAGCGCGAAGACGGGCAAAAGCCCCGGGACGCTCGATTCAGGAATGAAAAAGTTGATCGGCCGCGGGATCATCGATCAGATCCAGGTGAATGACGTCCCCAAATACACTCTGAAGTCACTGCAAGCGGTGACGGTCTGGATGCAGCGCGATGCCGAGTCGCAACGCCAGATCCTCTCGCGACGCTGCCAGAACTTCGAACTCTTCATCGAATCCATCCGTCATGAGAAAAAGCGCCCCGATATGAAACATTACGAGGGCCAGGACGGCATCAAGAAAGCATTCAAGATCCTCCTCGACGGTGCGCGCGATTTCGTCCAGTACGGGCCCACGGAAGGGCTCGAGGATAATGTCCCGCTCCATGAACTCTATGTGCAGTTCTCCCGCGAGCGCGCCAAGCGCGGCATCTTCGCGCGCATCATTTCGCACGATACGTCGTTTGGTTATAAGTTCCAGTCGCGCGACCCGTTCGAGCATCGTAAGACCGTTCTCGTTGATTCCATCCTCTACCCCTTTCGCTTTGAAAAGATCATCGCGGGCGACACGGTTGCGTGCTTCAATTTTCGCAAGGAAGAAGCCTGCTTCATTCAGTTTCCGGAGCTCGCGGAGGAGGAGCGTGTCTTCTTTGAGCGCCTCTGGAACAAGAAAACCAGCTATGAGCGCCGTCAGACACCCAAAGCCGAGCCGCTGCAACTCAGCCTCCCGGCAGAGTCGTTCTCTGCGCGGATTTTTGCCGACATCAAAGGATTTTTTACGAGCCGGAGGAGCCTCATCGCGTTTGCCGTCTGCGGTCTCCTCTCCGCCGTCCTCACCTTTGCGCTCTACGAAAATAATTCGTCGCTCAATCTCAAGCGTATCCAAGAGAAGGTCCTCAGTGTCGCCGCGACCGGCGCGTTGCAATTCGATGCTAAGGATCTCGCAGAGCTCCACACCGTCGCAGACATCCATAAGCCTGAGTATGCGAAGGTGATCTATCTCTTGAATGCGATCAAGCAGAACAATGAAGGGGTTCAGTATGTCTACATCATGCGACCGACAGAAAAAGAGAGGATCTGGGAATTTGTTGCAGATGCAGACTCCCTAGATCCATATGCGAAGAAAGATACGAATGGGGATGGAAAAATTACCGAGGCAGATCATCTCAGTCCACCGGGCGAATTGTATGATGCGAAAGAAACCGCAGTTGCCAATAAAAAGGCACTTATTGAGCCAACCGCATTTCCACCTGGTATTGATCAGTGGGGAGAATTGATTTCAGGTTGGGCACCCATCAAAGACGCTTCCGGAAAAACCGTCGCCGTCCTCGGTGTCGATAAATTCGCAAGTGATGTGCAAAACCTCACAAGCACCACCTTCAAACCGATCCTCTCCTTCCTCGCACTTTTCCTTCTCTTCGTTCTCATTCGCCTCGCCGCCTTCAATCGGTCCCTCTTCAAGGAAATTCTCGAGCTCATCCGCATCCGCAAAGTGATGATCATTGTCGGCCTCGCCGCCGCCGCATCCCTCATTGCAACCTTCATCCTCTATCAATACACCCAACACCTGACGCTGCAGAGAATGCAGGACAAAGTCCTCGCAATTGCCTCCACCGCCGCTCCTCAATTCGATGCGAAAGACTTGGAAGAATTGCAAGTTCATGAGGACTGGAAGAAGCCGGAGTGGGGGAAGGTGGTGAATCAGTTGGTGAAGATCAGGATGCAGAATCCAGATGTGATATACGCGTACATCATTAGAAAAACGAAGAGCGACCAAAATAAAATGGAATTTGCCGCAGATGCAAGTTCAATAAACCCGTATGCAAATACAGACACTGATCCAACAAATGATGTTGATATGAATCAAGATGGTAAGATCGATGGAAGTCCGACAGGAGGGGATTTTTTGGGATGGCCAGGGCAACCATATGAAGAACCTCCCCCCGAAGCTTTTGAAGCCTATAGAGGCCCGCAAATGGGCAAAAAATTCTACGAGGACCAATGGGGGAAAGTTATCTCAGGCTACGCGCCCATCAAAGATTTCGCTGGGAATGTAGTCGCTGTTCTTGCGATCGATATCAAAGCCGATAAGCAGAAAGTTCTCACAAATAGTTCCTTTGTGCCTATTTATGTCTTCCTTCTTTTCTTCACTCTTTTTATCCTCTTTCGCCTCCCCGGTTTCAATCAATCGTTATTCCATCAAATCCTGCGACCGTTTCTCAATAGGCGTGTGGCGATCATTGTGGGATCAATCGTCTTCACAGTCTCAGCAATGATCTACGGATCGTACCGATACGTCCTGCACATTACCAAAGAAGAGGTCGGTAATCGCCTGATGGCCATAGCCGCAACCGCCGCTCCGACATTCAGCGCCGATGACTTAAATCAACTTCACGTAAAAGAGGACATGAAAAAAGATGCGTATCAGAGAGTATTTAAAACGTTGAATGAAATACGCAATCACAATGAGAATATTAAATATGCCTATGTTATGCGACCTACTGACAAACAGGGTATTTGGGAATTTATTGCAGATGCTGACTCTAACTATAATTTGCCCTTCATTGATTTAGATTTCAATAATGATGGCAAGCTAGATAGTGCGGACGAAAATATTTATCCAGGTGAAGTTTATGATATGAAAAAGTTCACTCCGATCGTAGATGAAAAAGGGCTTGTTATGCCTCTAATCAGTGGACCATATACAGATCAATGGGGCACTTTTTTAGATGGATCAGCTCCCATACGTGACAAGCAAGGAAACTCAGTTGCCGTTCTAGGAATATCGATGGATGTAGAAGAACTCTACAGATTGGCGAGAAGTAAGTTTTTCCTTTTCTCAGAGAGCAAAATATAATGCTCTTTACAAATCAGAAAGATAGTTGTGTGCATCATTTATATATGGTATAATGGAGAGAAATGGAAAAAAATAAAAAGCTATCATTAGTGGGTTTTATTTCAGTTGTTGTGTCAATCATAATTACTGCAGCCGTTTCGTGGATGTTATACGAACATACAGTAAACCTATTAACGATAAATCTAAAAGAGAGATTGTTATCAATTGTTCAAACTGGGGCAGTGCAATTTGATTATAAAGACTTAGAAAAATTACAAGTTGAAGAAGATTGGAAGAAACCGGAATGGTCCAAAGTAGTAAAACAACTTAAAAAAATTCGCGAGAATAATAATAGTATTCTTTTTGCATACATCTTCAGAAAATCACATGAAGATCCTTCAAAGCTGGTCTTTGTTTCTGATTCCCATTCAATAGATCCATATGCGAAGATCGATTTAAATCATGATGGAATTATTGACGATGCCGATCAATTACAATGGCCTGGGCAGTCTTATGACGAACCTCCACCTGAAGCGTTGCTTGGATTTGGTAAGCCGGTTACAAATCAAGATTTATATTCTGATCAATGGGGTGTAGAAATTACAGGCTATGCGCCAATAAAAGATGACAAGGGAAATCCAATAGCAGTTCTTGCTGTAGATATCAAAGCAGATGATTTCTTATCAATTACAAGACAAACTCTAAAGCCTTTTTTAGCATTTATTCTAGGTTTGATTTGTGTGATTATCATGTTAGCAAGTAGTCTTATAAAGATCTGGACAAAGCAAGTAAATTTAGTCATCGAACTCGATCGACAAAAGGATGAACTCTTGAGCATCGTCAGTCATCAGCTGGCAACGCCAGTTTCTGCGGTGAAGTGGAATTTGGAGATGATGCTGGATGGTGATGACGGGAAACTGACAGATAAGCAGCAGGAAGATGTTAAATCCCTGCAGGGGATTACGGGGGACCTTTCTGACCTTGTGAGCATGATCCTCGATGTATCGCGTATTCAGCTCGGGCGTATGAAGATAGAGAAACAAGAACTAGACCTCAATGTATTCTTCAAGGAAATCCTTGAAATCATTACACCCAAAGCCCAGCAGAAGAAGGTGAAGTTTGATCTATCAGTACCCAAGGAATTCCCCAAGGCAATGCTTGATAAGCGCTACACGCATATGACCATCGAGAACCTCCTCAGCAATGCCATCAAGTACACCCCTGAGAATGGAACGGTGATCTTCAAGGTGGAAATCAAAAATAATACTCTGTATTGCGAGGTGAGGGACACGGGTGTGGGAATCCCGAAGAAAGACCAAGATAAAATCTTCGGTAAGATGTTCCGTGCCAGCAACGTGCAAAATACCGTTGATGGGAATGGATTTGGTTTGTATGTTGCTAAAGGATCTGTAGAAGCCCAGGGTGGA
Source organism: Candidatus Peribacteria bacterium (assembly GCA_023245865.1). Classification (GTDB taxonomy): domain Bacteria; phylum Patescibacteriota; class Gracilibacteria; order Peribacterales; family Peribacteraceae; genus JAHFJN01. The sequence goes on from JAHFJN010000001.1 coordinate 18,713, forward strand.
AAGATTTGGTTTGAAAGTGAGGAAAACAAGGGCACAGCATTCTTTGTAGAATTGCCGCTTAGTTAATAGTCTTTACTTCCTCTAGCTTACTTAGGGATTTAGCGATGGCCTTTTCCAGAATTGTTTTGCTTTCGCTGTAGTCTGAAACAACAGATTCGGCATTCTCAATGGTTGGATATGGAACCATGTGAAAATTATTGTAGACAAATGTGTACGCTCCTGCATACATAAAAGTAATCATATCTCCGGGCTTAATAGTTTTAGGTAGCAAAACATTTTGTCTTATCACGTCGTAACCTTCACATGAAAAACCAACGATTCTAAATAATGATTTTTCAGATTCAGGGAAATTTCCTAGATAAATAGGATATTCCAAGTGCTCAATTGGTTCAATAATTCCATTAAAGACGCCCGTATCAACAACCAAGACAGGTGGTTTTTTATAGGGTTTGATATCAATGATTTTTGTTAACAATGCCATCGTATTTGCGCTCATTGCTCTCCCCGGTTCAATAAATAATTCGAGTGAAGGGAATTTTTTCCTCAAATCATTGCAATAGATCAATATATTATTGATAAAGTAATCAAGCGATGGAATATGATCTTCATAGGGCGCGGGAATTCCACCACCAATGTTAAGATATCGAATCTCCATATCGAATTTATTCCTTGCCAGTTCCATCAGTTCTTCTGCATGCAACATTGCTGCTTTCCATGCTTCCGATGCAGTATTTTGAGAACCGACGTGGAAAGTTAAGCCCTGTACATTCCAATTATTTTTTTTGCATTTCCTGAGGATGTAAGAAAAATATTCTTGAGTCATCCCAAATTTACTTGATAAATTAAAAACAGCATCTTTATTTGCAGCAGCAAGACGGGCAAATAGGATTGGGGAATCTACATTACGAACAATTTTTATTATTTCCTCTTCCGAATCAAAAGCATAATACCGAATGCCTACCTTTGCTGCATATTGAATGTCCTCCTCTTTTTTGGTAGGAGCTGAAAATGAAATGTTATTTGGATCAGTCCCCATTGAAAGCAAAAATACGATTTCTTCTTTTGAAGCAGCATCAAATCCAAAGCCACTTTGAATTATATGTTTTACTAGAGGAGGATGATTGTTGGACTTTAATGCGTAGAATATTTTAACGTTATTTTTTACAAATTTATTGAATGCATTAATATTTTCATTGAGCTTCGAAGGAAAATATAAATACTGAGGAGTTTTTACCCCCGAAAGATCAAGATCGTCGAAGAAGAGAGTGAGAACGTCGTGCATATGCAGGAGATGACCTTATACAATATATAAACGTATATGTCAATCTATGCTGAGCTATGCTGCATATTAACATCAACTATCAGCATTATTACTAGACTAAGGATGCTCCTAATGTCACTATTCGCTGAATAATTCATTCACACCCCCCTTTTTGTGCAGAAACTAGAATGATTCCATTCACTCCATAATGCTTCATATTAGGTGTTTCCTCGACCTCAATTTCTATGGTGTTCGAGGAAAATCCAATGCTTGGGAGTAAATTTAATATATCTTTTTCGGTAATACTAGCTGATGGAAATATTTCTTCTTTCCCAGAATGGTCAATTAATTTGTAAAAATCAGTGTCTCTTAAAGAGACCAAAAATAGATATCCTCCAGGCAAAATCAATGATGCCACTCTCCTAATTACATTTGCCCACTCTAACTTAGATATGCCGACTTCCTCAGCACAATAAAAGCAACATACTATTGAAAATTGAGAATAGCCATCTAGAGGTGAATCTTTCATCAAATTGCAATGAGCTAAATTGATCAGTGAACGTAATTTATTTTCTCTAATAGCGATCTCTTCTATCGAGGCATTTACCCCTTCAAACTGCAAGGCCAATTTAGTAAAATTATTCCAATTATGAGCTGTAATATCCCGATCGATCCATTTTTTTATTTGATAAAGATTTTCGTTTAAAAAATCTGCCATTACTATTTTTTTTGCGTAAGGTATGGCTGGAATCAAATGATGTATAGTAGGGCCACAACCAATTTCTAGTATTTCAACATTTCGATTTATTTTTCGATATTGTCTCACAAGAAATTTTGTTATTGCAACTTCATCACTATCGACTACTCGATAATATGTATTTAAATACCTGACAGCAAAATTATTTACAGATGAAAAATCCATTATTGATTTGTTCGTCTTCATTGATTGATGGGTGAATACAGAGTATACAACTGCGATATAGTATAGTAGGGTGAATAGCTATATGTTTCAATTTAACGTACTATTGCCTAAGTATGCAACTTCTCTATCAATGGCTGTTAATATTCATTTCGGCTGCCCTTTTCGTTTATTGCGATTATCTTAGTACGAATTGGGCGAGGTTTAACAGTTTGTACTCTATAGTTGGTGTTTTTGTGTTGGCTCCTATTGGATATATACTTTTCGGTTTATTAACACGCAGTAAAACCGTGTCTGTAAGTTCTGGCTTAGTGAATATGTTTTTACTTATTGGTACAATTCTTGTCGGCATTTTTTTATTCAAAGATGCCCTAAGCATCAAACAAGAAATGGGTTTGGTATTAGCAGTCATCGCGATAGCACTACTAGTATGATCTTGCCTATGTCCTAAATATTGAAGATCCATACTATTTTGTGGTAGGTATAAGGTTTTGTAGTTATCAGCCCATTTTAATGATAGTTCTCTGACTCTCTTTCGAAATCCGGGTCAAATTGTCGGTAGTCGATCGTGAGCTCTTCGCCTTTCTGAATATCTCGCATGGTAATGTCCTCTCCATATGGTCCTTGGCTATGTACATTTGGCTTGAATGAATGATTCATATGTCGTGTCGCATCTCCGCAGAGCATCCATGTTTGATGTTCTACATTTCTGTAGGCATAAGTGTGTAAGAATTCTTGGGCCGGTTGTGGCCAGGTAAGGGCTGTAGACCATAAGATTTCCATATCCAGCGACGGATCCCACTTCCAAATGACTGTGTCTTTGGGTATATCTGTTGCTGCAAAGAGTCCAATGCCTTGGATGAAAGATGGCCCGATTGTGGTGGGGATGAGGAGCATGAGGCTAATCAATTGGCACTGATATGCCGAAATAGAAGGATGAACGAAGCTCAGGATATTTGAGCCAGGTATTGATCCGAATATTGCAATAGTCTCTACGTTTTAGATCTTTGACTGCTGAACAAAGCGTTGGATCTTTTTGTTTGAAGGCGTATCCATTTTCACATTGATCTCGCACAGCAAGATTCTTAATGAGGCTGCATTCATATACATTTTCATATTGATATGTACGTGTTTGGAAACACCAATCTTGTAAATCTGTGCGCTTGTATCGCATGCAATTTTGTAGCTGGGGTTCATCAATTTTTGTAAATTTTCCACTTTCGTTCTCGATACAGAGAACCTCGTTGCTTCCAAGTGTGCCACTGCAAGGTTGCCCTGCGAAAATTTTTCCACCGATATCACTTAAGCATGCTAAAACTAATTCAGATGGAGGCAATTTTCCGCAAATAGCTGGATCTTTCGTCAATGAAGCAAAATCATGAATACAATCCAGTCTTCTTAGGCCTGCTGATGGCCCGCCGAAGTTCCATGGTACCTCCTTAATCTTTTTGCATTCATTTACATCCTTATGCTCCTTCACCAAAATTTCAGCGACCTCCCAGCCGGGATGAAAAACATAGAATCCGCAGAGTTCGAGAATCACGGGGGGAAGGACGATGAGAGCCACCAGAGTTGCAAGTATCCCCGCCCCCCATTTAATGATGAGTGCAATGTACTTCATGGAAGTGCGTTAAAGAGTACGGCTTTTTCCACTTCATCTCCAACTCTCTTGAAGTAAAGATCCGACGGATTTGCTTGGTAGTAGGTTCCATCGGATTTTTCTATGGGAGTGACTCCAATATCAATGATGCCTTCGAAGACTCCATTGTATTTATTTTTCGCATAGGGTTGCACTCTATTTTCTGCAGGGACCATGATCTGTTGGAGCGAGAAATATTCGGAGAATTGACCTGGTGTCGTTCGTTCATGATTTACAATTGATACAAATGTTGTAAGTCCGAGCTGATGTTCTGTAATGGGGCTGGATGTTGATGGGGAATTGATATGGAATGCAGTGTCCGCCGTACCTGCCAGTCGATCCGAATCTGTTCCAAATGCGCTCTCAAATGCCAATGCATTGCGTGAAACTGCGGCGAAATCAACTTTCGTGTGATCAAAGTCTGAAATAGAGGGAACATTTCCCGCTGCATCGAGTGCGACAAGTGCATTCATTTGCTTGCCATCCGTTAGCTTCATAATTTCCTTTGCCATTGCCCAAAGTACAAAGGTGCCATGACTATGGCCTGCACCATTGATCAACAGTGGCTCAAAGCCTGCTGCAATCAGTTGTCGTGCAGTCCATTGACCAATGACTTCCGTCCATCGAGCATCGCGTCCGATGAATAGCGGATCTTTTGCAGCTTTATTCCAATCAACGGTGACTATTTGCATGCTAGTTCCAACGGACGTTTTCAGTGCTTTCGCTAATTCATTGATAGGGGTGGCTCCCTCGTTACTATTCATTCCATGAACAATAATGCATACAGGCTTATTAGGATCCAGTGTATTAATCGCATCAACTCCGAAAACTTTTCTCTGCCCATCTGGTTTAAACTCCGCCACACTCATACTCACTGGCATCGAATCCATATTTCCTTCGATGCTAACTCGTCCTTCAATCCTTGTAGTGTTGTATTCCCTCGGACTCGTGTGCAGAGTGATCACCGGTAATTGAACATGACTCAGATCTGTGGGTCCAAATCCGACCGGAGAAGGATAGTTGGTGTGATCAGCAATCAGTATCGTGTACTGACCGGCGGGCAACACGGAACTCACAGTCTCTGCACTGCCATTTTGCTTGTCGGATAGGTAAGAGATGTTATTGGGTCCACCAACGAGCGTGAGGGAAAGATTCGGTGCAAGGGTGGGATACGTAATGGACGAACCTTGAATGCTTCCATCTTTTCCAGGCTCGATCCATGCATTCATCATTGTCGGTCGATCCAAGCGGAATGTCACGGTCGCAGTGCCATTGGGAACAAGATTGATAGGGAACTCGCGGTCGTTGAAACTAAGAGTACTCAGATCGTATTCAGAATTCGGTGCGCGCAATGTTTCATCGACAACTCCCATCGCAAATGTGCGAACAGCATTTTGTTGTTCTGCAATAGGTGTCCTGGCAGAAAGAATGGCCACTTCGTTTTTGTGCTGGCCATTGATCCTTGCAATCACCTGATTTGGTGAATGTTCCAGTACCAGACGAACTTTCGTCGCGGTATTGATCTGACTCCGGGTCATCGTCGCAAGTTCCGGTGAGGGCATGCCTGAGGCTACCACCCACTGCCCCGCTGCCGTTTCACGAAGACCGCCCTCTCGCTGCTGCACCTGCCAATCGCGCTGCGCCGCGACATCCAGACGAATCTGCATCAAGTGTTCCCATTCCTGCCGAAACAGGATCTTCCCGATCTCTAGTGAAGCGCCGAGGTCGGGGAAGTTCACACCAACGCCGTCTTGGCGCAGCCACTGGACCGCAGGTTTGTTTGCGTTCCCATTGATCACATTTTGCAGCTGCTGCCGGAGCTCCACCTCATTTCTGCCGTGTTCGATGCCGATGAAGACTTCGAGGGCCGCCTTCACAATGTCGCCGACAGCCTGACCGTAGACTTGGAAATTATTGGTCAACGTATCGAGCGCAGGTCGTGGACTCATACTATTATAGAGACTCATGATGCGATCCGTCGGGTAGTAGAAGTTTAAGTTCGCGGGGAGCGTTCCGGTCGCGATGTAAAGGTTGCTTTGTTGGATATTTCGAACAACAGGATCATCGATGTCGATGTTCGGGAGTAAGCCGATATTTCTGAAATCTGTTGCTGTTTGATTATTTTGGATCAGTGCACTGTTCCCTTGCCACTGATCACCACTATTTATGAGGTGCAGCGACGTACCATCCCACGATGCGGGGACGCTTTTTTGGACCATGCCATGGGCATCGGTGAGAATGAGATTGTAGGTGCCTGCGGGACGAGCAACATTGAAGGTCACCCGCCCCAGGCTGAAATTCGTTCCTCCGGCTTGCGTGATCGTTTGCCATGAGAGCATTCCGCCACCGTCAATGTGGACCTGGGCGGTATCCTTCGGTGTTTGATATGCAACGAGGACGTTTGGTCCTTGCATGCCCACCACTTTGAGATCGGGCGTGATCGGATTTTCGCTGAGCCTCCCCTGCTCCTCCTGCTCAAAGGGCAACTGCGGTGTCTCGAGCCGTGCCTCGCGATTGTCGGGGCAGAAGAAGGACACTTGATCGAGAACTTGACCTGTCGTGCGGTTACGCATGATGAAGAACACCTGTCCGTTCCCGCGATTGTACGAGGGGCGCCATATGGCATCGGCAATACCGTGCTCACTTACGGCAGAGGTGGAGGTGAAATCTACAAATGTTCCATTCTGGAAGACTCTGCCGACAATCTCGGTATTCGGATCGGGCGTGCGGTAGCGAACATTGAAGACAATGCGATCGTTCGTCGACGTATCTGCGGTGACGTATAACTTTGGATACTTCACCTGCTGTGTTTCCAGAGCCTGCTCGGCAGCGAATGTTTCGGTGAGCGCGGTCGTGAGTTCATTGATCCATTGATTGCGAATCTCTGTATCGAGTGCAGGAGTGCGCGCACTCAGTGCGTCAACGGATTGCTTCGCGGCATCGCGTACGTTCCGTGCCGCCGCTTGCGCAATTTGCGATGCAGTGAATGTAGCGTTGGCAGCGTTCACAGCATCCTGCGCATTTTTCAAAGAGAGCTCCGCAGTTGTCACGCCGCTTCGGGTTGTCGCTGTGTAGGTTACTTCCAAGATTGGCTGCTCGTCAGGCGAGTCTTTGCCCCGTACTTGGAAGAAGTAGAGATTGTTCCCGTCGGTCCGCGGCGGCTCGCCCGCGATCTCTTGATCGGTCCGGAGAGCAAATGCCGTGGGGCCTGTCTTATTGATCGCCAACTTGCCGGCGTTATTCAAGGTCAGCACATTGACCCGATTGAGCGTCACGGCGTCATACCCGAGAGAGCCGAGCGCCGTACTACCGGACGAGAGGGGAACAAGGATCGCTTGCGGCTTGCGATTCGATACATCGTTCTTGTCGTACGGAACGATCTTGAGTTTTGCATCGGTGATGACGGCGTCGTCGGGGAGGCCCGCTGTGTCGAAGGTCAGCCCCGACCTCCACGTGTAGAAGCGGCCGGTCGGTGCATGGTACTGTTGCCCGAAGATCATCCATCCAAGCTGCCTTCCGGATTGGCTATTATGTCCCTCGGCATAGTCCGGGCTGGCATACTCCTGCGCTCCGGTTGCAGTCGCCCTGATTGCCTGTGTTACCGCTATAGACTCTGCGGGCGCCTGCTGCGCCTGGATGAGTTGTGCTTGTGCCATATTCAAGGCGTTCTCCGCCGCGGCGAGCGATGAGGTATCGCGAAGAACCGCGGCCGTCGCATCGACGAGGTGTTGCTCCGCTTGCTCCAGCGCGGTCGCCGCAGTTGTCCGATCATTTTCAATCGATACCTCTGCGGCCACTCCGGAGAGGTACTGGCGAGGCTCGAGGCGTTCGGATGCACCGAAATTCGCTCGGCTGATTCGCCTTCGTGTCGCGCCGGATATTTTTTTTGCCGGAGAGTTCGGCGTCCATTCCTTCGGATCAAAGAAATCAACACCCGATGCAAAGACCGCATCGATGTCTGCGGGACTCAACGATTGCTTCGTCATGGAGCAGGGGGAAAAGATGCCCCTATCACATAGGAAACGAAGGACGATCAGAAGATGGCAGCGTCACGATCCAAAAATGGAATCTGTATTTTTTGGCTTCAGGAAAGCATTGCTGAATGTTCTATGTGTGGGTGGAACGTACTCTTTCTACATAAAGCCGGTCTGTAGCATTTATTTGACTTTATTATGAAATAATACTAATAATGCATGTTGCAACCAGCCTTGTGGTTGGTAGGCAAGGGTTTCTGCCTTGTAGCGGAAACTTGCTCATTGTCACCATCGGTTAGGAGGAGACTATGAAAACGCTCTACGTTAGAGACTTGCTGCGTGGCAGCAAGCGGGAGGGGACAGCAGTCACACTTTTGGGGTGGATTAAAGCAAGGAGGGACATGGGCCAACTCGTGTTTCTCGATATCTGCGATTCCACTGGGGCTATTCAAGTGGTCGTGAAAGGAAGTCAGCTAGAGGAAACTGAAGGTCAGACAACAGTTGCTATCAAAAGCCATACTGAAGTCATTTCTGACACTTTCACTATCGCTAAAACAGTTCCGCTGGAATCCGCTGTATCCGTTCAAGGGGATATCATGCATGGTCCTCAGGGATTTGAAATGCATGTTGATTCCATTGAGATCATTGGACAGGCGAACAAGCAGTTCAGTCCGCGGCCACGGAGCAATATTGACATACTCGACGGAAATTTGGCGGATCATCTAATACGCCATCGTCACCTCTATCTCCGCAACGATAAACTGGCAGCGATCCTGCGATTTCGTCACCTGCTGATGGGTGCTATTCACGGATGGTTCCGTGGGAAAGGTTTTGTTGAAATTACAGCACCAGTTCTGACACCTGTTCCGCTCTATGAAGACGGAACCGCAATGTCGCTCGATGTCGATGATGAACGTGTGTTTCTCACCCAATGCGTTGGTTTCTACCTTGAGAGTGCAATTCATGCGTTCGAAAACGTCTACAACATGGGGCCGAGCTTTCGTGCAGAAGAAACCCGCAGCAAACGCCATCTCATGGAGTACTGGCATATCAAGGCCGAGCTCGCATGGGTGGATCTCGATGATCTCATCGCTGTCGTCGAGGATCTGATCAGTCAGATGGTGGCGTTTTGCTTGGACGAGTGTGATGAAATTGCCAGCATTTTAGGCAAGAAAATATGTGCGCACGGCCTCGCAACGCCGTTTCCACGCATCAGCTATGTGGAAGCCATCGAACGTCTCCACCAGCTGGGCATTCCATTCGAATTTGGTACGAGCCTGGGATCTGCAGAGGAGCAAGCACTGTCTCAGCAGTTTGTTTCTCCTTTTTGGATCACAGGTATCCCGCGTAAGATCGAACCGTTTCCCTATGTGATAGATAAGTTCGATCCCCGTCTCACAAGGACGGCCGATCTCATCGCTACGGGCGGGTACGGTGAATTGCTTGGCGTTGCCGAAAAGATACACGATCTCTCAGAGCTCGATGAGCGTATGAGGGAAAAGGGAAAGTTCGGAGATCCGCGCTATGATTGGGTGCGACAATTGCGTGAGTTTGGATGCGTGCCCCACGGAGGGTTTGGTATGGGGCTGGAGCGGTTCATCCGCTGGCTTCTTGACATACCTCACGTGCGGGACACCATTCCATTTCCTCGCATCTTCCGTCGCAAGATCATCCCCTAATTTTTGTTTGCGCCTCACCTTGTCGGTAGGTGCGTTCTTCATCTTGTGGTGAAGAACACTGATTCTGCCTGTCTCCAAAAAGGAAACTTATCATGAAGCGTACACTTATTGGTGAGCTCAAGGGTGCCATTGGTCAGACTGTTTGCGTAAAAGGGTGGGCACAGACCATCCGTGATCAGAAGAAAATGCAATTTGTTGTGGTGCGCGATCACACCGGCTGCGTTCAAGTTGTTCGCGAGCAGAAAGGCGATGCATTGAGCTCCGTTATTTCGGCTCTCACCGCAGAAACTGCAGTGGAATTAACGGGTGTCGTTGTTGCTAACGAGAAGATCAGGCTGGGCGGTATTGAGATTGCGATCGATGATCTCATCACTGTCAACGCCGCACCACCCCAGCTTCCCATTACCAATGAATCAGGTTTGGATCTGCGTCTCGATTGGCGTTTTCTCGATCTGCGGCAGCCTGCAAATCACCTGATCTTTCAGGTACAAACGGCGGCGGAGCATGCCATGCGTCTGTATTGGATGGAAAATAACTTCATCGAGATCCACTCGCCGAAGTTCATGGGGAGCCCAAGCGAATCTGGCGCTGAACTTTTCAGCGTGAAATACTTTGATGGAACAGCCTACCTTGCACAATCGCCTCAGTTCTACAAACAAATGGCGATGTCGGCCGGGTTCGATCGTGTGTTCGAGATTGGTCCTGTGTTCCGTGCCAATCCGTCATTCACATCACGTCACGACACGGAATTTACGAGTGTGGATTTGGAACTGTCGTGGATCGAGTCCCACCATGATGTCATGAAGTTCGAGGAGCTGTGGCTGCAATACGTGCTCCGGTCTCTCAAGGACGACTATGGCGAAGCCATTACGAGGCACTTTGGAGTCGAAGTGATCGTCCCAACAGTGCCATTTCCGCATATTACCATGGAGGAAGCATATGCGATTCTTGCGAAACGCGGTCATGTTCTCTCATCGGAAACCAAGGGTGACCTTGACCCCGAAGGAGAGCGTCAAATTTGTGCTCATATCAAAGAGCAGACGGGCCACGAATTCGTATTCGTGACTGACTATCCAACCTCGGTGCGTCCGTTTTACCACATGCGGCATGCGGACAAGCCCACCATCACCAAAAGCTTCGACCTTCTTTGGAAGGGGCTCGAGGTGACGACGGGTGCTCAGCGTGAACATCGGTACGATATCCTCGTACAGCAGGCACAGGAGAAGGGCCTGACCTTGGAGCCGATCAAGCATTACTTGGACTGTTTCAGGTACGGCTGCCCGCCGCATGGAGGTTACGGGTTCGGGCTCACGCGCATGCTCATGGTCCTCCTCAATGTCAAAAACGTTCGTGAGGTGACCTATCTCTACCGCGGTCCCAACAGGCTCGCACCGTAAAGATCGGTTCCTTTCGTGACAATGTGTAAACCAGGGCTGCAGCCTTTGCTGCAGCCCTTTTTTTATGTGTCATGAGGAGGATAATTGTTGAGTTATTGAATAAAAGATGAGAAGACGATGCTTTTATCTTCCGTGTTTATATCGCATTTCCCTCCAATAGGAATAGTAATCATTGGGTCTGTATGACTGAAATCCAGATCGTAGAGTATAGGGAAGTCAAAGCCTGCCGTGGTCGCGAGCAAAATGTCTTCAAGTGAGTCCTCTTTCTTGAAGCCCACTTTGCTATTGAAACGCCCGATAAGCATTCCTTTAATTTTTGAGTATGCACCGATGTGTCGTAGCTGAGTGAAGAGCCGGTCTATTGTTCCGGGAGTTTCCACTTCATCCTCTTCCACACAAAGAATTACGTCTTGCAGACTTGGCATGTAAGGAGAGCCGTTCAAAAGCAGTAACGTACCGACATTTCCGCCAACCATAATGCCCGATGCTTTCCCTGGTTTGAATACCTTGATTCCCTCATTTGCTCTCATGTTTCGCAGACGGTCATCTTCTTTGTCCCAAGGAGTAAATTCATCCGTCCATTCGGCGGAAGCCTCAATGTGAAAACTTTCGGTCTGCATGAGTACTTTTTCTAGGTATTTCCAAGAATATGGCAATATGCCTCCAAACTCACCAAATTGAGGAAGGAGAGCTGGACCCAAATAAGTCACCAAACCAGTTTTGGCATAGATTGCATTGAGAAGAGCAGTGATATCACTAAATCCGATGAAGATCTTCGGGTGAGCTTGGATGAGATCGTAATCCAATGATTCCAGCAATTGGTTGGAATTCAGACCACCAATCGTGCAGATAATGGTTTTTACTTCGTCATCCGCAAACATAGTGTGCAAGTCTTCTATCCGTTGTTGCACTGTCCCAGCCATGTGTTTGTAATGTTCTGAAACGTACTTGCCCAGTTTTACTTTAAAACCAAGTTTCTCTAGCTCATCCTGACCCCGTCGGAGGCGTCTTGGGCACATTGCTGCGGCTGGAGATGAAGGCGACACCACCCCGATCGTATCGCCTTTTTTGATTTTTGCTGGATGAATCGTATACATAATCTGGAAGTATTTTTCTCACTTGCAGGATACTAGACAATGTTCATACCTCCAAGATATGAAACGGGGTATCGTCTGTATGACGGGATTGATTCGTACATAAAAAAAGGCGGTTCGGAGTAACTCCGAGCCGCCTGAGCCAAATTTGCACCAAGTCAGTCAAAACGATTTCTGTGATATCTGCTTGGTTTGGTAGATTCCCCCTCTCGGAATCTGAAGCATCAGTCCGTCTTGTTCCGGCAATTTTCTGTAGACACGCACGAAGTAATTCAAGTAGGCCCCGTTTTCATTAAAGAGCCTGAGTCGTTTTTCCCATGCTTTTCTTGATGTTGGCTCCAAGTGTTCGAGGTACGTTTGAGTTCGATTCGAATCGGCAGGCACAACTTCGTGCATAGATTCATATTCGAGGAGCAGGCGTTGACTCTCGAAAAGATTGTTCCAATAGGAGTAATCGTTTTCGGCGACGAGCTTGGTACCTACTTCCAAATTGAACTCATCGATAAGATTTTGTGGTGGTGGTGACTTGTAGAAATACAATGCAGTGAGTACATAGCCCCAGGGTCTAACAATCCGAACAGCCTGTTGGATATGTTGTTGTCTCACTTCAGAAGGCACAAATGGCAAATGCCCACCAATAATCACATGAGAGAATTCATGTTCATTGAATGGTAATTGCCCTGCATCCCCGCATTGGAAAGTTACAAGATTCTGAACATAACGATCTGTGTTCTTTCTCGCAACGTTTATGCTTTGTTCGTGCAGGTCAAGGCCATAGCACCTCGATTGAGCATAGCGCGCAATTTCGATGCTAATGAAACCGGTCGAACAACCAATTTCAAGTACTCGAGAATGGGGACCAAGAAATGAATGTGCTATCCACTCCTTAATGGTGTTGTAGCTGCCAGGTGGTGTATTGACCTGACCAGAATTTGCGACAAGAGACAGGTATTCACTCATCTTCATTCATTCCTTTCGTTTGTGGGGATAAACTTGTTGTAGCTTTGTGCGTACACTATTTCTCCGTTGATTGTGAAAGAACTTCCTCATTAGTCTTTGAGACCGTTCCGAGAGCTGAAAACAGTATAGAGTATTGGGGCTTAAGTAAAGGACTGTTTTTTATATGAGGAACAATACGTTCATGTCACCTCAATGAGTTCCGGCTCCTTAATTCCGTGATCTTTGGCGTACTTTTCCATTCGCGGGAGTGCCCCCTTGATGATCTGCTGAATGTTCTGTTTCTCTGAGTCAAAATAATCACCGAGTTGATCGAGAGTTTGTTGTTTACGTTTGTAACAGGTGGCGAATTCCGCATTTTCATTCACTCCGGCATGTTCGATGATCATTTTTCTCGTTCGTCCGGGCACCGCAGGCAGCAGGTCTTTAATACAGCTCCGCACTTCTCCAATGTGTCGCACATATGTTCGTTCGTCGCAATGCGGAGGAGCGGCCTGAGCATCCCAAACTTCGTCATCCAATTGCGTATGATGGTCAGCGAATGTATGGTCGTTTTGCATCGGTCGCGTGAACGTTTTAAAAAGGCCTCGGAATGTATAGGTGCTGAATTTATTGCCATTTGCATAGTTAAACGCATTGACCATTCTCATCAGTGCGACGTTGCCGTCACTCACAAACTCCCAGAAGTGTTGGTCGAAGTCTAATCCCATTTTCCCGATGTATTTTCTTGCGGCGAACACAACGAGTCGGAGGTTTGCGTTCACGATGCGATCATGGATGTGTGTGGCATCATCCAAATGCTGCTCAATGTTTTCTTTCACAAACAGTTCGATGACAGGATCGATTGCCCTGCAGCGGCACAGTGCGGCGCGCAGCGTATCTGCTTTGTACCTGTCGTAATTCATTCGTCGAAATAAATACAGCTCCTGTTCTTTGGTGAGCAGTGGCATCTGATACAAGGAACGCAGGTAACCATCCATCTCCTTCGAAAGATCGATAGGATCGTTTCGAACGCCCTCAGGCTCCGGCCCGAGAATGTCCTTTTCCATTTTGGGGTCGTCAAATGCAGGGCTATACACGAAGCGGATCGGCGCTTCGGGGTGGCCATTTGGTGCATCAGTGGCACGCATGTGCATAGGAGGGGAGGATGCTATACGATCACGATCGTATGAAACAACAGGAAATGTGCGGCACTCCTTTTCAGAAAAAGGTATGGAGAGCTGTTTGCAAGATTCCTTCCGGGCAAACGTGCACCTATGGGGAGATCGCGAAAGCGATCGGGCATCCTCGCGCTGCTCGCGCGGTGGGATCTGCGCTCAAGCGAAATCCTCTTTTAGTTGTCATTCCTTGCCATCGCGTGGTCCCGGCATCGGGTGGGATCGGCAATTATGTTGGAGGTAGGGCGAGAAAGAAATGGCTGCTTTCAGAGGAGAGGAAGCATTGCTCGTGAAGAGTTTTAAGGGTACAATGGAGTATCTGATTTTTTTGTATGCAAATCCGCAATATTGCCATCATAGCCCACGTGGACCACGGCAAGACCACGCTGGTTGATAACCTCCTTAAGCAGGGGGGCGCATTTGCGGCGCATGAAGAGATGGGTGAATTGATCATGGACAGTAACGACCAGGAGCGCGAGCGGGGGATTACGATCTATGCAAAAAATGCATCGATCCATTACAAAGATTGCAAGATCAACATCGTCGATACCCCCGGCCATGCGGATTTCGGGTCGGAAGTCGAACGAATTCTGCGCACGGTAGACTCGGTGCTCCTTCTCGTAGACGCACAAGAAGGGCCTATGCCGCAGACAAAATTTGTTCTTAAAAAGTCGCTACAGTTAGGTCTGAAGCCGATTGTCGTAATAAATAAAATTGATAAGCCTGCGGCACGCGCCCTGAAAGTCCTCGACATGGTCTTCGATCTCTTTGTGACCCTTGGCGCAAGTCACGAGCAGCTGGATTTCCCCTATGTGTTTGCAATCGCTCGCGAAGGAATGGCGAAGAAAAAACTGGAAGATACCTCGACGGACTTAACGCCGCTCTTTGAAACGATTATGTCGCACGTGCCGCCTGCCGAGCAAAAGACCGAAGCGGCTTTTCGAATGCAACCGAGCAGCCTCGGGTACGACAATTATGTCGGGCGTCTCGCAATAGGCAGAGTCTATGAAGGAATTGCTCGCACCGGTGATGCGGTTTTTGTGAGGGAGGCCGATGGCAAAACGCGAAGTGGCAAGATCAGCAAAATATTCGAATACCAGGGTCTCAAGCGAGTCGAAACGGACAAGGCTTCGGCTGGCGATATTGTGGTGCTTGCCGGTATCCCTGACATCTACGTCGGTGAAACGATTACAACCGATGCCACAGCGGAGGTCTTGCCCGCGATCAACATCGACCCCCCGACGATCACGATGACCTTCATGGTAAATAATTCCCCGTTTGCAGGCAAGGAGGGAAAACTTGTAACGACGCGACACATCAAGGCGCGACTTGAGAAAGAGCGCGAGACGAACGTCGGACTCCACGTGGAGGAAGTCGAAAACAGCGACAGTTACCAAGTTTCAGGACGCGGCGAACTGCACCTCTCGGTGCTACTCGAGCAAATGCGCCGCGAAGGATTCGAGATCCAAGTCAGCCGCCCGCAGGTCATCATGCGTGATGGCAAGAATGGCAAGGAGGAACCCATCGAACAGGTGATCATTGATGTGCCCGAAGCGAGTGGAGGCTCAGTGATCGACATGATGAACCGCCGCAAGGGTGAACTTGTCGACATGCGTACCGAAAACAATCATACGCGCATGGAATTCAAAGTCCCCACGCGGGGACTCCTTGGATTTCGCGGAGATTTCATCATCGAAACGCGCGGGGAAGGAATCCTGAATCACTCATTCCTTGAGTATGCGCCATACAAGGGCGATTTGCCCGGACGGACACGCGGATCGATGATGTCGATGCTCAATGGTGAAGCAACGGGGTACGATCTCTGGAAAATCCAAGAGCGCGGACAGCTGTTTATTACCCCGCAAACCAAAATCTACGAAGGAATGATCATCGGAGAGAGCAGCAAAGATCAGGACCTCGTCGTGAACGTGACGAAAGGAAAGAAGCTGAGTAATATGCGCTCTTCCGGTGCCGATGAAGCGATTACCTTGACCCCGGTGAAGCCGATGACGCTCGAGCAGGCGCTCGAATACATCGCGGACGATGAATTGGTGGAGATCACACCCGTGAGCATACGGCTCCGTAAAAAACTCCTCACGGATACCGAGCGCCGACGCGCTGGGAAATAATGTGGTTCGACGCGCTCACCATGACACACTAGACTACGTGCGATGTATTTTTCGCTCACGACAGAGGAGGCGCTGCGGCGCATGGGGAGTTCTTTGCAGGGGCTTGATGATGCCGCGGTGACCGCTGCGCGTGCATCGTATGGTTGGAACGAACTGCCGCAACGAGAAAAATCTTTGTGGTCTCTCCTGCGACGTCAATTTCAAGATGTCCTCATATATATTTTGCTGGGCGCGCTCCTGCTTACGATCGTGATCCGGCTGCTGGAAGGGAACGCAAGCCTCGAAAATTCCATCGATATCATCGCGATTGTTCTCATTCTCGTGCTCAACGCCGCACTCGGATTTGTGCAGGAGTTTCGATCAGAGCAGGCGCTCGCGGGACTGAAGAAATTGGCGTCGCCGCAGACCCGTGTGCGAAGAGGTGGTAGAGAGTATTTCATTCCGTCACGAGAGCTCATTCCTGGCGATATCATCATCTTGGAAACGGGCGACAAAATCGCTGCGGATGCGCGACTGCTCAGCGTGTCGCACTTGGAGATCAATGAATCGAGTCTGACGGGCGAAAGTTTGCCTGTGGCCAAACATACGTCACCGACAAAACCGGAAGCTCCGATGGGGGACCAACGATCGATGGTTTTTGCCGGGACGCTTGTGACGATGGGCTCCGGAGAGGCGATGGTGACCGCAACCGGGACCCACTCCGCGATCGGCGAAATTGCGACCATGGTTTTGGAAGCTGAGTCGCCGCCGACGCCGCTCGAAGAGCGCATGAAACGGTTCAGCGGCATCGTCGGCATTCTTGTGACGGTTCTGTGTTTGACGCTTGCGATTATATTGAGTGCGCGCGGCGCAAAATTGTTGGATGTCGTACTCCTCACGGTCAGCCTGGCGGTTTCTGCGGTGCCGGAAGGGCTCCCTGCGGTTGTGACTGCGTGTTTAGCCATGGGCGTACGGCGGATGGCCGCCATGCACGCGCTCGTCATGCGGCTCGATGCACTCGAAACCCTCGGCAGTATCACGGTGATTTGCAGCGACAAGACGGGCACGATCACGGAGAATCGTATGAAGGTGCGGGAGATCTGGGTGACCACGCAGGAGAAACAGGCCGCGCCTCACTCCGATAACGTAAAGCTGCTTCTGCAAATCGCCGCCTCCTGCAATCGTGCACAGTTACCCGACCTCGGAGACCCGACCGAACTTGGGTTGCTCCGGTATGCCGCAGAGCAAGGAATAGAGCGTATCCCTTGGGATGAGGAAGAAGTACCGTTCACCTCGGAAGCGAAGTACATGCGTACGCGCCATGCCGGGGTTTCGTACATCAAAGGCGCACCCGAACGCGTGATCACGCTTTGCCGCGACATCGATGAAGATCAAATTTTGGAGCAGAGCGCACTGATGGCACGCAACGGTCTGCGTGTCCTTGCGATGGCAGCGGGCACGGGAGACGTCGTGCGATTTGTGGGACTCATGGGAATGGAAGATCCTCCGCGTGAGGCGGTGACGGCGGCGCTTGAGGAAGCGAAGCGTGCAGGCATTCGCACGATCATGATTACGGGTGACAGTCCGGATACCGCGCTCTCGATCGCAGGGCAAGTCGGTATGGGGGGTCACGTTGTTGATCATGCCATGTTGACTACCTTGACGCCGGACATGCTTCGAGAAACGGTGCGCTCGGTTTCGATCTTTGCGCGCGTTTCTCCGCAACACAAGATCGCAATCTTGCAGGCTCTGCAGGCAAATGGCGAAATCGTTGCGATGACGGGCGACGGCGTGAATGATGCACCCGCGCTCAAAGCGGCGGACGTCGGGATCGCGATGGGGCGCGATGGCACGGAAGTCGCGCGCGAAGCGGCGAGCATGATCCTCACCGATGATAATTACGCGACGATTGTCCGCGCGATTCGCGAGGGGCGCCGCATGTACGACAACATCCGGAAATTTATTCTGTACCTCGTCCGCGCGAATCTCGGACAGATGATTCTCTTCACACTGACCGTGATCATCGGCTTGCCCTTGCCGCTGCTGCCCATTCACATTCTCTGGATTAACTTGATGACGGACGGACTTCCCGCGCTCGCACTTGGACTCGAACGCGAGGAGCCGGGCATTATGCGACGCCCTCCCCGCAAGCGATCGGAGCAGCTCTTTACGGGGGAGTGGGGGTATGTGCTCACGGCGGCGCTCACATCGTGCGGTCTCACGCTGCTGCTCTTTTTGTGGGCGCTGCGAAGCGGCATGCCGATCGACGCTGCCCGCACCATCGTCTTCACATTCTCGATTTTTTTTGAACTCCTGCTTGCGTTCCACAGCCGGAGCCATCACCCGCTCTGGCGTATGGGTGTACTCTCGAATCGCTCCCTGCTCTGGGCCGCTCTCCTTCCGCTCGTGCTGCAGGCGGCACTCCTTACAACATCCCTTGCGATTCCGTTTGGGTTGGTGCGACTACCCGTGGCTTCGCTCACGCTCCTGCTCATGATCGGCGCGCTCGGGTTCGCATTTCTCGAATGTACGAAACTATGGGGGGAACGAGCGAGAGCACGATGATCGCCATGATCACGGTGGTGAAATGTTCTTGCACGAAGGGAATGTTCCCGAAGAAGTACCCCCCGAAAATAAACAGCCCCACCCAACTGACCCCCCCGATGAGGTTGTAGGTATGGAATGTCTGCGGAGACATGGTGCCCGCCCCCGCGACGAACGGTGCGACCGTGCGGATGATCGGGACAAAGCGCGAGAGTACGATCGTTTTTGCTCCGTACGTCGCATAAAATGCATGCGTGCGGAGTAAGTACGACCGACGCAAAATTCTGTTGGTATCTTTAAACACGCGCTCGCCGAGGAGTCTTCCGACGTGATAGTTGACGATGTTTCCAAGGAGTGCTGCGAAGGAAAGCAGAACGAAGAGCACGAGCAGATTCAGATCTCCCATGCCCGCAAACGCCCCGCTTGCAAAGAGAAGAGAATCGCCGGGGAGAAACGGTGTCACGATCAGACCGGTTTCGCAGAAGATGATGAGAAAGAGAATCACGTACGTGAGCACGCCATACGTCGTGATGACGTTTTGCAGATGCGTGTCGAGGTGGAGGAAGAGGTCGATCATGAGCCGAAGGTGAATGCGAAGGCTTCCACTCCTTTTCCGTGGAGCGTGAGGACGACATCATGCTCGCCGTAGGCTCCTTTGAATACATTATAAAGATCGTGGCGATCGATCGTGAATGACCTGCCTTTCTTACCGTCGATCGTGACATCTGCGGTGATGGGAGCTGCACCTTCTTCGAGCCCGAGCACTAAGTTCACTTCGCCGGCAGTCGCACGGATTGCGATCGCGCCGCTGGAACTTTGCAAGACTTGTCGTTCATCATCGACCAGTTGCCATGTTCCTCCGAGATAGAAATGGTGAAGCTGGAGTGAAGCGGGGATTTGGTAGTGCAGCACTCGATCATTCGGTGCCCCGTGGCTGTTACCAAACGAATCCCAACTGCGGGAATGCAAATACGTCTCCCGCGTGATTGGCTTCTCGACAGAGCTCGAAGTGACATCCTGAGCAGTGTCATCCCGAGCCGTGTCATGGTGAGCCTGTCGAACCACGAGGGACGCTCCCATTTCTTCAAGCAAACTCTCAATCGCCCGCGCCGTCTCCTCATAGTTTCCCTCACCGAAATGCACGTAGCGAATGTTTCCATTCGCATCGATCAAATACTTCGCGGGCCAGTAGTGGTTTTCAAAAGCATTCCACGTTCCGAAATCATTATCCTGCGCGATCGGATATGTGAGACCGTGTTCTTTGATCGCCATCGCGACATTCTTTTCGCTCTTCTCGAAGGTGAACTCGGGCGTATGCACGCCAATCAAAACAAATTTTCCGGAAGGAGAAAATCGCTCCCAGTAGCCTTGGATATATGGAAGTGTGCGGATGCAGTTGATGCAGCTGTACGTCCAGAAGTCGACGAGGATGACTTTGCCACGAAGGTCACTGAGATCGAGTGGGGAGCTGTTATGCCAAGGGCCGAGATTGATAAAAGAACTTGGTGCTTTACCGAGGATGGGGAGTTGTGATGGGTTCGAGTTCGGGTTTGGGCGGACAAGCGGGTTCGGGAAAAGAATATTTTCGATCTTGCTGCCAAGGGCACCGTAGCCGGCGGACGTTTGAATATTCTGAAAAATGTTGAAGCGAAGACTGAGAGCGGTGAGTATTAAAATCACGCCCGCGATGCGTTTGATCAGTTCGCTGTAGCGATTGAGTTGATGTACAGATTTGACTGCATGCTGCCCGCCGTAGCCGATCGCAAGCAGCGGCAGGCCCGCACCTATGCCGTACGCGGTGAGTGCGAGGAGCGCTGTGAGTCCGGGCTTATCGCGCACGAGCGCGAGTGCAAAGCCGAGAGCCGGCCCCGCGCACGGAACCCAGACGAGCCCGAGCGTGAGTCCGATCACAAACGCACTGAGAAGTTGATGACTGCCCAGTCGCACCCGCGCGGACCCTTGTACGTTGCTTCCGAATTGTTGGATCCGTGCGGCAACGCGTCCGCCGAGTTCCATCGCGAGCATATTGAGAACCGCCGCAACGACCACGGCGGTCCATCCTTTTTCGATGAAGAAGAGGGAGGCGAGTACCGCGCCGATAGACTTCGGTATGCGTGCATGGAATAAAAATCCGAGACCAAACAGCACGAGCACATCGTACGTTCCTCTTTGAACAAAGTCCGCGAGCTCAACGAATTGACTGAGCAGTACTTGGAGCACGAACGTGAACGCGACGAAGCTCACGACCATCCCACCGACGGTCGCAAGCGGCCGAAGAGGGTGACGATCCGCAATGCTCACTCCGAGGATGATCGGAATCAGCGGGAGGATACAGGGGAGGAGGATCGTGACGAGTCCGGCGAGGAATAAACTGAGAAGGAGGGAGAACATGAGATTTTTACCTTATCATGAATGGTCCTTTCTTGTCATACGCAACAAGGGGCGTAGCGCGCTACGCCCCTACCATACTGTGTCATCCTGAGGAGCGCCGCACCGGCGCGTCTCGAAGGACTACTGATCCGCACTCGCGCCCGAGTCTTCCATGGAAGCGGTTGAGCGGCAGCTCTTGGTTCCATCTTTGAACGTTTTCCATGCACCCTCGCGTGCGGTCTTCCACGCTTGCGCAGCGGATTTTTTACAAGGAGCCAGCGTACACGTACACTGCGATCACAGTGACTGCAAACAAAATGCCGGCTAAGATGAGGAGCGGCAGCTCGGGTTCCAGATCGCGGACAAGGTCAAGCCGGTGATAGGGAGGGTGAATAGCTTTCATGCTCCTTAAGACACACATTGGCCGCAACTCTGACAACCGTTTTCTTGCATTGTTTCATGGAAGAGCAGAAAATCCTCCCGACTTCCCAAGAATGTCTTCTCTTCCCTTGTTTCTCCGGCGAACGTCTTCGCAAATTGTGGCGGCGGTCGCAGGAGCGGTGATTCTGGGACTCCTGGCATTTCTGATCATTCAGTCGCAGTCGCGGCTGCCTGATTTCTCGATGCGCCAGCGCGTCTCCGCGCATGCGGACCTACACTTCAGTTTTCCTGAGAGCATGGACCGCAGGAGCGTCGAGGCGCTCATGATCGTGCCGAAGAACTTGGAAGGCAATTGGTCGTGGGAGGGCGGCGTGCTTGTGTTTCATCCGACCACGGAATTGAAAGCGGCCGCAACGTACATGTTCCATGTTCCAAGGAGTGCGCTCAAGAGCAGCGGCGAGCCGCTTGGGAAAGATCTCGATTTCACCTTCACAGTCTCGGGTCCGCCGCGTCTCGCCGCGCGGATTCCCATGCCCGGCGCGCGCATGGTCGAGTCAAAATCTCATATCACCTTGATCTTCGATCGGCCGATGGTGAGCCTCACCCAAGTTCAGAGCGAGGAGAGTTTCAATCGCCTCGCGAATTGGCCTGTGACGATCACACCGAAAGTCGAAGGGAGCTGGCACTGGCTCAGCACCGTCGCGGTTGCGTTCATTCCAAAAAACGGACTTTTGCCTTCGACCAAGTACACCATTCACGTGCCCGCGGGCATCAAGACCGTGATCGGGGACAGTATCGAGCACGATATCGATTGGAGCTTCGAGACGATCCGTCCCGAGGTGAGCTCAACGACGCCTGAGATGGGGTACAGCCTCGCCGGTCCGACGACGCAGCTTAGCTTTACCTTCAATCAGGACATGGATCCGGCGCGCGCTCGTGATCACATTCTGCTCTACGCGTCCGCCGCAAGCGGATCACAGTCTGTCTTTCTCTCCGGTTCTACCGTGGTGAATGGCAAACCGGTGGCGATTCGTGAGTTTACCTATGGAACGAAAGTCGTCGATGAAAAAAAGATGACGGATACGACGACGCTGGTGCTGCATCCGCAGGTACCCCTCGCGTTTGAAACAAATTATCTTGTCTACACGCCGCGCGGTCTGCGAGCACGGAAGGGCGATCTCGGCAGTGAGAGCGGCTCCTCGCTCACGTTCGGTACTGTCGGTGCATTCACCGTGCAGAGTGATGCGTACGTACAGGGGCAAGTGGATCTGAATTTCAGCAATCCCATCGATCCGCAGATGCTTGCCGAGCATGTCACATTCTTTCCCGCGCTCGGGAGCGGTGCCGTCAGCTGGAGCGTGAACAGTTGGAGTGACAGCCGCGCGGCGACCGCCTACCCCCAAGTGCTGCCGAGTACTACTTACAAGGTCACGATCGACACGGCCATGAGCGATACGTACGGACAGCATCTCAAAAAGCCGTATACATTCTCCTTCAAGACGGAGCCTGTGCCTTCCAAAGTGTTCATTCACAGCAAGGGAGAGTTTGGCATCTTCGAACGCGGCAAGGCGCCCGTGTACTACCTCAATGATGTGAACGTCAAAACGATGGACGTCGAATTTGCGAAGCTTTCACTTTCATCGTTCCTCTCGATGCGGGATCGTTCGGTCAGTTCGTACGGCCAGGACAATCCCGGCGATCTCACCGTGCAGGAGGGATATCAATCGTGGACGCTCGCCCCCGGTTCCGCACTCGACAAATGGAAATCGACACCTTTTGATGTCGAGAAGCGTCTCGGACGATCGCTTGCGCCCGGCATCTATGCACTCTGGCTCAGCTCGCCGCAGTATATGGACGACTATCGACATCAACGCATCGTCGAGCGGCAGTATTTTGTAATCACGAACATCGCGCTCACCCTCAAGTACTCCGGCGACCACGCGCTCGTGTGGGCCGTGGATATGGAAACGGGAAAGCCGATTTCCGATGCCGACATTACGTTCCATGCGCTCTCCGGAAAGTCCTTGCTTACGGGAAAAACCGACGCGCAGGGATTTTTGGAAGTACCGATCGATCTCAATGCATTCGTCAGTGCGCAGAATAATTACGAACCTGAGTTCTGGGTGACCGCCGAAAAAAACGGTGACTTCACGTTCGTCAGTAGTACCTGGAATGATGGCATCCGGCCGAACAATTTTGATTTCTCAACGGATTTCCATACGACCTACGCGAACAGCAAGAACCGCATCGATGCATACTTCTACACCGAGCGGCCGCTCTACCACGCGGGTGATACCGTCCACTTCAAAGGCATCATGCGTCTGCGTGACTGGAACGGTGTTATTCGCTTGCCGGGTACCGATACGACTGTGACTGCGACCGCTCATGATCCGAACGGTAATGCATTCTGGAGCCAGCAACTGACTCTCAATGAATTCGGGAGCATGCATGCGGATATTCCGATCGATACAAAGGCGGCCCTTGGTGATTACTCCCTCGACATCTCTGTCGCTCCATCGGAGGACTCTCCGACGACTCTCTACGGGGCGAACTTCTCCGTTCTTGCCTACCGCAAGCCCGAGTACAAGGTTGATCTCACGACGGATGCGGAAAATTATTTCAACCACCAGACCGTGAAGGCTACGATCAACGGGGCGTATTACTTCGGCGCTCCGATGAGTAGCGCCCACGTGACATGGCGCGCGACCACCACCGATTATTTCTTCAATAAATTCACCGACGGGTGGTACAGTTTCGCACTGGAAGATGCATGGTGCTGGTACAACTGCAATCGCACGATGGAGAGCGTGATGCAAGGGGAGGGCACTCTCGATGATGCCGGACACATGACGATCAATGTGCCGGTGGATATCGATAGCAGGCCCATCAGTCAGGTCCTCACGATCGAGGCCGACATCACGGACCAAAACAATCAATCGGTGAGCAACCGCGTCGACGTGTTTGTGCACAAAGCGAATCTCTACGTTGGCGTGCGCACGGAAGATTACGTGGTGATGCCGGGACAAGAAGCAAAGATTGGCATCGTCACGGTCCATCCCGATGGTGCGGTGGCGCGGAGCCAAGCGGTCCGTGTGCAACTCTTCTCCCGCACATGGAACAGTATTCGCAAAAAGGGTGTCGACGGCGAGTACTACTACGACAACGATCCGGTTGATACGCTCGTCCGAGAGCAATCGGCGACGACGAACGAACAGGGAAAGGTGACGACGGGCGTTCTGATTCCGAGCGGTGGCGAGTATCGCATTGTCGTGATTGCCAAAGATAATGAAGGCCGTGAAACGAAGGCCGGGAGCAGTCTCTACTCGTTCAGCAGCACGTACATCAACTGGCCGCACAGTAATACCGACCGCATCGATGTCCTTGCCGACAAGCCCGAGTACAAAGTAGGGGACATCGCGAAGATCCTCGTGAAGTCTCCTTTCCAAGGCAAAGGCGTGAAGGCGCTCCTCACGGTTGAGCGCGACCAGATCATCACGAAGCGCGTGATCGATATCAAAAGTAATGCAGAGTCCATCGATATCCCCATCACCGAGAACCTTCTGCCGACTGCATACGTGTCGGTTGTCATCATAAAACCGCGCGTCGGAGAGACCTTCAATGAAAACGGCCTCGATACGGGAGCGCCCGCGTACAAGATCGGCTACGCGAAATTAAATATCGACACCACGCCGAAGAGGATGACGATTGATATTAGGACGGATAAAGAACAGTACCTGCCGCAGGGCAAAGTGACGGTCACGCTCACGACACGCGACAGCACGGGAAAACCCGTACCTGCCGAGCTCTCCCTCGGCACCGTGGACATGAGTCTGCTTGCGCTCAGCGGATTTGAGATGCCCGATCTTGTGAAGGATTTTTACAGTGAGCGGGGTCTGGGCGTGTACACCAGTCAGATGCTCAGCTTCCTCCTCGAGCGTTTCAAGCCGGGTTCCAAGGGAGGCGGAGGCGGAGACGCAGGCGAAACGAGCAAGCGCGGTGAATTCAAAGATACCGCGTATTGGAATCCCTCTGTTATCACGGACATGAACGGCAAGGCGACCCTCACCTTCACGCTCCCCGATAACCTCACAACCTGGCAGCTCCTTGCAATCGGCAGCACGAAAGCACACACGTACGGAGCGACTGCCAAGACGATCGTGGAAACCAAGCGTGTGATTGTGCGCCCTGTGCGTCCGCGCTTCGCAGTGCATGGGGACACCGTCGAACTCGGTGCGATTGTGCATAATTTCCTCCCGACCACGGAATCGTTCACGGTCACGCTCGCGGGGAGCGGCTTCACACCCAGCGGATCCTCAAAAAAAACGGTGACGGTCGCAAGCGGGCAGCAGGAGAAGATCCTCTTTCCCGTCGTAGTCCAGCCCGTGAACGCGGCCACGTTCATCTTCAAGGCAGAGACTGCAGGCGCGGTTGATGAAATAGAGGAAACAATTCCGGTCTATCCGTTCGGCACACTCCAAACATCCGCGACGACCGGGATTGTCGAGAGCATTGCGGTCGAGAGCGTGCACGTCCCGGCTGTGTCCGAGGCAAGTACCGGGAGTCTCACCGCTGTGATCGCGCCCACGATGGCAACGTATCTGCCCGGCGGCCTCTCGTATCTACTGAAGTATCCCTACGGTTGCGCGGAGCAAACGGTTTCAGCCTTCTTGCCGAGCGTCGCGCTGAAAACTCTCCAAGGATTTGATGCGTTCAAGATTGCGGACAACGCGGCACTCAACAACATCGTCGTGCGCGGACTCGAGCGTGTCTACACCTTCCAGCGAAGCGACGGAGGATTTGGCTACTTTACCGAAAGCCCCGAGAGTTATCCGTACCTCAGTGCGTATGTGCTCTACGCTCTGCACCGAACGCAATTGGCAGGATACACGGTGGATCAGAGTGTCATCGAACGCGATGTGACGTATTTGAATAGTGTCCTTCGCGAGAAAACCACGGACGCAGAGATCGACCGCGCGACGCGTGCGTACATTCTCTATGCCCTCTCCGAAATGGGCAGAGCGGACGGCAGTCTGCTCAATAATCTGTATCCCGATCGTGCGAAATTGCCGCTCTTTGCGCAGGCGCAGCTCGCGATGGCGTACCAAAATCTCGCGGGGGGCGAACGGTCCAATAAAGCCCGAGGTATTCTCGAAGAAATCGTACAGAAGGCTCTCATCGACGGCCGCGGTACGCACTTCGAGGAAGGAGAAGATGATTCCTATTACTCCACGCTGATGCATACGAACGAGCGCACGACTGCGATTGTGCTCCATGCATTGATCCGGCTCGATCCTGCGAATCCGTTGATCCCGAATGTGATTCGTTACCTTCTCTCGGTCCGAAACGACGGCCACTGGGACACGACGCAATCGACCGTCGAAACGCTCCTCGCGCTCACGGAGTACTTGAAATCGACGCATGAACTTGAGGCCAATTTTACCGCCGGCATCCTGATCAATGGCAAGAAAGCACTCGATTGGACGGTTACCAAAAAGAATATTCTCGACCGTGCAGGTGTCACGCAGCAGATCACGCAGTTACTTCGCGGGCAGGACAATGAAGTGAAAATTGGAAAGGAAGGCAAAGGACGGTTGTACTATGATCTTATCTTTTCCACGTTTGCGACCGCGGATCACATCCAGCCTGCGGAGGAAGGGATCAGCATCCGGCGGACGCTTACCCCACTCTCGGGACAGAAAAAAACAGTCACCGTCGGGAATCTCTACGACGTGACGCTCACGATCACCGTGCCGGAGGATCGTCACTTTGTCGCGGTGGAGAGCCCCGTACCTGCCGGCATGGAGATCGTCGATCAAAAGCTCCAAACGAGTCAGAAGAGTCTTTTTGCAAACGACGTGCAGGATCTCTGGAGCGAGGACTATTGGCAGAGCGGGCTCTGGCACTTCAGTCATACGGAAATGCGTGATGACGAAGCGTTCCTCTTCGCCGATCACCTCCCGACCGGCGTGTACCAGTACCACTACATCGTCCGTGCGACGACGCCGGGCACCTACCGCTACCGTCCCGCGCGCGCGTTTGAAATGTACTTCCCGGAAATCTTCGGGCAAACGGACGGCGATTGGTTTACGATTAAAGAGTAAAGGTGTCACCCTGAGCACAGTCGAAGGGTCGACACATCCCTTATGACATTTCGTTCTTTCATCATCTGGCTCACATTCATACTCTTTGTTGTGTGCGTGCTCGCGCTCATTGCGCCGGTTCCTTCCTTTCTCCTTGCAACAGGTGCGGCGCAGCCCGTCAAGATTCTCGATCGCACGGGCATACTCCTCTACGAAGTACGCGCGAAAGATTTCGGGTCGCAACAGATCCTTCCATTCTCAGAGATCCCAAAAAATATCATCGATGCGGTGATCGCGATCGAAGATCGCGATTATTTTCATCACAGTGGCATCTCCGTGCGCGGCATCGGGCGGGCTGCATGGCAGGATGTCACGACCGGCCGCATTATAAGCGGCGGATCCACGATCACGCAGCAACTGGTGCGTAACCGCGTGCAGCCCCTCCATCGCACCCTCCTCTACAAAATCGAAGAAGCGTTTCTCGCTCTGAAATTGGAACAGTCGATGAGCAAAGAAGACATCCTCGCCGCGTACCTGAACAGTGCGTATTTCGGACACCAAGCATATGGTATTGCCGCCGCTGCACGCACGTATTTCGGGGTACACTCTTCGGAGCTTTCCCCCGCACAAGCGGCGCTTCTCGCCGGACTCGTGCAATCGCCCGTCGCGCTCGATCCATTTTTGCATCCGTCTGCGGCAAAAGAACGCCAGAAACGCGTCCTCATTGCGATGAAGGACACACACATGCTCACAGAGATTGCGTACAGCGATGCCCTGCGTGAGCCTATACATTTGTCGACCGATCGTGTCGCCATTCACGCGCCTCACTTTGTGTTTTGGGTGCTCGATCAGGAACCTGGGACACACACTCAGGGTGACACGATTCGCACGACGCTTGATTTTCATCTGCAGCAAGATATCGAACGTATCGTCGAGCGCAACCTCGCAAGTCTTGCGAAAAAGAATGTAACCAGTGCCGCGGTTGTTGTGCTCGATGCGCACACGGGCGATGTGCTTTCGATGATCGGCTCCGCGGATTATTTTGACGCTCTGCACGATGGCGCGGTGAATGTTGCGACTTCCCTGCGTCAACCCGGCTCCGCACTCAAACCCTTCACATATGCCCTCGCCTTCAGTAAAGGCGACACGGCCGCGACAACTGTGAGCGACGTCGAGACGCAATTTTTCACGGAGGAGGGTAATCCCTACACGCCCCGCAATTACGATTTTGGTTTTCATGGACTTGTTCGTTACCGCGAAGCGCTTGCGAACTCGTACAATGTCGCTGCGGTGAAGGTGGCAAAGTCCGTGGGAATTCCTGCACTCATGGGCCTGCTTCGCGCTGCAGGTATCACGAGCCTCACGCAGTCCCCCGAGCACTACGGCCTCGCCCTCACACTCGGCGATGCAGAGGTCTCTCTTCTGGAACTCACGCGCGCGTACGGCGTTTTTGCGCGCGGGGGAAAGTCATTCGCAGGCGAACAGATTTTAGATCCGCGAACTGCATGGCTCATCACCGATATTCTCAGTGACGCAAACGCGCGCTTGCCGCAATTTGGCGAAAATGGACCGCTCTCATTTGATTTTCCGGTCGCAGCAAAAACCGGAACGACTAGAAATTCGCGCGATAACTGGACGATCGGATACACCCCCGATGTCCTTGTCGGCGTGTGGGTGGGCAATGCCGATAACAGTCCGATGCAGGGCACATCGGGCGTCACGGGGGCGGGGCCGATATTTCATGATGTGATGCTGCGCACGGTCAAGGATTTTCCGCCGCATCCCTTCGCGATGCCAAAAGGAATGTCGACGGTCACGATCTGCAGACTCTCGGGGATGCTCCCGGGCGCGCATTGCCCACAAACCATGCCGGAGCATTTCATCGCAGGCTCGGAGCCCAAAAAAGACGACACGATGTTTCAAGAAATTACGATTGATCGTCGCAACAACTTGCGAGCAAGTGATGCATGTCCTGCAAGAGAAGTCGACAAAAAAATATTTGCTGTCTTTCCTCCTGAAACTCAGAAGTGGGCGCGGGAAAACGGCTGGCCCCAACCTCCCTCAACCTATTCTCCATTGTGCGATCCCACAGATACTTCTGTGTCATCCCGAGCGGAGTCGAGGGACCAGAAATGGCTCACAATCACCCACCCCCACAGTAACGATGCGTTCCGCCTCGATCCCTTGATTCCCGACAGCAAAGAAAAGGTGGTGCTCGAGGCCGAGGCCGCACAAGGCATCGCGAGCGTCGATTGGTACGTCAACGGCAAAAAAATCGCGACCGCTCACGCCCCCGACTTCCACGCCACCTGGCAACCGAAGCCCGGCACGTGGACCATCGAAGCGCGAAGCGGCGACCTCACCGATCACGTGATGATTGAGGTGGAAGAGTAAGTAAATGCACCTTAATTACAGTATACTAGTATACTGTAGATGAGTGAGAAAGAACGATTGCATCGTTCATATTATTTCCTCAAACTTCAACGCCACCGAATTGAGGCAATACCGTTTGCCGCTTGGGGGAGGACCGTCCGGGAACACGTGCCCGAGGTGCGCGTCACAGCGCGCGCAGAGGATCTCCGTTCGTCGCATGCCGTGGCTCTCGTCAGAATGTTCTTCGACATTGCCTTCGACTGGCTCAGTAAAGCTTGGCCATCCTGTTCCCGAATCAAACTTCGCACCGGACCGAAAGAGCGGCAGCTCGCAGCAGATGCAGTGGTATGCTCCTTCCTTTTTATTCGTGAGGAGCAGTCCGCAGAAAGGAGACTCGGTACCCTTGCGACGCGTGACTTCATATTGTTCGGGTGTGAGAAGTGCCTGCCACTCTGCGTCGGTTTTGACGATTTTTTGCATGCCTGGATTATACATGCCCTTACAAAAAAGCCCCTTCCCGAGGGCTTTTTTGCTTCCCACTTTCCCTTTTCTCATTTCTCGTCGAATTTACTGTTGGTCTTCCCCTTGCTCATTCGTATCGCTTTGATCGTGATTGCCCTTTTCCATCCTGTCGCGGTGATGCCCTCCCTTGCGTCCCATCACCTTGCCCATGCCTTCGTCGCGCATGCCCATTCCCATTCCTCTGCCGCATGCGGTTTTCACAGCATCCATCGTCGCTTGATGCGTCGACTTCTGCGCTTCCATTGCGGCCTTCATAGCGGTCTTCATGTCATCATTCGCTTTCTTCACGGCCGCTTTTCGTGCTGTGTCGTCGGTCAGAGCAAGAGCTGCGGTAAGGGCAGTCTTGTGCGCTTGTATCGCACTCTTATGTGCGGCGGTCATTGCATCAATTTCCGTGAGTTCTGCAGTGTCACGAGCAACGAGTGCTTGCACACAAGCTTGTGATACCACAGATGGCTTCGTATCAGATGTCTGTGCCAAAGCCGGCACGACGATTGCGATTGCGAGAGCTCCGCTCGCTGCTGCGACTGTCAACTTGTTCATGTGTAGGTGGGGGTAAAGAAATAGAACCTTGTACACGCAAGCAAGTGTACGCATGGAGCATTAAGGCAGCATTAAGAGGAGTGTCGCTTCTCGACAAGCTCGAAATGACACACGTATTTAAGAAAATGCGACGATGAACGTCGTGCCCTTTCCTTCGATACTTTTCACATCGATCGTCCATTCATGCAGATCGAGAATGCGTTTGACGAGGGCTAACCCGAGGCCGAATCCCCCGTGCGACCGTGAATCGTCCGCCTGGAAGAATCGATCGAAGAGATGCGGCAGGTCTTCGGGCCTAATGCCGATACCGCTGTCGCGAATGCTGAGAGATTTCTTTGTGAGATTGACTTCGACTGTCCCGCCTGCCGGTGTGAATTTGATTGCGTTTGTCAGGAGGTTGCTCAGGACTTGACGAATCAGAAGAGCGTCCGCCGTTGCGACGATATTCGGTGTCGCATGCACGGTGAGCGCCATGGATTTTTCACGTGCGAGCATCTGGAACTTCTCGACGGTTTCGTGCGTGAGTGCGGAGAGATCAATCCGGTCTTTGCGCAGTGCGAATCTGTCGAGCTGCGCGAGTTCCAGTAATCGTTCGATCAAACGCGTGATTTCTCGTACGTCCTCTTTGGCGGATTCGATTCCTTCCTTGTATTTTTGAGACCTGAGTGCCACATCGAGCGAGCTATTGAGCACCGCGAGCGGCGTCCTGAGTTCATGGCTGGCGTCCTGCGTGAATTGTTCCAGGCGCTCCATCATCTGCTCGGCGGGCCGGAGGCTTCTACGTGAGAAGAGGAGCCCGACCAGATACGTCAATGCCGAAATCAGAATACTGACCAAAAGATACAACGCCGCGCGCAACGGCAGATCGCCGAGCAATGCCGCACGCGGTTCCATGATCTGCATCGTTCCTTTCTTAAATCCATGCACGAGGACGGGAACCGTGAGCACTTCGTAATCTTCATCCTCAATGTGCGCCATGGAAAAACCTTCAGGAGCGGGGAAGGGGACTTCCGTCACGCCTGCGCCGCTATAGAGCATATTGCCCGATCCATCGACGAGCCGCACGCGATCACGCAGTCGCGGGGGCAGTGGGATCGTGCGTACGGGAGAGAGTGGAAAATGTTGCAGGACGAGATCGCCCTCTCGTTGCATTTTCATGTGTCCTTGATGTTGGATGTTCCCGAAATCCACCGCGAGAAAAATAACGCCGTTCACAAGGAAGAGCAGAAACACGAATCCCGTGAACTGCAGCGCGAGCCGATGGCTGATCCGCTGAAAAATCATGAGGAAGCGATCAGGTACCCTTTGCCGGGGACCGTGCGGATGATGTCTTTCCCGATTTTACGCCGCAGATACGACACATGCACATCGACCGTTTGAGAAAACATCAAATCATCGCGGCTGCCCCACACGTGGGCCAGGATCGTCGGACGATCCTGCACGACATCTTTGTTGCGTAGAAGAAATTCGAGCAGTGCGTACTCTTTTGGTGAGAGCGCGACCGGTCGATCGTCTTTCCACACCTGCTGCGAGTTCGTGTCGAGGACAACTGCTCCCGCCTGTAACCGCGGTTGCTTCTCGGTGGTGCCGCGACGGAGCAATGCTCGCGTGCGCGCGAGCAGTTCTTCCATGTCGAAGGGTTTTTGGAGGTAATCGTCCGCACCGATATTGAGTCCATGGACGATCTCCTGCTGCTTGGTGCGTGCGGTCAGCATCAAAATCGGCATGTGTTTTCCGTGCTGGCGCAGCTGCGCACAGAGCGTAAACCCATCCATGCCGGGCAAGTTGATATCAAGAATGAGTAAATCCACCGCCTCCGTCATCGCGCGTTCAAATCCCTCCTTTCCATCGTGACTCACGCTTACGGCGTAGTGCTCGAGTTCCAGAAATTGACGGATATTCTCCGCGAGTTTCTGCTGATCTTCGATAACGAGAATATGCATAGAGTAAGCCTACGGGGAGGGGATTAAGACGTGCTTAAGAACGTTAATCCGGATTGCTCTTGCAGGCAACCTTGGTACACTCTTCAGGCTTTCGTTCCCCTGCTTGCAGGCCGTAGCTCTGCCAGGGCAGAGCGAAGGATCCATGCTCATGTATGAGAACGATAGCAACTCGTTCATTTTTGCCCATTATTCCCCTGTAGCTCAATGGTAGAGCACCTCGCTGTTAACGAGGGGGTTGCTGGTTCGAATCCAGCCGGGGGAGCCATACAATCATAACGATTCTCTCCTTCGCCAAGTTTGACGGTGCAGACACATCGAGATAGCATGATCGCTGTCCTTCCCACACTTTCTATGAATCTTTCCGCAGTTTTCATTGCAGCGCTTGCTGCGTTCGTCGTTGGCTTCCTCTGGCACGGCCCCTTGTTTGGTGCCACGTGGATGAAACTCATGGGCATCTCCAAAGCAGAGATGGAGGCGGCGAAGGCGAAGGGTATGGGAGCGATGGCGCCGCAGATGATCGCGGCGTTTGTGCAGCAGTTCGTGATGGCGGCGGTTGTCGCGCAGCTCGCGGGTGCTCTTGGTGTCAGCGGTGCATCGGAGGCAGTGTTCTTTGCGGCGATGCTCTGGCTCGGCTTCATTGCAACGACGCTCCTCAATGGTGTGCTGTGGGAGAAGCGGAAGATGGAACTCTACCTCTTCAACATCGCCTATCACTTGGTCGCGCTGGTCATCATGACACTCATTGTGGTGTTGTGGAGGTGATAATTTCCAGTGCGCAGTAAAAGGGACGAGAAATGCAGAATTCATGTATTTCACAAATAGAAAAAATATGGTAAAAGATACAAGATGAACTCTCATGCATCAGAAGGCCCGGTCTCCATGAGGCAAACGTTCCAGAGATTTGCTAAGCGCTTTGTAAAAGAAATAACAATGCCTTCTAGGGTTCTTGCAAAAGAGGCATTGTATCACGCAACTTCACATGGCCGGAAAAGCCGCTCCGAAGAGATCTCTCGCATTAGTCGACATGAAGCCGGTCATGCATTTGTCATTCTCGCTTTGCCCGCTCCGACTCTCATTGATTACGGTATTATGGGGATTCATGAAGATACACAGCAATGTATCCGTGGTTTTTTTCGTAGCTGTGAAGAATGTATTTCCCTTTCGGATTCGATCGTACAGGCTGTCGGAGCAGGCCCCTCATTCTTTCTATCGGCACCTGTAAGGAGGTGGCTAAGATCTCTCTCGCCGGAGAGCAGAGGGCATGTTAGTATTGTTAATTTGATAGATGATAATGCTCGTAGCCCCTTGATTGATGTTGCTGGCCCCGCTGCCGAGGCACATGCTAATCGTCTGAGTGTCGATAAAAAACAACATGAATTTCTTGCGGGGAAATTATACGACAAAGACTTTGCGATACCGTATTGGGAGTTGAACGATATTCTTCACAAAGACTACGGAAAGGATCTCAGTCATTTGCAGCTTGCACGATTGGTTTTATTGTATATGGAACGCGTATCAGAAATATTGCGAAGGGAAGCGTTCTTACGACCTCTTGCAATAATCCAGAACCATTTTGAGCGTTATGGAGTGATGGAAAGTATTCGTTCCGGGATCTATGCACGGTTAGGAGATCTGGCCTTGTATACGCAATGCATACAAATGGGGATGCTTTCCTATCCGGATGATACGTATATTGCTGCACAAATATTGCACATGCGAAACGCATTCGAACGCACAAATGCATTGATGTCGGTTCTGAAAGCCGAAGGCTTTGATTATCCGGTGTTGGAAAAACTGGGGAATCAACTGCAGGAAGAAGTGGATCTACCTGGATTGTTGATGGCAGTGGATACAACAGATCGATAGCTTCCTCCGCCTCGGCGACCCCTTCACGGTCGTGTCGGACAAGACGGGGTGGCGTTAGGATTCTTTCTCTGTATTCCACTGTGGATCATATGGATAGAAATGATGGGGATATTTTCGAAGACGGAATGCCAAGCGATGTTTGGTAGGGGAGAGATTCCGTAAAAATTCAATGCCATTGGCTCGCAGTTGGTCACGTATTTCTTTGGATTGAATTTTGAATTGTTCTGGGTTTGATGCCAGTGAACGAATGAATGCAACTGCTTGTTGTAATGCAGCAAGATGCACCTGTTGTTTTGCTTGTTCCGGCATGGACAGAGATGTTCCGAATGTATGAGTGCCTACCGAAAATTGCTGGTGAATCAGTGCATACGGAAGTTTTCTGTACCGGCGCTCCTTTTCGATGCGTGTTCTTTCTCGCGTTTCTCCCCAATGATGTTTATGAGTAAATTTGAGCGCAGTTGCATCCAAAACCCCCGGCAAACTTTCGACAGGAGGATTCGATACTTTCTGTGCGACTGCGATGAACATCCTGAAGGGGGTATCACCGTTGTTTTCTTGCGATTGTACTTCTCCGCTCCATGTAGGTCGTAGTTTCAAACCAAAGCATTCAAGCAGGCTACAGAAATACGAAAATTCTTCCTGCGTACAGGTTGTGCGAGAGAGGGGAACGATAAATGTCCCGCCTTCCTTTAGTGAACGCACTGCATTAATGATCGTTCGCGTTCGTTGATTGAATTTCTTTCTCGTCTTTCCTGCATGCATACATTCCAACCCCTCGAGAATAACCGCATCACTTCTCCCCGGCTGTACCGGACTCTGAGGATCTCGTAACATTCTTCCAAGATCCAGAGGAGTTCCGACAGCCGTCTGAATTTTATTTCTTTCTTCGCTGTCCAACGTAACTCTGCCGATATCGAGCATTTCCTGGAGAGCGTCCATACTTACAATGTGACGGTTTTTATTGGGCTGTATGCGATCCAGCATTCTCTGAAGAGTAAGCCCTTGAGAATGCGTGTGGATGTATATTCCCGGTTGTATCATTTTTCTCTTTTCCAGTTCTGCAACCAAGGCAGCGATGCATCGATTTCGGTCAGCTGCGCCACGAATGTCTTCATTAGCCACATCGTCGCGAAATTCTTTCAGGTGCTTACTCCAGAATGTTTGTAAGAAATTCTTTCCCCGTCCATGCAGATATTGTTCGCGTTTTTCCAAATGCCTTTCAGGAGATGTGAGCATATTCCTGATTTTTTTGCTCTTGAGGCCACTATCATCTTGTTCACTGAGCCACTTCAATTCTTTATCACTCGTATTGCGTTCATATAAGCATCCCATGATGCGTGCATATTTGTCCTTTGCATAATCATACATGCCCTCTTCCAACGTCTCGATCGCAAAAAATACGCGCATGAAAATATCCTCATGTCCGGCACGCAAAGAACGCATGAGTAATTGTTGCAGTCGCGGCATATTGTGAGGGTACTGGAGCGAATACATGGCTTTGATGCAGCGCAAATCCATGCCGAGATCCACACACGATGCATGAGGCATGATCACCGTTCTGCTCGCTTGTGGGTTTAGTGCGGATTCTCTTGCATGTGCAAATGCCTGCTCCCTATCTCGGAAAGAAATTTCAGAATGTATAGTATGGAAATGAACAGGAATTCCATTTTGCTTTGACCATCGCGAGCATACATCTTCGATCTTTATAAAGAGCAATTGCTCGACTTCGTGATCTTCAGTACCTCCGTCAAATCCGCGCAAGACGCCCTGCGCATGGATATGCTCTGCTATTAAAATCGTAGGATATTTTTTTAGATCTCCATCCAAAGAGGTCTCCAGCCATTCGTAGAGAGAACATGGGATGTCAGGATTGCCGCTCGCAAGATCGGGTGTACGGATCGCACGCAGTACAAGATGCTTCTTTTGCGAAAAATGTAACGTTTCATCTTCTACAATACTTCGAACAAGCAATTCTTCTTCTGATGACAGTCGGTAGGGCCATGGTTCGACCTTGTGTTGCCAGGGAATGGGAGGATCCAGGATCAAAACACGCTCAAGGCGATTGCGGAGCACGATAGGATCAAGCTGCGCAACATCCGCATTGCGAGTTACTTTTCCTTCTCGTGTGTCTTCCAACACCCCCATTTGGACAATGATATCCGAGAGGTCATTGGTGGCTGGGGTCCCTGACATAAACACAATGTGGCCATCGGAACGAAGTTTTGGAATTCCCGATACCAATTGTTCCAACATGTCTGTCATCGTTTTATCTCCTTTAAACTCATGAGCTTCGTCAACCATGAGTATGCCAAATGGTTGATCGGTTGTGCCATGACGATGCTTCATTAATTTTGTGTAGATAGGATCATCATTCTTTTTTTGAGATAAGAGAATACTGCTGCTGACAAAGAGTATGTCCTGATGCATTGCCAGCTCTCTTTTGTTCTTTGGGATACCTCCCGAGATCACGCCAACAGAGGGCGTATTTCCTTCAGTGAAGTAATTGTGAACGGTCTGTGCTAACTCTCGCACAACCTTGGAAGGCGCAATGTAGCACATCTGCACAGGTGGCAAATTTTCTGTTTTCCTTTGGTCGTTCACACGCTTCCAGAGCCATAGTGCGATAGCGGTTTTTCCGAGACCCGGTTCGAAACCGACGTACAGATGTTGCAATTTTTCAATCTCTGCAATTGCGATCTTCTGACGCAAGGAGGGAAATGGATGTGTGACATTGTTGTAGGTGATCGAATCTACCATGTGCGGCCCGGGTGATAATTCAGTGATTTCACTAAATTGCTGCTCTTGCAGAGAGATAAGACCCTCGTGTCGCTTGGGATCCACCACAGCCTGACGGCAGAGACTGAGCAGAGTATTTCGAGCGATTTGGCCGGCTGAGCGATTGGTAATTGTATGGCGCGACATTTCGTCACAGCCGCGAGTTCGTAATTCTGTGTAAATCGCTTGTCGCAGAAGCCGATGCACTAAGGTATGAACGTCGGGATCCCTCAGGATATCCGGGTGCTGTTTGAAGATCCATGCTGGACCTCCGAATCCACCACCACCCCCCTTCGATTTTCCAAGGTAGGAACGCAGTATTTTTGAAATCGGCTTAATGTCACTTTTCTCCAGAATGCCCATGCGCAGTAACACTTGCATGAATTGCGTTTCTCCCAATTGAGCAGCAAGATCCAGGTAATCCTGTACGATGTGATCCAAAGCTTTTCTCGGCTTACGTACGATGAGATCTTTCTCCGATTGTTCAATATCTGCTTGAAGCAGATCATTGCGAATGTGAGCGTTCGGATCAATGTCTTTCACGCCCAATTGTTCCAATTGCGGTTGTTGGCCAGCGAAGCGAGATGCAATGCGTTGACGTATTCTTTGTAAATCTTCTTGCACTTCAATGGGGAGTGAGCGCACCAGATCGTCTTCCCTCAAAAGAGGGCACAGATCCAGCATGTCTTCATATCCGTCAAGAACTCGATTGCCATACATCGATTGTAAATGGAGGATGACGTCATCAATGGCGTCTGCATGTTTTTCGTGTTTTCTCAGGAGCTTGCTCAGTTCTCCCTCGACAATCGGCCAAACGTCGGTAGCGACATTAATCGGCATGGGGAGGAGAGAAAAGAGACGCAACGCCATCCAACACCCGATTGAGATCTTCCAATTGTTCCAACAGTTCCTTTTGTTCGGCAGGATTCGATGTCCGTTCCAAACGACTCAGATGTTCCTGTATGACGTTTCTGAGTAGCTGTTGTTTCTTTGCAACGGCCGCTCTCAAGACAACTGTTCTCTCGCGGTTTTCAATCAACTGTTCTTCTTCTTGCGATTGGACAATCTTTGCACGTGCGACTTGTAATGCATTTTCCGGTGTAAAAGTTTCCGATGGCATATGCGTGAGTAACATTGTTGCGGCATCTCCGCTTTCTGCAATTGAGCCCAGAACCTCATCGCGAACATAGGAGAGAACATCTTTCGGAGCCCCCTCATCAAGGATTGAGGGGATCACTCTGTTGAGAACTGAGTGCAGTTCGCTCAGATTTGTCGAGTGCAGTGGCACGATCCTCAGGACATCATCAATGTTTCGTAACATGGACACTGCTTTGCCTTCTATCGCGCCCCACGCCGCTTCGCTGCCGGTTAATTCCGGATGAAGGCGGAGCTGTCGTTCCATTGCCTCAACGGCAATCGATTGAAGGGTTCTTGCAACAAACTCCCTTCGAGCAATCTCATTATTTTCTATCCCCAATGTATTCAGTGCTCCTTCTATGCTGGATGGTGATGATGGCACGGTTTGTTCATTCAAAACTATATGTTCCGAAGCCGGTTCCCATGATTTTCTCTCCTCCGCAATCGCGATGCGTACTGCTTCGTGGACGAGTGGTGCGGTGACGGTACGGCTCGCTGCTGCACAGAGACAGCGGATGATATCTCGATATGTTTCTTCGTTAGAAATCACCGTTTCGGTACCGGCCACCTCTTGAATGACATTTCGTGCGAGTCTACGGAATTCAACAAGTTCTTTTTGAGCTCTACCATCCTTTCCCGCTTGTCTTTGACCAACTTTTTGGATGCGATTGATAGCCGACAAAAGTCCTTCGACCGTAGCCGGATTATTTTCATCTATACAAATTGTTGATAGATCGATGATATCTGTGTGTTTTGCTAATAATTCCTCCTTATTGATCAACGTGGATTTCTTTTCCATTTTTGCCATCGAGGGCGCTTCTCTTTCTTGTTTCTCGGCTGCTAATTTGATTTGCACTTTCCCCTCCGGAAGGAGAGCTTCACAACTTTTCTCGAGCCATCCGAATGTTTCCTGTTCGCGCTCAAGAACACGATTGTGAGTTGTCACTATTTCATCTTTTTGAACGCCTTGTAATTTTAAGAACTTTTTGAATACAATTGTACGATAGTTGACGATTTCATTTTTCATCTTTTCAAGGATTGCTTGTATTTGCGAGGCATCCATGCGAGAAGGCAGGTCCACAATAAGAGAATGCATTGCGCTAAAAAGTTGTGCCGCATCCGTCAAATGTTTTGGCAGCTTGTAGGCCAATGCGTATGCTTCAACACGATCAACGATTTCTTTCGATAGGATATTTGGAATGTCGCATGTAATGTGAGTCTCATCAAGAAATGCTTCAAATGAATGAATAATGGCGGAATCCACATTCTTTTTCTCAAGAAGTTTACAAATCTTCTTCCATTGATCATTTTGCATTCCCTGCGGGGTCTGATCTTTCCATACCAACTCCAGCCGAAGTCTTGACAGCCTAGCAAACCATTCTGCATGTATTTTATTATCGCTGGGGACTAAGCTTTCAATGTAATCACATAAATGCTGTAGCGCAATTTTCTCTTCTCCGTCGAGTCCTTCGATGTATTGCAGGTGCCTTTCACAATTTTTCCAGAGGATATTTATTTCTGACACAGTGGGAAATTGGACATCTTCTTTTTTTAATTCCAATTCTTGGTCTGTTGGCTTGCAAAAATTTTTAAATGCATCAACCAGCTCTTTATTTTCAGAAACTCCATCGAAATGTGCCAATAACATCAATGCTCTTTCTTTACATTCGCGTGCTAAAGCAAACGTACATGCGCTGCGGAATTCACACCCATACTGGACCAATTCTTGGATCTCATACGTTTCACATACTTGAACAATGATTTGGTAGAAACTTCGTATCTCTTCTAGGAGGCTCATTGGGTTCATATGTTCTCTGGCCCATGCAAATGATCCAATAGCGCTTGATAGCGTGTTAGTGAATTGATGAATTTCCCTTCTTGCTGCGCCTTCCCACTTTTTTCTTTCATGTGCAATTGTTTCATAGGAGAATAATTTTTCGCAGATCGGTTCGTCTATTTCCTTGAGGAGATCCATCGCACAAAATATTTTCATATGATCACGGACAGATGATTGCTTGCGTACAACAAGAAAAAGATTTTTCCCGACGATCAAAGGTCCTTGAACTGGACCATTATGAAACATCGGCCCCTCCGCAACGAGCCCGCCAAATGTCCGTACCTTTGCGACAAATTCCTCTTCCTCTTCACCATGGTCAAAATGTTTTTGTGCTGCCATATCATCCCGGATTTGCTCTATCTCCGATTGCCACCATAGGCTCTCCATTCGTGCAGGCAATCCATATTGAAACAAGAATTCAAATAAGGCTTTCTTTGCTTTTTGTGGCCCCATAACTATTTCATATTTTATTTTGTCGGAATCCATCACCATGCCAGCAATTTGATCTCTGGTAGCCGATGGTAACACGCCAAACCGCATATCGAATCCCATGGGCACTGATTTCATTTGTTTGCATTCATCCTCATGAACTCGCATGATCTCTTCGCAAAAAATCTGCCACTCTTGGTACAACTCTTCATCGCTTAGTTTTCTCTGAACGATTGGCAGAGAATCAGTCGGAAATAATTCTGCATCCGTCCACTCACTTTGGAATTCACTCTTTTGGTTTTTGGCATCTGCAGTGGTTGAGTCTCTCTGCATATTAACAGAGAGCTCATGAAGTGGATGAACCAAATCAGGTGGGCTCTCACCAACTGCCAACATGAAACAATATCGATAAAAAGAATGAAGTGACAAAATCCAGAGAGAAAGTGCATTTCTTAGATGTGCGGCTATGTGAGGTTCGCACTCGAGTTCTAAATTTTCAATTTCATCAATTGGATCGATAATATTGGATTCTAAAGAAAACCCATATTTTTTATTCCAAATCGATATAAACAATGACTCCGCCTTTTTTTGTGCCTGATGCAAAGGAAACTTTATCTTCGGCTCATTCGCATCAATTCCGTGTCTTGTTAAATATTCAGCTAATATGTTAGGAGCATCGCAGTCCTCCGGCAGCACGTGATTTTCAATTGCCCATAATTTCTCGGGACCATTCCTTTTGAATAAAAAGTAGGACCATTGCTTACTCAGCTGGTCGGTCTGCAATCCACAATCAATGGGCTCCCGTTGTCTAAAAATTTCCTCAAACTCAAGACGGTATTGTTTGACAAGGGAAACATCGATCATATCAAGAAATACATTGGTTACTGCTCGCCCCCCTTCTAGCATTTGTTCTAAAGCCGCACATTCAATATACAAACAACAATTTTTTGGAAACAGGAACTCTCGCTCTTTTTCAAGACCATCCACGAGTTCATTTCTGGATTGGTTAAGGGCCTTGGTGAGAAATGCTAACCCACTAGGATCAGAATGTTTATTGGAAGCAAGAGATTGTTTCTCGAAAGCATCGAAGAATCTCATGACATTATTTGCATATTGATCAAAATGAGATGTAGCTTGTTCAACGTTAATATAGCCTCGATAAACGGTTGGAAGTTTGAAGTAACTCAATATTTCCTCGCCGCTCCAATGTCTCCTAAATTCCGGAATTTCTTCTTCGAATTCAACCCCGAATGCGGTTTTTAATTCATTGATCATCATAGAAATGTGACCGATGAAAAATTCTTTGATCCCAGGTGGAATAGGATGTT
The DNA here is from genome assembly GCA_023245865.1 of Candidatus Peribacteria bacterium. Classification (GTDB taxonomy): domain Bacteria; phylum Patescibacteriota; class Gracilibacteria; order Peribacterales; family Peribacteraceae; genus JAHFJN01. Next base: position 61,026 of record JAHFJN010000001.1, read on the forward strand.
TCTTGCTTCCGACTCCGACTTCTGAGGGGATACATTGAACGGCTGCATGAAGACCGGTTTCAAAAGTTTTCAAATCTGTTGGTGATGTGAAGTCAATATCTGTTAATTTTTGAATCTTTGAACCTTCAAATATTTTTGAAGATATACGGTTTTGTATTGCATCTTCGTCTTCCCTGCCAGCAATATCAATGCGCAGTCTTTCTTGTGCGGCAGCAATGACTTGTTCCCACCATCTTGGAATACACCTATCTTCCTTTATTTTAGTGCATAGCAACGATTCCTCATCTCCTTGAGGCGACTCTAGGGGATAGAAGTTTACCAGTTCATTCTCAAGCATCTGGGCATCATGTTTCATAGTCCATTCACGACCCAATGAACTGCTTAGTGCAGTCACTCTTACGCAACGTGTAACAAAAAAGCTAGCTGCATTTTTCAGTTCCATGAGTAAAAATGTAGGAAGATCTGAATACGAAAAAGCCGATATTGTTGCAAGAGCTTGTGCTAATGCAGTTTTGCAATTTTGTACATACTCCAAATGCGATCGGGATGTTATTTGATCCGGCAGAGTTGCCGTCAAATCTTTTTCAATATTCCTCTGAAGCAAACGCGCCGCTTCGCCAATCAAACTTTTTAAATTACTCTTAATTTTATCAGAATGTTTCTTCCACATCAGATTGATAACGTTGGTTTCTAGTTTTTCCGACGAATCAAAATCGTTAATTCTTGTCATTCGTTCGATAAATATATCTTTAGGAGATACATACACATCAACTCTTTTTAGTGGCACATAGCATTTCATTTCTTTATTAACATTTCCTTCACTAATAAAAAAAGGGTACGCGACTTGCACGGTAGTTTTTGCCATTTCAAAAAATTTACGTAATGCATCTCCGATAAATAACGGTGCAGGCCCATTTTGAATAGTGCAAAAAGAGGCGAGATTATCTCGTAAGTCCTTCTCGAGATATTCTGAGTCAATTTCCCAATATGGTTTTTCAAAAAATTCCTTTATTGATTTTCCTCTTTCGGGTAGACCTAATGCGAACGTAGTTTCTCGATGACTTAAGACCTCATCGATGTCTATAAGTCGACCTGACCGGATTGCCAACATTTCATAATCTTTGCATTGTTCCTTCCATTCCTTCATTCCTCTTAAAAGTTCCTGCCCGGCTTCTTCCCACATTTTTTCTAATTCTTGATAAGTGTGAATACAACGAACGACCTGCGGAAGTTTTTTCTCGGCGAATAATTCATCATCCGTCCACGACCATCGAAATTCCGGTATTTCTTTTACTGCATTCTGCGCTTCTTGGATAATTTTAGCGGCGATATTTTCTGTGGGTAGATTGTTAAACGTAATGCGTATCTGCGGTTCCTGTTGCTCTTTGGTGCGGACAAAATCTTCTACATCCAACTTCTTGTCATTATAGTTCATCATCACTGCAAGGAGTGCATCCTCCGTCAAATTTTTTGGTTCAAAAGTTTCGGTCATTGCATTGGCCACCACGCGTACTGCTTCGAGCGTATTTCCATTTTTTTTCACAAGCAAAGCAATCGCGTAATCGCGAATGGAAGCTTGTGCTGCCAGCAGGTTTTCTTTGACATGGCTCATTATTTTCCCCTCAGTTTTCTCACCTTTTTCCTTAAATGCACTGATGACTCCCTCTTTCAGGGTGTCGATTGCACTGCGTACATGCCGTATCAATCTCTCGAACTGTTCGTACTGCTCGCGCGAAACTTCTGCAGGATTTGGTAATACGGAGTGCAATGCTGTAAGGACACGAGTTTCCACGACAAAGCCCGCCTGTATTGCAAGTCCCTCCTTATTCCAAACCAATGCCTGCAACTCATCGCTAAGGGGTGCTATGGGATCGCCGATTTGGCCAATAGAACGAGGTTCCATACTTATACTTTACAAAATGGGAAAATAGTATAATCAACACGAATGAAAATGCAATACCAGAAAGACTTAAATCGCCTTTTTATAGGTATTTTGTCACTGTTTATGTGTTCATGCGTTGTCGACTCAAAAACATCATCACCCCAATCAGCACCAACAGCGACACCGACCCCGCAGAGCCCGTGAGGAATTTTTCATCTTGAAATCCGCGCTTCGTTGCGGAGAAGAGGACCGCAGAGAGCGGTTTCCACTTGGGTCCCGCGGCGAAGTTTGTGATGAAGACGTTGTCCACGGTCAGCCACAGATTCACGATGAACGTAAGCGCGAAGAAGCGCCGCCACTCGCGAATCGCCATGCCGAGTGTCCCCACGATGTTGCCGTGCATCGCACTCGTGAGCGTCCAGAGCTTGCGTTCTTCCGCTTCACCCCAAAGGCTCTCCCACAGAAAGAAACTCATGGGCGCCGTGAAGGAGGTCATGAGCAGAAACAACCACCACGGACTCGCTTTGAGAATGCCAAGCCCAGTCACACATAAACTGAAGAGCACGTACGCGGCCTCCGGTACAAGCGCGAGGAAGTAGAGGGAGGGCAACCACCATCTTGATCGAGTCTTGTGTTCTTGAAAAAAAGCAGACAGGAGGAATGCGAGGATCGTCGAGCAGAACGCGATCAAACTTGTGAGTAGCAGCGTGAGCATGATCGATCGCTCTGCACCTTCCATCAATCGCAGCGGTGTTGCGTGGAGCATGATCGAACCAAAACGCATCACGCTATAGAAGAGCGGCCATGCGAGCAGCAGCAGAAGCAAACTACCAAGAATGCTGCCGATCCACGGCACCGTCGCAACGCGAATCGCACCGACCGTGAGGGGGCGCAGCCGCCGCAGGAGCATGCGAAGGAATGCCGCGAGGGAAAGCGCGGCGCCGTACGCGGCCACCGTGAAGACGAGACCGAGAATGATCAGCATCGCTGCCTGCCCGACGTCGCGCAGGGCGAACGCTTTCTGCTCGAACATCTGCGACCAGTAGAGTGCCTTGCCGCCGCCGATCGTCTGGATCACCCAATAATCGAAGAAGCTGAGGAGAAAAAACAACGCGAACGAAATCGGAAACCCACGGAGGAACGCGGGGAGCGACACGAAGCAGAGATCCAGCAGGCCTTTGAGCTCATGTGCGACCGTGGATTTCCGAATGACGAAGAGGAAGCGAAGCAAGTAGATCGGCAGGTAGTGCGCACCGAGAATAAGTGCGGGCAGCAGGATCATCTGTGCGTTCCATTCACCGAAGATTCGTATGGCCCATGTTTGTAGGCTCGTGTCGATCGTGAAGAGTTCACTGAACGCAAGCGCGCGGATCACCGGGTTGACGCTGTACACAAGCACGATGCCGCACCCAACAATCATCGGAAAACGAGCCAGTGCGCGGGTGAGCACGATCCCGCACAGAATCGCAAAGAGCGATGCTATCACGGAAAGCACGATTGAATTGCGGATCGCCTCGATCATCACGGGATCAAACGATGCGAAGAAGTTCGCGAGACTGAAAATCAGGGTGACATGGAAGGAACGATCCACCGTCAAGAACGGCAACACGACCATCGTGAACCCGATGAGGATCGTAAAGGCCAAGAAACTGAGATTGACGATAGTGAGGACTTTGCGCATGATAGTACCATGACCTATTCTATCCGATTCCTACTCGCGTGCAGCACGCTCACATCGATGCTCCTGTCCGCATGTGGCGGCACAACGAACAGTAAAGAGCTCACGCTCCTCATTTGGGACAATTACCTCGCACCGGACACCATTGCAAACTTTGAAAAAGAAACGGGAGCCAAGGTGACGGTGGAACTCTTCAAAAGTAATGAAGAAGCACTCGCGAAGATCAAAGCGAACCCTGGCGTCTATGACATCGCAGTCCCGAGCGACTACATGGTCGAGATCCTCAAAAAGGATGGTCAACTTGAATCAATCGATCACGCAAGCGTTCCGAATGGGAATAATATCGCTGCCTCCGCACGCGGCCACTACTACGATCCGGATTTCTCCGCGAGTGTGCCGTATGCCTTTGGGTCCGCGGGCTTCGCCGTGAATACAAAATTTGTTCAAGATGCGACCCTGACCTGGAAAATGCTCACCGAACCCCGTTTCAAGGGGCACATCGTCCTGATGGATGACATGCGCTACGTGCTCGGATCCGTGCTCCTCGAGCTCGGGCTGGACCCTAATACCCGCAAAAAGGAAGACATCGATGCGGCAGTGAAACTGCTGAAACAGGTAATTCCGAATGTCCAGAAGATCACGCCCGATACACCCGTTGACTTGATGGTCGCAAACGGCGCGTGGGTCGCGTATGGTTATAGCGGGGACAGTTACCAGATGCATGATGGCAACGCTGCTATTACCTACATGCTCCCGACCTACGGCGGGATGCAATTCTTCGACAACCTCGTGATTCCGGTTGGCGCGCTGCACAAAGATCTCGCGTTGCAATTCATCGATTATATTTTGCGTCCGGGAGTCTCCGCAGCGATCGCGAACGCGACGCACTACGGCAATGCCAATGCCGCGGCTCAACCACTGATCGATGAAAAGATCCGGAATAATCCCAGCGTCTTTCCTCCGGCAAGTGTCATGCAGAAGTTGCATTTCGTGCAGGATCTCGGTGACGACCTCGCGCTCTACGACAATGCCTGGCAGGAGATCAAGCGCTGAGCACCCATGCGTCATCGATCCCGAGTAGTACCGGATCCCTTGAGTCGGCAATGCTTCCTCGTCCGACGAGCGTGATCGGTGCGGTGTTCTCTGCGATGATGACTTCCGCACGCGTGACGGTCATCCCTTGTTTGACGGTCGAGGAGGTGGATCGAATAGCGCTTCGCGGCAAGCGGATTGTTCTCATGGTCTTCTCATCCCAAGCCGCGGACCGCGCCCAGAAGCCGATGGATTGCTTGTCCGAGGCGAACACATCCGTTGCACCGAGCCGATGCAGGGCTTGCGTCGAGAGAACATTTTCGACGCCGAGTGTCCATGCGGTGCGCACATTCGACGGATGCCAAGCGGGATCTCGCGTCGGGACAATGCCGATGATCCCATGATCGTCGACCAGAAGAATGCGGCTGCAGAATGTCGTAAGAAGATCGTAGTCGTGACTCACGATGATCGTCGCGGTTGAAGCATCTTTGGCACGCTTGAGAATTTCACGCGTGCAAATGGTTTCAAACAGATGTCCGATCCCGACGAACGGTTCATCGAGGAGCAGCACCCGTGGATGCATGATCAGGCAGCGGAGAATCTCCGCACGCTTGCGTTGTCCGCCGCTTAAACTTCGCGGATACTTCGCGAGCTGTCTGTCGACTTCAAAATCACGGAGGAGTGAGGCGTGGTTCTTTTCCCAGTTGCGGGCTTCTGAGGAAGTCCGTCCGCTCGCGGCGAGACCCAGTTCGATATTCTGTCGGATGGTGATTTCTTCGAGCAGCCCGTCGAACTGCGAGAGGTAGTGGACTTCGTGCGGGTTCAGAAGTTCCCGTACGCGTTTCAGGTAACTGGTCTTGCCCGCGCCTGATTTTCCGAAAAAACCAAGAAGTTCACCCGGCTCCAACGTGAGCGCCGGCACAGCGAGCCGAAAGGTTTTATGGTCGATGGTAAGGCCAGGGATGTGCATGGGTGAGTCCTCAGTGTATCATCCCTGCAATGCGTCGTATGGCCCTCTTCTGTGCGGTTTTTCTTCTTTTCGGGGCGGCCCCTGCAATACCGCCGGTTTCCCATGCACCGATTCCGATCCTTGTCTATCATCACATGCGTGACAATGCGGGCTGGGCTCCCACGACCTGGAGTGCGAAGATGTCCGTGTCCCCAAAAAATTTTGAAAAACAGATGCAGTGGCTGGACGATCACGGATACACGACCGTCACGCTCGATACGTTTGTTGCGATCATGCGCGGAGAAACGGCAGGGCCCGCGAAGCCCGTCGTGATCACATTCGATGACAATAACGCGACACAGTTCACAGTCGCGTTTCCGATTCTTCAGAAGCATCACCAGATTGCGGTGTTCTATCTGATTACCAACCGCCTTGACAACAAGAGCTTCATCGTCCGTGAGCAGGTCAAGCAACTGATGGACGCCGGTATGGACATCGAATCCCATACCGTCACGCACTCAACCCTTACGGCACTTACCACCATGAAACTTGACTCTGAACTCACCGAGAGCAAGCGCGTGCTCGAGGAGCTCACGGGAAAACCGATTCGTCATATCGCGTACCCTTCCACCGCACACAATAAAACGGTGCGCGAGCATGCGGCGAAAGCCGGGTACGTGACAGGGACGATCATGGACCCCCGCCCCACAACTGCGAAGGATGATCTCCTGAAGCTTCCGCGCATCATGATGATCGACAGTACGAATCTGGGGAAAGTACTTCCCTGAATCAGGGGCGCTGCAGTATTCCTTTTTGAACGAAGTGCCCAATCAGTGACCACGTGCGAGTATTGTTCGGGTCCAGTGCGAGCGTTTTTTTCAACTGTTCCACGGCCTCTTTATTTTCCCCGCGATCCGCCTGCATCGCGGCCAAATTCAGACGCGCATCAAGCAGTGCAGGATTATCCGTTATTGCTTTTTCATAATATGCTTTTGCATCGTCGAATCTCTTCTCTTCACCGTCCATCACGCCCAGGTTGAACGACGCCATCGCAAAATGCGGATCGCTTTTGAGTGCCAATATAAACTGCTCTCGCGCTTTGGAACGCATGCCCTGATGATAGTAGATGCGGCCGAGATTCAGATGTGCCAAGGGAAATACTGGAGCGAGTGCGAGCGAGTGTTCGTACAATGTGATTGCTTCCGGCACCAAACCTTGTTCATCCCGGTCGACCCCGAGATCGTAGTAGGGCAAGTAATATTCGGGGTACACAGCAATTGCATGACGGTAGAGTGACTCGCTGCTCGCCCACACGAATGACTGACGATAGGAGAATGTTGAGAGGATGATCAACACAACAACCCAGAGCGATCGTGAGGCGAAACGCAGTTGCATCCGAACATGCTCCTCGCAATGTTCTTTCACGAGTACGAACAAACTCGCCGTTGCGTAGGTGATGCCGACGAGTGCCGTGTACGCATAGCGATCGGATCCGAGGAAAACATCATTGCCACGTACGAGATTGGTGAAACTCGGGATGATACCGATGAAATAAATCAACAGCCCAAACACGATGTCGCGCGTCCAGCGAAGCGTCAGGGCGGCGCAGAGGCCGACGAGTATCAAGACAAGCAGCGGACCGAAAAAATCTTCGGAAAACGGAATGGTAGGATGTTCATAGGGGTAGTACACGCTGTAGTCGACGGGAACGACGAAATGTTGGAGATAGAAGAGGGAGCTGCGCACGCTGAGGTAAAGTTTTGAACTGAGAGTGGAGGAAAGGAGTGCTCCTTCCTTGCCGTACAGTGCGATGATGCCGAAGAGAACGCTGAACCCGAAATGCGGAATCTTTTCACGCAAGACCGTCCAGCGGAAAGGTCGCTGCTCCTTCCAGTCGATGAGGAGCATGATGAACGGCAGGAAAATCACTTTGACCTTCGCAAGTAGTGCAAAGAGAAAGAATCCCCTGCTCACATGCAGCATTCCTTTCCGTTGATCGAATACGTACGTGACGTAGGCGATGAGGGTGAGACGACCGAAGAATGTTGAGAGGAGATCTTTCCGTGCGTTGACCCACAGCACCGTTTCCGTATTGATGGGGTGGACGAGGAACATCAATCCACAGAGGAGACCGATCCAACGATTGCGGCTGAAGAGAAACGTGAGCCAGACGATCAGGAGTGCGTTGATGGTATGCAGGATCAGGTTATCGATGTGAAACACAAATGCCGATCCGTTCCCCAGCCACCAGTCGATCTGGTAGGAGAGAAGGGTGAGGGGTATGTACAATTCGGGATCATAACTCGTGAATGCTTCTCTGATGGTATGCGGTGATATGGTGTGCACAATCGGATTGAGCGATACCAGTTCTGCATCATTGAGTGTGATGAATGTGTGCGGAAGATGGAGACCGTAGATCACCATGCTGATCGCAAAAAATCCTGCGATAGTGAGGAGAATGAGCCGCAGCGGCGGGAGTGCGGGCGGTGGGGCGGCGTGATCGTGGGTCATTGAGTAGTTATGTCAGGCAATCTGCATGCGAGCAACGAAGACGTTTACGAGCAATGAAGGCATACACCCGGCGCCCGATGGGTGCAATGCCGGGAACGTAGAGCAGTGGTGCGATGATCCGGAGAGCGGGCAGGTGTCCGCTGAGTGCTCGAAACGCATCGAAGCCCTTCATGAAGCGATAAGCGGTGGGCGAAGAGCGAGAAGTATTCACAGGAATTCCTACATGCATTGCAGCGTTGAGTTGCTGAGAAGTGAGGCGTGGTGCAATCTTTTTTCGAGCATTCGTATCGTGCAAATCCACGAGCCTCAATCGATGCAGCCAGTCGAATAGCTGCAATACAAACACGCTGCGCCGACACAGGCCGCAGTGGCCGTCGTAGAGCACAACGATGGTGCGGTGATCGGTGAGCGGGAAGAGCAGTAATCCCAAGTATGCCGTGAAGATGACGAGTGAGAACGATCCCGCGTCCATGAGCAGAAATATACTTCCATGAAAAAGGATGCCGCCAAACAGAATCCATCGCTTCACCCACGGCGGTCGATGTGGGATCAAAAGCACAAACCAGAGTGCTTCCCAGATCATACTGAGATAATCGGCTGGAACCGCAAGTGCCATCAGGCGATTTGCCATCGCGGGATCCAACCGTGAGAAATATCCATGGTGTAGCACGATTTGAATCGCGGTTCCGTGTGTCCAAGGAATGCCGATCAATTTGTACCAGAGCGATGTTAAGTAGAGCACGATCATTTGCCAGAGCAGCAATCGATACGGCCAGATTGGCATGGTGGGAGTCGGCAAGAGTGTCTGAGTTTTTATCCAGTGTGACCACTGCGCGTGCGCGCGTTTGAGAGAGAAAGCGTCGATGTTCGGACAGAGTATGAGCAGAAATCCTATGTTCCGGAGCAGCACATCTCCGCCAAGCAAAATCATTTGATTGCGTTCGTGAAATGAGAAAAGGAGAAGCGTAGAGGCTACGGTCGCGATGCGCGGGCGGATCCCGAGTGCCGTGCACAGGAGTGCTATGAGCAGCAGTACATAAAGCCAGAAGACGGGGCTCGGCTCAGTCACATATTGCAAGATCGTGAACACATACGTTCCGCGTTGCAGTGACGGCATCAGATCCGTCGGAAGAACGCCCGCGTTACTGTAGTACTGTGTGACGTCCGTCCATTGCATCAGGTAGTAGAGCCCGGCGACTGTCCCGAACGCCGCGCGCATGAGACCAAAACCGACCGCGCTGATCGGTTGAAAGAAAAAATGCCGGAGCGCGTGCGTGACGTGTTCGATCATAAGGATGGGCAGCGGGTTATGAATGCAGTATGCGAGAACCACTCGGGTCGCCAAACGTTCCACCACGCAGAAGTCTCAGGCTTCATGATCTGCGGGATGATGGTATATGTGTATGTCAGCCGCAGGGCCGTATGGGGTGGTAATTTTTCTGTCACGCAGACCTGCTGGATGACTCGCTCACCGACCGGACGATTCGTTTTGTTCCACTCTTCGACTGCGTTCACGAACAATTTGTACTGTGTGTGCCTTCTCCACCATGGAAAAGAGGAGGGATTCAATGTCACGATGTGTTTCCACGTTCCTTGATCGAATCGATCGACGGTATAGTACGTGACGCGCCGCATCGGTTCGGGGGCAAATAAATTCCACAGTTGCCATTGGCTCGTCATCCACATGTAGGGTGTGGTGAGGGGGACCAGGTGTGTGCGTGACCACCGAGAAACGGGGTCCTGCGCCTCGCGCGGCAGGCTGAACACAAGCACGCAAAACATATGCCAGATGCTAAACGCTACGATCGCCGCTTGCAGGATGCGACGATGCATGAGAGGTTACGAGAGGGGCCGGAGCAGAACAATTTCCCTTCCCACGATCTGTTCTGCCCTGCGGTAGAGGAGGGACGTTCGTCCCGGGTTGTCGGTGCGAATTGCCGGTGGAAGTACGGCCTTGTACCCAAGATCGCCGAGCTGTTTCCACACTTTTTCCAGGAAGACCGGACCGGTACTCACATACCACACGGGCCACGTCGCGACGATCGGGACACCGGGCATGGTCGCTGCGGCATTCTTGAGGAAGGCGAGCTCCGTTGCATCGCACTCCGTACGGATTTTCACGGCATCGCGCACCGTCGGTCGGTTGGACAGGGCCGGTCCGAGGGTTGTTTCCGTCACGATGACATTCGTGTGTTCGCGAAGAGCAGCATCAAACGGTTTTGTCGCGTCCTGCTTTGAGACCCTACTTTCGGCATCGCGCTTGAGGATTTTCCACTCCTTGCGGATCCATTCAATATTTTTCTCGCATCCGTGAACCGCCTTCAGTGACACGTCGGACGCGTGCACATTCCACCCGCGAAGCAGAGCTTCCATGGGTATCACTCCTGTTCCGCAGAACGGATCAAAGATAGTTAGTTTGTTTCTTGTTTCTTGTTTCTTATCTTTTGTCGTTGATGTCATCCATAATCCGAGGTTCAGCAGTATCTGCGCAAGTTTTGGCGGCAGGAGTCCCACCCGCGTGTCACGGACAGGCTTTTCCATGTCGAGTTTGGTGTAGTGATGGGGATTTTGCACGGCAACGGAAACTCCCACCCAAAAGAAATCTTTCTCCTCGTCCGCAAGGACAACAAGTTCTCGTCCGTGTTTTCCGTCGATCACACCGCTGTCGAGCAGAAGCGCCGAGACGGGCGGCTTGCGTTCCGTGCCGATGTACCGTGCGGGTTTTCCGACTTTCTTCAGTGCCTTTTTGCATTCGCGATAGAGCGTGTGAAGGGTCGGGCGCGCAATGCCGAATGCCCGCAAACTGAAGGTGACTTTACCGTGCAGTCCCTCCACTTCTTTCACGAGTACATGCACTATGTCATCCGTGGAACGGGCTTTCGTCTCGGATTGCTCTGCTAACAGAAATACTCCTCCCCACTTCTTGAGATCCTTTGAGGAGAGAGGAAGAGCGCTCTCAAATACCGCGATCGAATTGCCGAGCAACTTTTTCAGTTGAAAATCAGGGATGGTGGCCGAAAGCTCGGCGCAACTGATGGAAGGATGATTTCCTAAAAATGCTGCATACGAGGGCATAGCCGGCATCCTACACCTAATCGGAATCCGAACCCAAACCCGCCTTTAAACGGGCCCATAGAGGCAAATGTCGCCCAATGCCTCTTTCTAGGAGCAGCGTACACAGCAGCACCATCACCGGGGTAATCTGTACAAGCCCCCGAGCGTACCCGGTTTGCCGCAGCGCCTCGGTGGAAAGTCCCGTAAAAAGGTAGAGCAACGCCTGTCCGCAATAGAGTATCAGGAAGAAGAGTGTGAGTGGCAGCAACCGTGAGAAAGCGGTGCGCCATTGCCAGAAGAGGAGTCCGAACAGCAGCGGCAGGAGGAAGAGCCAATTTCCTTCGAAGAAGGTATTGATGAAGATGGAGAGGAGAACATTCTCCTGCCATCCAATCGCAAGGCTTGTGAAGGGTTTGCCATTGCCAAATGAGAGTCCGTGCATCCATTTGAAGGCGAGCCACGGTCCTGCGATCAAGACCAGTCCGACGATGTGCCAGAGCAGCACCTGCATGACGTCGCGGCCTGTCAACTGCTGCGAGCGTTTGAGTTGCCAGAGTATCAAACAGAGGATCAAAAGCAGCGGTGGCAGATACACAATCATCCCCTCGTTTTTTGTGAAGGGCAGGACCGCAATGCACAGTGCCGCGATCCGGAAGTAACTCATCCGAGCTTGTGCATGGTGCGCTCGTGCCGCGTGCAGGAGCATGCTGATGCTTGCAAAAATATGCACCGAGAGGAACGCATCCGCATACGCATTCGTGCCGTGCATGAGGTAAAGCGGGATGCTCCCGAGCAGATACACGGCAAAGAGTCCCCATGCATGCGATGCATATCGTCGTACTGCGAAGAAGACGAGGATCAACGCGCACACGTACCACACGATATGAATGCTGTTGATGAGAGGCTCATCCCACCGGCCCGCAACCAGCGCCAGCCACGTTTTCATCATCGGCACGCTCGGTGGATACGAGCTGATACCCCGTGGAGAGGTGATCGGCGATTCCGCAGGCATCACGAGCGTGAGTGCGTGGTCATAAAAGAACACCTTACCTCGCAGATTCCAGTTCGTGATCGAATCATCGAAATAGCTCGGGGTGAGGAGCAGAAACGTCACACCTGCGACCATGGTTTTGATCGTGATCCAGAGGAGCAAAATTCCGCAGATGTGCTTGAGCCATTCGGGCATGTAATCCTCTGCGTGCGCTGCGACAGGATGTGTACTACCTGCAACATGCCGTTGCAGAAAGAGAATGCCAAGCATCAATAATCCACTTGCCTGCACAATGAGAAACGTCATGAGCGTGAGCGGTGCACCGGTCGTCACATGGACGACGAAGACGAGGAACATGCTGAGCACGAGACCCAGGATGCACCCGAGCGCGGTGCGTTCGAGCGGAAAGAGGACAGGGTGAGTGCCTTCGAGGCTCTGCAGTACCGTCCATCCGGTGAGGGTGGGGAGCAGGAAGCCGACAAGGAGCGAGAGGAGCGTCATGGGGTGGCAAAGAGGAACGTATTGGCGTCTATGAAAAGTGCGACACGACCGGGATCCGTGAGGACCGTGCCACCCTCATCGACGAGTCGATGATTGGTATCGATGTGCACCCCGGGTCGCGACACGAACCATAATTTCACTCCTGTATGATCATCTTCAGGCCGCAGCGCCACCGTCGGGTAACTCACGTATCGCAAATTCGCATAGGTGGGTGACCCTTGCATTGGCAAGACAACAAACCGATCGTATTTTTGGATGATCGGGAGCGCGCGTTCCATGTCACCGTACAAATGTTCATGCGTCCGCAGTATTTTTTGCTCGACCGGCTGTGAGATGTATGACACAAAATCATTGCGAGCATAGGAGAGGATCTCAGCCCCCATTCGCACATCAAAGAGCACCCAGAGCGCAATACACGTGCATCCGAAAAATATCGCCGCACCGCGCGTTCTTCGTATCAACGCCACCGCACTCACCGCTGCAATCATCAGATAGAACAGGCGATCGGCGGACCATGCGTAGGGAGGTTGATGATCAAAGAGTACGGAGCGCGCAATGGGATTGAATGTCAGGAGCGGCCCCCATAAAAAATTAATGCTGTACGCGCGCATCAGATCAAATGTCCAAAACGTCCTCCATCCTTCCGCCACTTTTTCACTCGTGGACCAACGCTTCCAGGTCACTTTCTGAACGAGAGCATCGGACCCTTTGGAAAAACCGATACCGATCTGCTTCGACTGCCAGTTCCAGCTTTTAAAATCTGTCGGAATCACCGTGACGGTGTGGAATACGTCACTCGGAGGCAGATCGATATCCAATTGACTCTGCGATGTGTCGATGTTTGCATTATCCGCGTACCAGAGGAGTGCTGCCTTGACGCCCTTTGTATTTTTCGCAGTGAGCTCCAGCACATCGACGGAATCTGCGAGAGGGGAGTCCCAGAAGAGATACCCATCCGTATCCGTCTGCACGTCCACCCCCTCCGGCGTGACAGTCACATGCGTGAGGTTCTGACTGTGCATGCGCTCCCCTTGGGCGCTCAAATTCCACACGTCCTCCTGCATCGCATGTACGGAGGGAATCGTGAGGAACAAAAGAAACGAGAGAAAGCCGCCTTTCACAACAGCTTTGATTCTCCGTATACCCGCCGCACAGCTTTCCTCTTTCTGAATGGTGAACGTTCCGATCATTCCCGTGTGCGCGACGTGCGGCCCGCCGCAGATCTCTTTGCTGACGGATCCGATGGCATATACTTTCACCTGCGAACCATACCGTTCATCAAATACTCCTATCGCCCCTTCCGCCTTTGCCCCCTCGACGGTCGTCACATGGTACGAGACGGGGAGATCCGCCGCGATCGCTTCATTCACGATTCGTTCGACTTCCTTGATTTGTTCCGGTGTCATTTTATCTGCGTGATTGAAGTCGAATCGAAGACGCTGCGCCGTGATATTACTTCCTTTTTGTTGGACGTGCGGGCCGAGTACTGTGCGAAGCGCTGCGTTTAATAAATGCGTGGCAGTGTGCAACTTCGTCGTCTCCGCGCTGTGATCTGCGAGTCCCCCTTTGAATTTTTGCTCAGCACCCGCACGTGAAAGTTTTTGATGTTCCTCGAAGGCTGTTGCAAATCCTTTTTCATCGACCGTACGTCCCTGCTCCTGCGCCAACTCTTTTGTGAGTTCAAGCGGGAATCCGTACGTGTCATAGAGATGAAATGCCACAATACCATCGATCGCACCGGAAGTTTTCTCAAATTGCTTGAGTCCTTCCTGCAGAGTTTTACCGAATTGTTGTTCCTCGTGTTGTAATGTCTCCGTAATTGTTTGTTTCTTGGATTTCAATTGTTCATACACGTGTCCGTACTGCGCGATCACTTCCTCGGCGATCCTCGGTGAGAAATTGCCATCGTTTGTGCTCCCAAGCTGTCGCGCCGATCGAATCGCCCGACGAATAAGTCTTCGCAGCACGTAGCCTCTGTCCACATTCGATGGGCTCACGCCGTCCGCAATCATAAACGTCGCCGCTTTCAGGTGGTCGACAATAATACGAACATGTCGTTCATCGCTTCTCGCTTCTCGCTTACCACTTACCGCTTCCATTATTGGCCTCATCCTATCCGTCTCATACACGCTCTTCACTCCCTGCAGCACTGCCGCGACTCTCTCAAGTCCCATTCCCGTGTCGACATTTTTTTGCTTCAAAGGAATATAGCTTCCATCTGCCAACTTTTCATACTGCATAAAAACGTCATTCCAAATCTCGAGCCAGTTCGCGTCGTCATTCGCGGGATTACTCCCTTTCGGTGGCAAATCGCCTTTCCCGATCCAATAAAACATCTCCGTGTCCGGTCCGCACGGACCGGTCTGTCCCGCGGGCCCCCACCAATTTTTCGCTTTCGGGAGAAATCCGATCCGTTCTTCGGGAATTCCCATTTTCTTCCAGAATTCTGCGGACTCCGTATCGCGCGGCGCATCGTTGTCTCCTTCAAAACATGTCACTGCCAATTTCTCGATCGGAATCTCCAGCACTTTTGTGAGGAATGCAAAACTCATCGCGATCGCTTCCTCTTTAAAATAATCGCCGAGGCTCCAGTTGCCGAGCATCTCGAACATCGTCAGGTGCGACGCATCTCCCACTTCATCGATGTCCCCCGTGCGCACGCATCGCTGCACATCGACCAATCTTTTTCCCGCAGGATGTGTTTCGCCCATGAGGTACGGCACGAGCGGATGCATCCCCGCGGTTGTAAAGAGCACGGTCGGATCATTCTCCGGCACGAGCGGCGCACCCGCAATCACCGCATGTCCTTTACCCCGGAAGAAGTCCAGATACTTCTGCCTAAGCTGATCTGTGCTTAAAGATTTCATAATTGCAGGAGTCGGCTTGCCCGCCGTAGCTCTGAGAATGCAGAGCGAAGGGGGGTTGTCATTTGTTGCATCGAACAGAGTGTATCAAAGAGTCACGTAAAAATGCCAATAGGGCGAAATGTCAACAATCATTTGCTTTTGATTCTTAGAAGGGTAAAGTCGGGAGCTATGATATTCGAGTATGAAAAGAGAATATCTTCTACAGACGAGGGAACGTCGGTCCGCCAATACATTGTGGAAAAAATTGAGGCAATAAAGCAAGAAGAACCCCGCATTACAGAGTATGCCGTTTTTGGAGTGATGCTTGCCATGGAAGAGGCATTGGTGAATGCCATTAAGCACGGTAATCAGATGGACCCGAAAAAAACAGTATTGGTTCGTTGCAGCATCACCCGAGATCTTCTCATTATCATTCTCATCGCTGACCAGGGGGTTGGTTTTAAGCCGGAGGAGGTACCCGATCCAACTGATGACGAAAATCTCGAACGTCCATGCGGACGAGGAGTGCAACTTATGAGAGCATTCATGAAAGAAGTTACATACCTGTCGTTCTATGATGGCGAACAAGTTCCAGAAGGTTCTGTTGTCGAAATGACCCAAGATCTGACCCATCAACGCACAGAGGAACTGATCCAGCAGGACTAGCCTTTTTGGCTTATTTCTGCTATAATAGTAGAGAAATACTCATACCCATACCATAACTCTGTGGATCTCCGTTTCTGGAAGCGCTGGCCGATTGTTACTGTCGCCGTCACGATCGGTCTCTCGATCGCGATTACGGGTGTGATGTTCTACGTGCACTCTCAGAAGGTGATGCAGCAGCAGTTGCGCTCGCGCCTGGAGAGCATCGCGGCGGTCGCCGCGCTTGGAATCGATGGCGACGCACTCGATGCCATTCACACACGCGCCGACATGAGTAAACCCGGGTACCGTGAGCTCGCGGGCAAGCTCGATAAACTTCGTTCCATCGCGAGTATCCACTTCGCGTATATTCTGCGCCGCACGGACAAGTCCGACATTTTGCAATTTGTCGCCGATGCCGACTCGCTCAAAAACCCTGCCGAGCTCGATCGCAATCGTAGCGGCATCGTGGATGCAGACGAAGAGGCCTCCTATCCCGGGGACAACTATGAAATCCATGAAATGCCCGCACTGAGCGAAGCGTTCCTGCATCCGTCGTCCGATCCGACCGTTACTTACGATCAATGGGGCGCGCTCTACTCGGGCTATGCGCCGATTCATCGCAGAAGTACCGGTGCGGTGAATGCGGTCCTTGGCATCGACATGCGCGCGAACGAATTCATCCAAGCGAGTACCACTATTTTCTCGCCGCTCGATCTCATCGGAGTCATTCTTGCGGGACTCGTCTTCTCGGTCCTCATCATCGTGCTGTGGGAATACCGGCAAATTTCTATTCTCCACAAATTGAATGCCGAGCGTTCGTCGCTCCTCAAGCTCACGTTCCACCAGCTCGGTGAACCGCTCACCATCATGAAGTGGTCGCTCGAGACCCTGCGTGATGAAACGCACGATGAAAGGCTGCGCAAGATCGTCGACGACCACGTCGTCTGTATGGACGAAGGCCTCGGGCGACTCAATACCATCATCGACACGTTGCAGATGGCGGAGAAGGTCGATCTCAATACGCTGCAGTACATTGCGGTGCCCACCTCGCTCAAAACATTGATCCAAAACGCGATCGGGGAGTGGGAATCCAGCCTCGCCAAGCGCGAACAGACCGTGGAGTTTACGATGGAACACGACATCACGCTCTCGTTTGACCACACGCTCATTCGACTGGTGCTCCGCCAACTCCTGGAAAATGCTATCGAGTATTCACCCGCCCGAACAAATATTGTGCTCAACGTTCTCCCGCGCAAGCAGGATGTATTGATCACGGTGGAAGATCACGGTTTCGGTATCCCCAAGGCGGATATCGACCACCTGTTCGAAAAGTATCGTCGCGCCTCCAATGCCGGCAAACACAAGCCCGATGGCAACGGCCTGGGGCTCTACATTGCCAATGGCATCATCCAAAAAGCAGGTGGGAAAATCTGGGTCGAGAGCATCGAGGGCAGCGGCACCAAAGTCGGCTTCACGCTGCCAATTTAGAGATGTCGTCCCATAAACCCCTCATCAAGCTTTCGACGTACGGTTTCATAGAACTTGTCTTGAGCCCGCATGTCAGATATTGCATCGTCACTTTCAAGCACCTGCATGGCAATACTCTCGAACGTTTCTGCGGAGAGCACGATATTTTTGCCTTTACCGGCACCGAAGAGTGACAATTTTTTTTGCACAGTGAGTCGCTTGTGTCCGCCGCCGCCCAGCACTTCGATGCGCTCATGAATTCGATCAAGACGCCCCGGTCGTTTCGCATCAAACAGACGGATGAATTCAAGATATGCTGCATCGGCTATTTTTCCGATTGTATCTCCGCTCGCATCCTCCGATGCCTCAATGAGACGATCCCAGTTGATGCTCTTTTCGAAATCATTCTCCAACGGAATGCCGCGAAGGAGTTGGCGCAAGAGAGTCATCCGTTCATCCTTTCTGAGCTTC
Organism: Candidatus Peribacteria bacterium; assembly: GCA_023245865.1. Lineage (GTDB taxonomy): Bacteria > Patescibacteriota > Gracilibacteria > Peribacterales > Peribacteraceae > JAHFJN01. Next base: position 79,053 of record JAHFJN010000001.1, read on the forward strand.
TGGATGATCTCGATATGTGCAAAACGTCGTAGCACTGCGGCATCGATGTGTTCCGGATTATTCGTCATTGCAACGACAAACACCCCATCACGGCGGATATGCCCGTCGAGAACGGACTGAAAGGCTTTTTGCATGTCACGCTTCACATGATCGAGAACCCCTCCCGCACGATTGGGGAACATCGTATCGAATTCATCGATGGAGATGACGACCGGTTTGTCATGCGCTGTGCGCAGGTCATGGGCCGCATCAAAGAGATCAACGACATTCCGTTCCGCTCTGCCGACAAATTCGCTCATCAATTCAGCGACGGTAGTGGCAACGCCCACGGTTCTTGGATCAGCCATCATCGCGCGTACAGCAATGTTCTTGCCCGAACCCGGAGGGCCGATCAGGAGCATGTTTGTATTCACCTGCCGGCGCGGAGCAAGTTCGGTGAAAATATTCGCTCTTCGTGCGTGCCCATAGACCGTATTCAGCTTCTCTTTGGCGTCCTGCCACGATGATCCGATGATGTCTTCCCATGCTGCGGGCTCGGTCGCAACTTGATAGAGTTTCAAATCGCTGTACGGTCCGCCGCTCTCCACGCGATAGGTGAAATTTCCCTCTTGTCTGTCTTCGCGCAGGCGCTTGCGGCGTGAACGACTGTGTTTCTGCGTTCCGCTCTTCAGACGCATGAGTTCCTCGATGTCCTCTTGCAAGGAGTACCAATCCACAGTACCGCGTTCAAGGGACAGTTTTACCAGTAGATCATCGAGTGTTCCGAACAACTCGAGCATCCGCTTTTCCTCATCAGTGGAAGCTTCATGGGGTTGCCATTCGCCGTCCTCGTCGTCCGGCGCCTTGCTCATGTCGATCTCTGCGAGTACCCCAATTATTTCCTTCGGGTCGAAGCGCTTGGCATTGTCCATACTGACGAGGCTATCCCGTTCCATTGTTCTATTGATCTGGGCGGCGAATGCTTGCCGAGCTCCGTCCGGACCCTGCATAACTACCTCGTCGATGTTAGAGCGTTCGTACTGTTCGCTGAATGCCGCATAGACTGCGTGCAATAATGCGATGACCCTGCTCAAGGAACGGAAGAAAGCGGGTGATGTGACACTGTGCAGCAGGTGAGGGTCTGACTGACTGCGAAGCAGTTCAGCAAAACTTTTTGCGCCTGCAACGTCGTACTCAAGATCGCCCTTTTTCTCAGGAGTTTTTGCATGCGGAATCTCTATCGCCAGTGCATGTAAAAATGCAGTGTATTGAAGGTTGTTCTTGTAGAGGGGGACTTGAGTGCCTCGTTCCCGATGTCGGTTGGGTCGATCATCTTCAGCTGGATCACAGTACACAGTAGCAATTTGCTGATGATAATCGTCGAGCTTTCCCAGGAAATCCCGACATTTTTCCGGAAACCTATCGGCATTGGCTTTCATTCGCCGGACGACATCCAGAAAACCTAAAGAAATTTCACGAGCATTTTCCATAAGGCCAATGTCATCTTCGTCCCTTTCCAGTGCCAGGAGCAAACCACGCGCTTCCCGACGAAAGCTTTGTGCTCCACGCAGGAATGCAACGAAGAACTGAGTGTCCGCATCCATAGCGATCGTGACCGCATCGATCAAGCCTGCGTGAGGATTTTTATGAATGGCATCATGGCGCAATTGAATTTTTTCAGTATCGCACATCGAACGGAGCAAATTGCCTGCCACTGGCGCCCCACCGAACCGTGGATCTTCTGAAAGACCCTGCGTAAGTTTACAGAGGGCGCGGAGAAGTTCTTTATGATGTTCATGTTCTCGATGTTCCCTGTAAGCCTCCTGAGGATCTTCACGTGCACCAACGATGGCCCGGAAAAGTGATTGGATTTTATCCTCCGGTGACATCGACTTCATGAGGTCTTCAGCAGTGACCGATTCGGGGGAACGGGCCGCCAGACGGATTTTCAGCAGCATATTGTGAACGGTACGGTCAAATTCCGCTCTGCCATGGATCGCACGTATCAGGTGCAGTTGTTGCGGGTCCATCAATTGAAAGATTTTTTCCACTTCTTCGTCATCCTCGGCAATGTCACGGACTGTCGATCGAAGCTCCGATGGGTTGTATGTATCCATTGCCTCTCTGACTTTGCTTTGCAGCTCAAGCATGTCGCGCATTGGTATGCCCTCCATCCCAGAGCTGTCCAGATGGATTTCAAATTCATTGCCTCCGAATGGAGATTTTCCCATGTCCAATTAATAGAATGTTTGATTGTTTTTGTCAACATTAGGAAATCAGCGCTTGTCGATCATGCCGGCAGCACGAGCGCACCTTCCTGCACCGGGCGACTCACTTTCATACCGACAATGTCCCCTTTCGCTGCTTTGTGGACGGCCATGTGATCGATCTGCAGCGAACTCACGATCATCGGCAGTTCGTCGTCCTTGCGTTTGATGATGATCATATCCGCGAGCTTCAGCGGCGATGCACACTCGACGATCGCAACACCGATGTGGTCGTAATAGTGCACTATGCGCCCGAGAATTTTCGGTTTTTTCGCGGGTGCTTTTTTGCGCGCAACAACCTTTTTCCGTGCGGGAGCCTTGGTGGGCATAGAAGTGCGGGAAGGCAACCGCTTATCCTACCCTTTCTATGGATGGTGACAAGCTCTTTTAGCTTGCACGCTGACGCAGTCGTGCGGTGAGTTCAGGATTCCTCACTATCGCACTGATCGTGAGCAGCAAGAGCGTGACGTAAATCGGCAATGCATCCGCGTTACTGAGACCATGCGTCAAGTTGGTCGCGAGTGCGCCACCCATGTAGCCGACCATGAGGACGAATCCGACGGTGGAGGTGCGTGGGATCAGGAACAGCACAACGATGACCAATTCCAAAACGCCGAGCACGTGTTCCATGCCGATCGTAAGGCCGAGTTGTTTCATCATTGCCGCCCCCGGAGAATCCGGAGCTTGCGGGACAAATTTCATCACCGCCGCGAACAGATTAAAAGCGGCGACGAGGATAGCGCAGGTCCAACCGATGATGGAACCAAGACGTGAGTTCATAAAAGCAGGAGGGAAGAAAGCGTGAGAAGTGTAGCGGAGACTGTAGGGTTTCTGCTACAATGATTTTCTGCTCTCTCACATCGTTGGCTATGCCACGTGGAGCCGCAGGCTCTTTACGTGGGGATGACAGGCTTCGACAGCGTGATTCTACGTTTGCATTGCTTCGTTCCGGGATGGCGACGGTTCCCGTTACCCACTTGTCGCACACGATAGTTGCCAAAACAACTGCCACAGGTCGACTCGGAATTGCTGGCCGCTTCGCGCAAGTGAAGTCCGCCTTCGTTCCGGCGTTCGCCTAAGTCCGCACTTGCTGCGGACACGTCTCGCCTTCGATTCTCGCTACGAGGATGAGACGTCATTAGCGAGGTTGGCGCGTCGCGTGACGCGACGGCGCGACAATATTTTCGCGTCATCACTCACTCCTTTTCTTTGTTTCTTTCTTAAATAGGATGTGAGAACTGAAAGAAACATGACCGTACAGGCATCTGGCGTACACGTTGGACCCGGGTTCAACTCCCGGCATCTCCACCAACCTTCGCAGAAGGTTGCCCGCCGTAGCCTTGGCGAAGGTGGGCTCTTGCTGCATCAATATCTGAGTTCTTCTGGCTACGGTTGGCAAGCCCATTGTTCTATACTAAATGTTATGTGGCATTATGTATACGTCCTCGAAAATGTGAAAGGTATGCAATATGTCGGATTGACCGAGGATGTAAACATGCGTCTCGAAAAACACAACAGAGGAGAGGTGACCTCGACTGGCAAATATCGACCGTGGATGCTCCGTCATTTTTCGGCGTTTCCAACGAGAGGAGAGGCTGCGCGATTTGAGTTGTATCTTAAAAGCGGTTCAGGAAGAGAATTTCGCTACCGACACCTTGTCCAAAAATTGAAATCCAGATCGAACCATAGTCATGATTAAATATGTTTCTGATACAATGCCTACACGTCACTACTATGAATATGTTCAAAAGAATCATACGTATCGCGGTTGTCGTTGAGCTTCTCTTACTGATGGGTTTTATACCCACACTTTTTAACCCGAACGCGCGAATGTACGGGGGCCCCGGAGGCGGTTGGGATTGGTCGCCGTGGGGTTTTGTCGGTCCCATGGCCGGCCTGATGTTTGTCACGGGTCTCGCCATTGATTTCGCGGCGAGGAAAATTAAAAATCCCGTCGAGCGAACGATCGCGATAGCCGCTCTTGTGCTGGCACTCGCCTTTATCTGGGTGAAGATTGTGAGGAGCGATTAGGCGACGGAGTTGCCATACGCCACTCTACTAGCTGTCATCTCTCACATCACTACCACAGGGAACATGATTTGTATTTTTCTGTCAACGATGCGAAAATGCCCACAATGACAGTCCTCTACACCCTCGGCAGCGTCGTTCTTGTCAGTGCTCTTTCGCTCCTCGGCATCATCTTCTTCCTCTTCGAGGAGAAATCCATTCACAAGGTTCTTCTCTATTTCGTCAGTCTCTCGACCGGGGCGCTGCTTGGTGATGTGTTTATTCATATTATTCCGGAAATGATGAATGATCCCACGACCATCAAGCGCAATTTGATTATTCTGCTCGGTGGCATCCTCTTTTCCTTCATTCTCGAAAAACTGATCCACTGGCGCCACTGCCACGTGCTGCCTTCCGTTCATCATCATCACCCGATGGGTCTTGTGAACGTGGTCGCAGAATCCATTCATAACTTCATCGACGGCCTCGCGATCGCGGCCGCTTTCCTCGCGAGCATCCCTGTCGGTATTTCGACCTCGCTTGCGATCGTGTTCCACGAAATTCCCCATGAAGTCGGCAACGTTGCGATCCTGCTCCACAGCGGCTTCCCGAAGAAAAAAGCTCTCCTCTTTAATATGCTCTCCGCTGCCGCCGCGATTGTCGGAGCGGTCGTGGTGCTCCTCTTTGCCGCTGCATCCGACGTACTCAGCAGTGCCATGCTCCCGTTTGCCGCGGGCAACCTTCTCTATATTGCAGGCAGTGACCTGATCCCGGAACTTCACAAGGAATCCCGCCTGCCGCAGAGCTTGCTCCAGCTCCTTTGCATCGTCGCGGGTATGTTCATTATGTACGGGGTGAAGGTGTTTGAAGGCTGACGCACAAAAAAAGCAGGGCCGCAGCCCTGCTTTCCGGTTTTATCCCTGAGATTACTGGTTGATGTACTCTGCAATGGCGTCGCGTGCTTCTTGGATTTGTCCAAGCTGATCCTCGAATTGCGATTCAATATCTTGCATATATTCATCCTTATCCTGTCCGAGGAATTCATTGAGCTGATCAACGTAATCTTGATACTTCGCCTGATCGTCACCTTTGGCTTTTGAGAGAGCTTTCTGAGCCTTTGTCAGCTCCTTCTTTGCCTTGTTTTGCTGCTTCGTGAATTCTTTGTCTGCTTTCGCAAGAGCCTTTGTCTTATCTTTCTCAACTTTGGCAAGAGCCTTCTCGAGCTTCGCATCTTGATCTTGAAGCTTTTTCAGCTCAGCAGCGGTCAAAGTCTTGTCATTACCAAAGTCGGTATTCAATAATTGATCGAGCTTAGAATCTTGCTGCGGGCCACCGAAATTGAAGTTCATCATTCCTTGGCCCATCCCCTGAGACATCCCTTGTCCCATGCCTTGGCTCATACCCTGTCCCATGCCCTGAGGCATGCCCATCGAAGGCTTGTTCTTGCCTCCATCGTTCATATCGAAGGGCATTTTCATGGACCCTTGATCCTTATTCATCGAAGGCGCAGCACTATGCATCTGATCACCACCGTTCATAGGCATGCGATCCATCATCGGCTTTCCGCCCATGGTACTACCCATGTCCGGCATCTTTCCCATTGTCGGCATGCTCCCACCAGGCATTCCACCCTTGAACATGTCACCCATAGGGCTGCCAATGTTTCCTTTCATACCGCTTGGCATCTGATCTGTTCCTGCGCCGGCACCCGGGAAATTCATCATCTTTCCACCAGGCATTCCACCCATCGACCCACCCTGTGATCCACCAAAGGAAGGCATACTACCCATCTGAGGCATACCACCACCCATACCTCCTCCAAAACTGCCACCCATGCTGCCGCCATTCATCGAAGGCATATTTCCACCCCCCATATTGCCACTAGGCATTCCTCCCATGGAGCCGCCACCGAAATTCATATTTCCCCCACCCATGCTTCCACCCCCCATATTGCCACCAGGCATTCCACCCATAGAGCCGCCACCGAAGTTCATTCCACCACCCATATCACCACCGGAAGGCATTCCGCCACCCGAAGGCATGCTCGGAGAACCACCACCCATACTTCCACCACCCGAAGGAGGAGGCATTCCGCCACCACCGCTGTCACCGCCCGGAGGAGGCCCCATTTGAGCAACCAGCGAAGCGTGAAGAGCGTTCATGCCGCCAGAAACCAGCAGCGCGACCGCAGCAGATAAAAGAACCTGTTTACTGAGACGATGCTCCATAGAGAGAGGGGAAGTGGGTATTTGTTTGATGTACGCTTCCCAGTATACCATACTTGACATTTCCTGTACACACATAATTTTTGGCTTCCAAAAGGCAAAAATGGAGGCCCGCCGCCACGGGGGGTGAAGAGGAAGCCCTGTCCTTGCGAAGCAACATGACGAAACGAACTGCGAAGCCTTGGAGCAGTTCGTGAGGAATCACAGGGCGGGAGGAGGAGGATTGGCGGCGGAGCATTTCTTTAGTCCTTTCTTGTTGCCCTGACAAGAAAGGACAATGCTCTTAATACAACTGATACCACGCTTTCGATGAACTCTGCTGCATCTTTGGACTCATCGAGGTAGATGCCGGAGCCATCGATTGTTGACTGTTTTTCCAACTGTTCTTTTCCAATTCTGCGTAGGTATGGAAGGGCCTCCAGGTCACTTTGTAATCCAAACGCAGGGTAATTTCACTGTAGTCCTCCTGTGTGAGGCGTTGATCAAACGTTGCGATGCTCCGGGGGATGGCATGCTGCGTGGAAAGTGTACGCATATATGGAGCAAACCATGGATCCGTACTGCTCGCGGGTGCGTATCCAAGAGCATATGCACGGGCGAGAATTTTCCCGGCCTCCGCGGCATTGATCGGCTGATCGGGGCGGAACCGACCGTCTTCATAGCCGCGAATCAACCCTTCCCGCATTGCTATGCAGAGTTGTACGGCGGCAGAGTGATGGATAGAGACATCGCTAAAGAGGAGTTTGAACGTACCCCCGCGCTTCGAACTGATCTGCGAGAAACAGTGACCGTCGGGATCTGCCGTAAAAAGATGATCGACTATCTGTTTCGTAAACTCGGCTCTGGTCAGTGGCTCCTCTGCAGCGTGCATTGAAAACGGAACAAGCAACAGCATGCACATCATTGTGGCAAAAAGCAGTGAGCATTTCATAGGAATGAGGAAAGAAAGGGGGTCATCGTATAAACATGACGTCTCTCTGTAAAGGTTGCACGAGTAAGAGTTGTGTTCTTAGGTAAGAATTTCCTTCAAGATCCAATTGCAGAGACCAAGAATCATCGCAATCAATAGCCACCCTGCAATGCCACCCGTAATGAGCAGCTGCAGCGCATGCGGATCGAATTTTTCTGCGATTTTCATGGTAAGCCACAAGAAAAACCAATTCACGGTGATCGTAGCCAGGATCCCAAAGACCAAGTGGAATGGTGCAGTGAGAACATGCAAGATCGGACGGACGATTATGTTCATAAGCGTGATTAATGCAGAAACTGTGATATATGCTTTCAGCCCTCCTTGAAGAACAAAATACTGATCAATATATGTGCTCAATGCCCAGACCAGAATGATGGTTACTGCAAAGCGGATGATGAGCTGAAGAGGTTTCATGCGTTTTCCATAAAGATGGTAACTTTCTTTCCATCGGCGATTTCCACAACATTTTTTTGTCCAGATTCCTTACGTATCGATACAGAGGTTTCGGCTTCAATCAGGGCTCGATAAGAATTCAAGATTGATGAATCAACGCCCTCAATCCCAATCGTGACTGTCGTTCCCATCTCATAGCCTTTCTCTTTACGGAGGCGCTGGATCTGCCGTATCAGATCTCGAGCCAAGCCTTCTGCCTTGAGATCTTTAGAAATTCTAGTTTCTATTCCAACAACAATGCCAGATTCACCAATAACATCTTGGTCTTCCTTACCACTAAACTTCATATTTACTTCATCTTTAGTTAGTCGTTCATCAAGAATGAGTATTGAGCCATCGTCTTCTCTTAAAAATTCACCACGCTTCCCTGCAGCTATAACTTCTTGGACAAGAGCTCCTAAGCGAGGTCCTACCTTACGAGCGTTTACTTCAACATACTCTGCTCCAAGAATAGTTGGATCATCCTTAAAGGTTAGACTTTTTACATTCATCTCATTCTTTAAGATTTCTATATCTTCAGCAACAAGTTGACCCATCGAAGGAGGCAAAGCGACGATGGCTGAATTAAGCGGTTGTCGAGTTTTAATATTTTTTTTGGACCGAATTTTTAGTCCCAGCGAAACAATTTTCCGCATCGTACGGTTTTTCGCAAGCAGATGCTTTTCTTCATTTGTAAGTGCGCGAACCGCGGGCCAGTCTGTGAGATGGATGGATCCGTGTTCTTCATGGATCAGGTTGAGGTAGATCTCTTCCGTCATAAACGGGCAGAAGGGTGCGAGCAGTTGCGAGAGTGTGACAAGGACATCCGAGAGTGTTTGTAGTGCCGAATGCTTATCGTCGTCCGCGCCGTCTTTACCGGCGAAACGCCTGCGGGATAAGCGTATGTACCAGTTTGTGAGTGCATCGATCGTTTCAAAAAGTTCGCTGCATGTTGCAGAGAGATCGTATGCATCCAACTGCGCCGTCATGCGATTGACGAGATCCTGTACTTCCGCGCGGATCCAGAGATCGAGCGGATGCTCGGAAGACCGCGGCTTGGCGGCAGCCTCAAATTTTGCCGCATTCGCATATGTCACAAAGAACGAAAAACTATTCCAGAGCGGGAGCAGGACATTGCGGAGAGCCTCTTCCACTACACTTTCAGAGAATCGTACATCTTCCCCACGTACCGCAGGAGAATTCATCAGCGCAAAGCGAAGCGCATCGGCTCCATACTTCTCGATGACGACGGATGGATCGGGGTAATTTTTCAGACGCTTGCTCATTTTGCGTCCGTCTTCCGCCAATACCGTTCCATTGACGACGCAGTTAAAAAACGCGGGCTTTTTGAAGAGTGCAGCACTCAAGACGGTGAGCGTATAGAACCACCCTCGGGTCTGATCGATCCCTTCGGCGATGAAATCGGCGGGAAAGCCAATAGGAAGCGATGAGCGGTTAGTGACGAAAGAGAACGGAAAGTTCTCTTGAGCGTATGGCATCGATCCGCTCTCAAACCAGCAATCGAGCACATCGGGGACTCGTCGGAAAGTATTGCCACTGCGGTCTTTCCATGTGACATCATCGACGATCTCTTTATGGAGATCCACCTCTGCGCTTTGTTCATGATCCCAAAAGTAGGCATGAGGCGTTGCGAAGCGGACATGTTCCACCTGAGCGATCTTGTAGGGATCTTCTTTCGTGAAGTAATGTTGAATGTTGTAGATCGGTTCGCCATGCGAAACGACGACGATGTGCTCCCCCTTGTGCTTGCCGAGTGTCTCGTCAAAAAAACTGTTCATGCGTTTCTGAATGTCGTCCCATGGTTCCATCCCTTCACGCGTAAAGATACTCTGTGGGCCTTTGCTCCTGTATTTTTCCATGCGCAACGTTCTGCTGAGATCCAGATCATGCACCGGTATGGTCTGCCCTTCGTATGGCCCCACCCCGAGTTCACGCAGACGATCATCGACCACGATCTTGGCGCCGGTCGCGTCCGCGATCGCCTGTGCGGTTTGGTGAGTCCGCTCGATCGGAGAGCAGTAAATGATGTCCACCTTCTGATCTTTCAAAAATTCTCCTGCGAGTTTTGCTTGCCTCAAGCCTTGCGTCGTAAGGGGGGTTCCCGGGACCGTCGCCTGGTACAACGGCACTAAATTTCCTTCGCTTTCGCCGTGCCGCAGCACGGTGACTTTTGTGAAACGATTCGGCACATGTGCCATCAGATCGTCGCGACTACCGATGACTTCGATCTCTTTTGTCTCGTCGCAGCGCCAGATCGGCAGAGGCGTGCCCCAGTAGCGATTGCGGCTGATCGCCCAATCGCGTGCGTTTTCGAGCCACTTGCCAAAGCGGCCGTCACGCAAGTGCGCCGGCACCCACTGCGTCTCTTTATTCGCAAGGAGCATGTCTTCTTTGATTTTCTCAACGCTCACAAACCAAGAACTCGTTGTGTACGGGAGCAGGGGCGTTTCGCAGCGCCAGCAGTGGGGGTAACTGTGCGTGATCGAGTAGGCATCGAACACGCGGCTGTGTTTCTTGAGGTGTGAGATTATCGCCTTATCGGTTGCCATCGGATCTTTTCCCTCGGGTTTTGCATTCATGCCGGCGAAGTCTGTCACTGCATCGATGAATGTTCCGTCAATACGTACGTGTGGTAGCACCTCTACCTTCTCTGCGGTCGCAACGGCATTGCTGTCTTCGCCTGTGCTCGAGGTTAGGTGCACGATGCCCGTGCCTTCTTCATCACTCACTTCCACATTCTTATTCATGATCACCTTGAAGACGCGGTCGCCATGCGTTTTTTGGAAGTAGGGGAAGAGCGGCTCATAGCGTTTCCCGACGATCTCTTTGGCGGTAAGTGTTCCTTCCACGACATACTCTCTTCCCTTGAAGACCGTTGGTACGAGTTTTTCCGCGAGGATGTAGATTGCGTCGCCCTCGCGCACTTTAGCGTATGTAATATGTGACCCGACCGCGAGCCAGAAGTTCCCAGGCAGCGACCACGGCGTCGTTGTCCATGCCAATAAATTTACTCTTGTTTCTTGTTTCTTGTTTGTCTCTTGGGTCTTGCCTCTTGCGTCTTCGATCAACGGAAATGTCACAATCACCGACTGATCCGTTCGATCCTTATACCCCTGCGTCACCTCGAAGTTACTGAGCGGTGTCGCACAGCGCGGACAAATGTGCATCGGTTTCCACCCCTCGTAGAGCAACCCTTTTTCGTAGAGGGTGTGAAACACCCACCAGATTGATTCCATGTAGTTGGGGTCCATCGTCTTATAATCGTTGTCCATGTCCACCCAGCGCCCCATGCGCTCCACGGTCGTACGCCATTCCTTCGTATAACGCTGCACAATGCCGCGGCAGAGACCATTGAATGCCTTTGTTCCCATCTGCTCAATATCGCGGCGGTTCTTGATCTTGTGTTCCTTTTCGATCTCATATTCCACAGGGAGTCCGTGGCAATCCCACCCGAATCTGCGTTCCACCCGATCTCCGCGCATCGCGCGGTACCGGGGGATCACGTCCTTGATGGTGCCCGCGAGCAGGTGGCCGTAGTGGGGGAGTCCGGTCGCAAACGGCGGGCCGTCGTAAAAACTGTAGCTCTTCGCCCCTTTTCGCTGCTTGATGCTCCGCCGGAAAATGTCTTCTTCTTGCCAATATTCGAGTATCCCGCGTTCCAGGTCGGGAAAGGATTGGTGAGGATTTACTGGGTCAAACATACTTCGCGATTGTAGTGAATTCTTCGAATAGCGTATACCGCTCATTTTCTCCTCAATTTAGCTGTAATTTTGTATTGACTGGGTGTATTGTATGAATACAATACGCGGGCTTATGGATACCAAAGAAAACATTACAGGCGATGAACCAAATGTGGATCCTGAAAGTGAGGAGGTTGCTGCATCTGAACCGGGAGATCCGGATTTCTCTGGAGCCCAGAAAGTCATGATAAAAGCTGTCACCAAGGATGTCTTAGATAGGAATCCAGGGGTGCCAAAGCCTAAGCTTGTTGAATTGTCACTTATGGAGATTTTAGGTGCAGCAGCAGCCTTATTGAAAACTAGGAATGGCAAGGGAAACTAGACTTTCTTTGTTTTTCCTTGTGTGATATCTTTGGATTATGGAATCCAATGGTGAAGTTGAAAAACCACCGGCCGATTCACCAACGGAGGAGCAGTTAAAGCAAAAATTTGATCCTCAGTTAGTGGAAAATGTATCAAAATCTGTAGATGAAGGTTTGGAAAAAGCAGCAGCTGCAAAAGCCAATATGAGCCCCTTTGCGAGGCGCAGACTTTCGGATCAGATCTTTAGTACATTTGATGCGGTACGCAAACATCTTTCGGATATTGGAGCTGCTGAACGGGAAATATTCATTCCTACCGATTCTGATGTGGATCGTAAACCAAGCGAAACTGATGTTCATCATGAGATTTCGAGCGGGATTGCAATTAGTCTGCTCGCAAGTAGTCGTATTGCTCTGAATTGGCTTTCATATGAGCCAAAACCAGTTGAAGCCGCTATTACTGAGGCGAACAAACTGCAGGCTGAGATCGATACTCAAGACAAAAGGAATCTTCAGATTGATGATTTGTTCACTCGTAATAATCTTTGGGGCGGGTTGGCACCGCTGAGTGCAGAACCTGATTTATTAGAACTACTGAAAGAGCCACTACCGAAACACGTATTAAAAAGCAGACAGCGTACGGCTGTAGAAGCTTTGCCCGATGCCGATGAGCATATTCAAATTGCTGCGATTGTGCGACAAGCTCTGGTACGGCTCAAAGCTCTTTGTGGTCCAGATTCGCAGATTCTGCGTTTGCAGATTCGAGATTGGGAACGTTGGATGCCGCATGTACGCACTGCTAGCTTAGATGATGTCGCCGGTATGAAGTCGGTTTATGACAATGTGTTGATTCCAGATAGAACACTTCTGCAGCTCATTAGTACCTATCCGGATGTTGCCAAAGATGCAAAGAAATTGATATGTAAACGAGGGGGTTTTCTTCATTTGCCAAATCAAAAAGAATTGGAGTGGATGGTGGATGAGGGTGTTACCGCCGTTCTGGAGAATTCACAGAAAGCTAATGATGAAGAAAATAATCGGTTACTTGGGTATTATTCCGTTGTTGCCAATACGAAGGAAGTAAAAAAAATTCTTTCACAATTTTGCGGATATGAAGATGGAGTCTTGTATCATGCCAAGAACTTGCCGAAAAAAACGCAGGGTGGTCAACCGATTCAATGGTTAAAGAAGGCAGATGCTATTGATTTATTAAATGCAGTTGAAAAGGCTGCATGTACGATAGAGCTTGCTGTACTTCCCGCTAGCGGGAACATCAATTTGCCCAATTGGGGAGCGGCAGCAGCTCTGAAACATGCGGTGCATAAGCGGATTGCGAACGAGACAGGAAAGGTGATGGTTTTTACGAGATACTTTGAAATTCTTGAGGTAAATGGACAACGAGTGAAGCATGTAGAAAATCTTCCCAGTCATCGCTTTATCGAGGAGCTCGGCGGCCGGATGATTGGGACAGTAGAAGAGTCCTTTACGCGAGAGAATGTCGGTCAAATCAGAGTACTTTGGTATAACTGGGTATCGGATCTTACCGAGACAATTGAAAGTATTGAAGGGAAGCGTCAGTCAGAGGAATAGAAGAAAATCAAGGAAAATTATTGAAGAGAATTCTCAGAAGGCTTGAGGCCAGTTGAAAGATTTTTAGATGCAAGGAAATTTCCCCATACAAGCAACACTGCAGCGGGTAGGAATGGCAAGATGGTGGGATACCCTTCCGTTAGGGACTGTCCGACGAACGTGAACACTAGTGCAAAAGAAATCCAAGGAGAAATTAAGGCATAGCTGTAATTTTTCGTAAGCCAATAGAATAACACGTACGGGGTACCAACAAAGACGATGGAATATGTAACGACCCGGGCAACGATGTTGATCGGGAGGCTGCGAATATCCCCTGCAATCGGAAAGAAGACGAGCAGGCTGGTCGCTAACGCAATCCCGCTTGCATATAAGAAAAACTGAGAATAGCGCGCTTGAACTTTCTTTGCTTGCTGAAAACGTGTGCTCGCGAGCGTGTAGAGATAGAAAACAAAAAGTACCGCCAAGGAGAGTAGGAAGCCGGTAGAAAGTCCCTGATTCCAGCCGATAATCGTGTAGCCGGCGATCATGAGCACAATCGCCCAAGTGAAAGATGTCCTTTTTGTTCTTCGTGCAAGTTCTGTAAGGGCAATCAGCAGAGCGTTTCCACGCAGGACCGTGTTATAAAGAACGGGTGAGCCGTGGAGAAGTGCTTCATAGCTGAGGTAACTGATGGCGGCAAGTGTAATGCCGGCAATCCATAGCCAACGGTCACGCAGGGGCAGAGGAGAGAATGGATATCGATAGAGCGTTACAATGAAGAGGATAGCTGCGGTGAAAAAGACGCTCGATAAACGGAGTACGGTGAAATCAACAGGACTCACGCCCCAATGCAAAATGATGCTTGCGAAGAGGGGGTCCAATCCCCAAAGAATCGCAAGGAGTATACAGAGACTAAAACGCATGTACCTCCGTGTCATTTTTTCAAGTTGAATGTGCAATGCGCCGATTGTTTTGAGCTGTTGTGCGAGAGCCGCACTCAATGTCTCATTCAGCTTTAGACGAGCCTGAATACGTATACCCTGATTATTTTCTCGCACACTGTATTTTTGAAGTGCATAAGTTTCTTGAAGCATATCAACCGCTTGTTGTTTTTTTGTGCTGTCGATCGGCATCGTAATATGAACGGAATAGTCACTCAGAGAAGAGTCTGTTTTTTTCTTACCGGCAAAAATGGCTTGATACAGATCATCAACGTTCAATTTCCCATCCGCAATATCCGTGTAGGCATTGTGTAATGTTTCATAGCCGAGCTGCGAAACAAATTTCTCCAGTTTACGTTCGTCAAATTCTGCAAGATATCCCTTTTTGTGTTCGAGCATTTCCTGCTCCAGCAATTGGCGCGCGAATTGCAATTTTTGTCTGTCACTTTGTCGCGACAGAGCTTCGCGTATTTTTCCTGTTGCAACGCCACTTTGTACCCATGAGAGCCATTCGTGATTGACATGATTATGCCGTGCAAGATGCACAGTGACGCTATCGGCGTAGTGCAATGTGGTTTGAAAAGGAGTATCGCGACCATTCACGATGATTTTATTGGAACGGAGCGCCACTTCACCGAACAAATAAAAAGCGGCATCCAGCGCGGTGGAATTTCTAGGAATGGTTGCTGTCCGATCATCCGGACCATGCACAATGATCGATTCACCCAGAATATCACTTTGCAAATTCTCCCAGAATCCCTGGCTGTGATCGTGTGTATCGGCACTGAGAGTGGATATGCGCTGCGTCCAAGGCAGTGGTTGAAAATCATCTCCACTGTCTTTTTTGAAACAACGTGTCGCGATGCCTCTGTGTGCATATTCATCCATCTCTTTCGTGCGGATTTTGCAACGCACCCGAATACCATTCTCCATGATGATTATGGTGTGCAGCCCGCGATAGCCGCTTAGCAGCGGGGAATTGATGTAATCCTCGAACGACAACGTTTCCCGTTTCCATGTTTGATGCAGAGCCCCGAGCACCCGATAGCAATCGTCAACGTCGTTACAGATAAATGTCGTGGAGATGGTGGCAAGTCCCGTCGCGATCGCACTCTTTGTCTCTAATTGCAGACCTAATTTTTTCCAACTTTTATGTTCATACTCGATCTTCACATCCCGAAATGCCTCTTTGTGATTTTTATGCAGTATCTTGCTCATTTCAGCCAAGGTTCCATGCCCGATTTTTTCATTGCGCTGTCGCAATTGTGACAGTCGGACAAAGAGATCCGGTTCGAGGATGCCGAGACAGAGTGCCTCCAATTCATCCGCCAAATCATTCATGGAGAGGCGGTCTGCGATTTTAACGTGCACCTCAAGGGTTTCCTTCGCGATGATGACTCTTTTTTGTTCCGGAACGAACTCAATGGTTTGCATGTTGTGCAAGCGATCTATCAGCTTGATGACCATAATGCGCACGTCTTTTTCCGTCAGTTGGAATATTTTACGCAGTGTCTCGATCTTTTCATCCAGTGTTGGTTTCTCGGTGATGTCCTCACGTTTCAATTTCGTGACGCCATCAATCAGTTCTGCGACCGTGGATCCAAAGTTTACTTCAATGTCTGTGAGTGTGATTGTGGTGTCTTCGACGGTATCGTGGAGAAGTGCGACGATGAGAGTGTCTCTGTCGGCACCGAGATCGGCAAGAAGATGCGCGACGGCGATCGGGTGAGTGAAGTATGGTTCCCCCGATTTACGTTTTTGTCCTTCATGGGCTTTTTTCCCGAGCTCAAATGCCCGTTCAACGCATTCGAGGTCTTCCTCGGGCAGGTAGCTGATATGGGAACGAAATTCCTTCCAATGCATAAGGGTCATTATACTTGGTTTTACGCAAGCAGCAACCGAATATACCCCTTCACATTTGCGAAGATTTCTTCGTTCGATAGCATCTCGATTTTTCCAAGTGTGAACCACTGCAACTCCGTTCCCTCTTTTTCCTCGAGCGTAAGCGTTTGAGTTTCATCGAGAGGGCGGGCGAGGTACACAAAATCCATGTGTTGGTGAGCGGGTTGCTCCGAGGTGGCGGGGATGTTTTCTAAAAGGAAACAGAAGGGTTTTTTGAGCATGCAGCCTTCGGCGGGATTTTCTCTGAAAAGATCTTCTGGTGAATCTGCACCTGCAATTTCCACATCAATTCC
Organism: Candidatus Peribacteria bacterium; assembly: GCA_023245865.1. Lineage (GTDB taxonomy): Bacteria > Patescibacteriota > Gracilibacteria > Peribacterales > Peribacteraceae > JAHFJN01. Next base: position 95,701 of record JAHFJN010000001.1, read on the forward strand.
CGTTTCTTCCTTGCACTCGCGCTTCGCGGTCTCCTCCGGGAGTTCATTCTCATCCACGTGTCCCCCCGGCGGCATCCAACGTTGCAGCTTTTTGTGCCAGAGCAGGAGCACACGCTTGCGTGAGTCGATGACGAAGGCGGAGGCGGTGAAGTGGCGTTGCATAGAGTTATTTCCTTTTACTCAGCATCTTTTTGAGGTATTGACCCGTGTAGCTCTTATTCACTTTCGCAACTTCTTCCGGCGTGCCTGTTGCGACGACGTAACCACCACCCGTGCCGCCATCGGGGCCGAGATCCACGATGTAGTCGACGGTTTTGAGCACATCAAGGTTATGTTCGATCACGAGCACGGTATTACCCATGTCGACGAGTCGCTGGAGCACCGAGAGCAAGCGTCGAATGTCTTCGAAGTGGAGTCCCGTGGTCGGTTCATCGAGAATATAGAACGTTTGACCAGTCGAACGGCGGAGCAACTCGGTTGCGAGCTTCACGCGCTGAGCCTCGCCGCCGCTGAGCGTGGTCGCGCTCTGGCCGAGGTGGAGGTATCCGAGGCCCACGTCCTCGAGCGTCTGCAGTTTTTTCTTGAGCACCGCGATCGACGAGAGAAAATTGATCGCTTCGGTGACTGTCATGTCGAGTGCCTCCGCGATATTTTTTCCTTTATACGTGACTTCCAATGTTTCACGGTTGTAGCGTTTACCATGGCATGCTTCACAGGTGACAAATACGTCCGGAAGGAAATGCATCTCGATCCGCTTCATTCCGTCGCCTTCGCATTCCTCGCATCGTCCACCTTTGACGTTGAAGCTGAAACGCCCCGGCTGATAACCGCGGAGTTTTGCCTCGGGTGTGGCCGAGAATAAATCGCGAATGTCGGTGAAGATGCCTGTGTAGGTCGCGGGGTTGCTTCGTGGCGTGCGGCCGATGGGTGATTGATCGATCACGATCGCTTTATCGAGGTATTGCAGACCATCGAATCCACCGACATTTTGCGCTCGCGCGTGCGCTTTATTGAGTCGGTGCAGCAGTTCCGGTCCGAGGATGCCGTGGATCAAGCTCGATTTCCCGGAGCCCGAAACACCTGAGATGCCGATGAATGTTCCAAGAGGGAGTGTGACGTCGACGTGCTGCAAGTTATGATGGTGGGCGTCTTTGACGATGATGTGTTTGCCGTTGCCCGCACGGCGCTTCTTCGGTACATCAATCATTTTTTTGCCGCTCAAGTACTGTCCTGTCACAGAGTTCGGGTTTTTGATAAGTTCCTCCGGGAGTCCTTGCGCGACGACCGTGCCGCCGTACTTCCCCGCGCCCGGACCGATTTCCAGGAGGTAGTCGGCCGCCTCGATGGTCTCTTCGTCATGCTCGACGACGATCACGGTGTTGCCCAAGTCTCGGAGTTTCATGAGTGTTGCAATCAAACGCGCGTTGTCACGCTGGTGCAGACCGATACTTGGCTCATCGAGCACATACAGCACACCCTCGAGAGCGGAGCCGATCTGCGTTGCGAGGCGAATGCGCTGCGCTTCGCCGCCACTGAGCGTGCTTGCCGAGCGGGAGAGCGTAAGGTACGTGAGGCCGACGTTCTGGAGGAAGGCGAGTCGTGCGATGATTTCTTGGAGGACCTTCTTCACGATTGTGAATTCGTACTCTGACAGCTTGATGCTGGAAAAATATTGTTCTGCTTCTTCCACACTCATGTCTGTCACTTCTACGATGTTTTTTTCACCGACCGTCACGCCGAGAATTCCTTTTTTCAGGCGCTCTCCATGGCAATCGGGACAGGGGAGTTCGAGCATGTACTCCTCGATTTGTGTGCGTACGTAACTACTCTCGCTCTCGCTGTGGCGTCGCTGGAGATTGGCGATCACCCCCTCGTACGTTGTTCGGTACTCGCTCCCGATCCGTCCTTCCATGCGCACGATCAGCGGCTCCCCATATCCGCGCAAAATCAGTTCGCGATGGGTGTCCTTCAAATTTTTCCATGGTGTGTGCATCGTAAACCCTACGACTTTGCCGAGCGCTTCGAGAACATTGCTCATAAACCCCATCCGGCTTGCCGAAGTGGTCCATGGGTGAATGGCACCTTCCGCGAGCGTCAAACCGGGGTTCGGAACAATCGACGGTTCATCGACCTGCAAGATAGACCCGAGTCCGTGACATGTATCGCAGGCGCCGTGCGGAGAGTTGAACGAAAAACTCCGTGGTTCGAGTTCGGGGATTTCCTCTTCCGGATGCTCGGGGCAGACGAAAGATTCTGCGAAGCGCCATTCTTCGTTCGTATCCGCATCGAGGATGATGATAGATCCTTCACTCTTGCGCAGACACAGTTCCACGGAATCAGCGAGACGTGAGCGATGAGGATTTGATCCTGTGGTGAGCGTAGTCGAACCATCCTTTATAGCGAGATCGCGCACGACCAGTCTGTCCACAACGATGTGAATGGTGTGTGCTTTCTTCGGGTCGAGCGTCAGTTCCTCATCTGTGGTCATGATCTGTCCGTCAATCCGCACGCGCACGAACCCTTCGCGCCGGATTGCATCAATAATCTTCACGTGTTCGCCCTTGCGGCCTTCCACAATTGGCGCGAGTAAATAAATTTTCTTTCCCTCGGGCAGATTCGCGATTGTCTCAACGATCTGGCTCGAGGATTGTCGCTGCAGCAATTTTCCGCAGACGCTGCAGTGAACTTTGCCGATTTTCGCCCAGAGCAGACGCATGTAATCGTACACTTCCGTCACGGTTCCGACCGTGGATCGTGGATTGCGCGGCGCGGTTTTCTGGTCGATGGAAATAGCGGGGCTGAGACCCTCAATGCTGTCGACTTCCGGTTTTTCCATCTGCGCTATAAATTGTCGTGCGTAGGCGGATAAGCTTTCCACATACCTGCGTTGACCCTCTGCGAAGATCGTATCGAACGCGAGCGTGGATTTTCCCGATCCCGAAACTCCCGTAATCACCGTGAGTTTGTTCCGGGGAATGGTCACATCAATGTGCTTGAGGTTGTGCATGCGTGCGCCTTTGACAACGATGGAATCCATGGGAAAGTGGAGGAATAACAAAATGCCCGCGGCGCGTGCGCGGGGGCAGACCCCAAGCATAGCGAATCTTCTTGCGTCTGTCTAGGGTCAGGCTCTAGAGTAAATACCTCCTCCCACGCACTTTTATGAAAAAAATCTGCCGGCTCGGTATCGGTGTAGCGTTGATGCTTCAGGCGTTTCCCGTATTTGCCGGGCAATTCCCGGATGTGCCCGACACGCAACTGCATGCCGATGCCATCAATCATCTGGCGTCCCTGAAAGTCATTAATGGAAATCCCGATGGCAACTTCTACCCCAATCGACAGGTCAACCGCGCAGAATTTCTGAAGATGCTCTACTGGCTGAAGGGAGTGATTCCCTACCCCGCGAGCAAGCATTGTTTCTTGCTTGTGCAGGATATTCCGAACGATGCATGGTTCACGAACATTGTCTGTGATGCGATCAGTGAAGGGTATGTGAGCGGGTATGCAGATAAGACTTTCCGTCCGCAGCAAGCGGTCAATCGTGTCGAAGCGTTGAAGATGATGTTCACAGTGCTCGGTCTCGATGCATCCGCATCTGCCGAGGGTACCGTTGCCGCAAGCAGAAACATCGATGTTGCGCCGAGTGCGTGGTACATGCAGTACGTCGCGGCGGCGTACGCACTGCATATTTTGCCGATAGCGGGTCAAGATGCGGTACGTTTTTATCCCGATCAAGTGCTGCTGCGCGGTGAGGCGGCCGCGTACTTGATGAATGCGACCACGGCGCATGCGTTCAGCACTTCAAGCACTGCGATGACATCTTCTCTGACACGCACGCCCGTCAGCTCCGAAGCGAGCAGTGTTCCGTCTTCCTCTGTCTCGTCGAAAAGTATGGCAAACAATGCCGCAAGCGTGACGGATCTTTCGATCATCAAGCAGGTTGATTATCCATTCGGAGATGACGGCGTGTTTGTCGGCAAGCAGACGATCTCGTATCGATTTCCAGTGAAGCAGGCCGGAGTCGCGTCGATTGTTGTGAACGTGGGCGATACGAGCACGCAGGGAGACGTCACGTGTCGTTTATACAAGCTGCAGGGGGGCGACAATAATTTTTCTTTGGAGTACTACATAGGTGTGCAGCAGCAGGGCAGTTGCTCCCTGCGCGTCGCTCTGACGCCGGGGTCGTATCAGATGGATGTGCAGCCCCGAACTTTAAATGCCGCGTTCACCGTGTACGCGAAAAATGTGAAAGGGGACGGCAACGACGGATTTTCTCAGGCGAAAAATCTGATCAAGGGTGCGCCGAAATCCGGACAGATCGAAACCGATGACGGTGCGGACTGGTACATGTTCAAACTTTCCTCACAGACGAGCACCATGTTGGAGCTCACGAACGAATCGAATCTCAAATGTCTTATCTATCCGATGGAAGACGTCGACATCTACGGATTTTCCGGACCGCAGTGCAATCAGCAGTACGATTTTCCCGCAGGCACGTACTACATCGGTGTGATGCAGCGAGACAACCACGCGAGCAGGCAGAGCTACAGTGTCCGTCTGAAATAATTTTGCGAAACACAATCAGATCACAATTTTGATCTGACGCCGCATGACATGCTTCACATCGCGCGTGAAAGTCCTACAATGAAATCCACAATCTTATTTCTTCCCCATCATTGCTATGGCAGCTAAGAAAAAGAAGAAGAAGACAGCGAGGAAGAGTGCTCGCAGGAAGACTGCGACGAAGAGGAAAAAGAGCAAGAAGAGCAGGAGATAATGCTCTGTGACCGTGTCACGAAGAACGCCCCGCAAGGGGCGTTTTTTCTGATAGGCTGAGAGCCTATGATCCGTCGTTGGATTTTTTTGATTCTCATCATCGCATTCGTCGTCTACGCGCCGTTTCTGAAGCATTCGTTCGTTGTCATCGATGACAACATGCTCATTTTTGAAAACCCCAATGTGTTGACGTTCTCGGCCCACACCATTGCGCGCATTTTTACTTCGTATGATCCCGAGCTGTACATTCCGCTGACGCTTTTTGTGTACCAGCTCTTGCATGTTGCGTTTGATCTTCGACCGTTCTTTTATCATCTTGTCAGTCTTCTGCTTCATCTTGGCAGTGCATATCTGCTCTGGGGGATTCTACGCAGCGTCACGAAGCGAGAGGTCGTTGCTCTGACAGCCGCTGCGCTCTTTGCGCTTCATCCGATCAATGTGGAAACGGTTCTGTGGGCGGCGGCGTTGAAAGATGCGTTATCGTCGTTCCTGCTCTTTGCGACGATATCTGCATTTCTTCGCTTCGAAGAAACCGATCGATCTTTTTGGTACGCATGCTCGGTGGGGCTTTTCACGCTTGCGCTGCTCGCCAAGGTGTCGGTGCTCATAGCCCCGTTCGTGTTGTTGCTGCTCGCTTGGGGACGGGGGATCCCTCTCTCCAAGCGGATGGTCAAGACTCTGACGCCATTCTTCGTCTTGGACATCGTATTTTTCGTTATTGCGATCATAGGCAAGGCAGAACAGATCTCCGACAACAGTGCGATCGAGAATGTGCTCCTGACTTGCAAGAGTGCGGTGTTTTACATCGAGCGGATTTTTCTGCCCACAGGATTTTCGATTTTGTATTCCCAAGCAGCACCCGTCACGATCCTGTCTCCCGAGTTTTTTCTCCCCGTCGCAGTAGTCTGTGCGATGCTCGTGTCCGCAGTACTGCTCAGGCAGCAGCAGCGCGCTTGGTCATGTGGCGTCGCATTCTATTTTCTTGCGCTCATGCCGTCTTTTGAAAACTACCACAAGAGTGGTTTCGTATTCTTTGGATCCGATCGCTACGCATACGTCGCTGCTGTCGCCGTTTTTGTTCTGATCGGCTACGCGTTTGCATACCTGCTCGTGCGTCGATGGTGGCGCGTGCCGGCGATGCTTATTCTCATCATGATCTCTGCAGTGCTTGTGGTACGCACGCGCACACAGGCGGCAACATGGAGAGACAGTCTATCGCTCTTTACCAATGCCGTCGCAGCGTATCCGCTGTCAGCGATGGCTCGCAATAATCTCGCTGCGCAGTATATGGTGCGCGACAGGGAGGAAGATGCGACGAAGGAATTTACCGAAGCAATTCGATTGGATCCCGGGTATGTGCTCCCGTACATCAATCTTGCTCACATGGCGTGGAAGAGAGGCGAAAGCGCAGAGCAGGAGCGTTTGTACCGAGCTGCAATGCAGGGAATTGCGGGGAAGCCACATCTCATCATCGATGATCTTGAAGCGCATTTTGAACTCGCACAATTACTGGAGGACAAGGGCAAGAGTGATGAAGGGCTCCGATTACTTGAACGGGCAGTGGAGCTTTTGCCTACTCACTATGTGACGCACCTGAACTTGGGGATCAAATATTTCGGTCGTCATCGTCTTGAGGATGCCGCACGAGAGTTGGAAACTGGCGCGCGGCTGCGGCCGCGCGATGCGGACACGCAGTATTATCTCGCGGGAGTGTATAGCGAGCAGGGCAAACTCGAGGAGGCACGCCAAGCGCTGGAGCGTGTCCTTTCCATCGATCCCGGTAATGCAAAAGCGTCAGAGCACTTGGGGAATATTGAGAAATTGCTACAATAATGACATGCCGACATCGGAACTCGCCACCTTCGCAGCAGGATGTTTTTGGGGCGTGGAGGATGCGTTCCGACAAATCCCGGGAGTCATCGATGCCGCAGTCGGTTACACAGGAGGGCACACGGAGAATCCGATGTATGAGATGGTATGCAGTGGCACAACGGGCCATGCGGAAGCTGTCCAAGTTACATTTGATCCATCGCAAGCGAGCTACGATCAATTATTGAACATCTTTTGGGACAATCACAATCCGACAACTCGCAACCGCCAAGGCCCCGATGTCGGCTCACAGTATCGGTCGGCGATTTTCTATCATTCCGAGGTGCAGAAGACGCTCGCAGAGGCATCACGAAAAAAATTAGAGGACTCAGGACAGTGGCAGAGCCCGATCGTCACCGAGATCGTCCCCGCAAAGACGTTTTACCGTGCAGAAGAATATCATCAGCAGTATCTGAAGAAGAATGGTTTGAGTGCTTGTCATCTATAACGGGTCACTTGCTTGGTTTCGCTTCAATGACGTGCAAAATGCCTGAACAAGATCTGCGATGTGAAGTTATTTCTATACCTGCCGCCTGTGCAAGCTCCAAAGGTTCGCGGTTCATATGACATCCTGAATGTTTTGCGAAACGTTCCGCGAAAAAATCTTGTAAATGGCCAAGCATTGGTCGATCACTGCGACCATGCTCGAGGAGCAGCAATCGTCCATCGCTTTTGCAGACTCTCGCCATCTCTTTGATCGCCTCAACAGGATGTGGGTAGGTGCACACTGCGAGAGATGATACGACCGTATCGAAACTGTGAGAGGGAAAGGTGAGATGCTCTACATCCATTCCAAGGAGATGAGCATCTAAGCCGAGATCAACTGCTTTAATTCGAGCTTGATCGAGCATCGCAGGACTTAAGTCCACACCGGTGATGCGGCAATCGCGAGAGTACCAGGGAAAATTTCGACCGGTTCCGCATGCTACATCAAGAACATCGCCCGTCGCTTTTTTCAAGAGATCCCGACGTAAACGATCCGCGCCTGAAATCTTTTCCAAAACTGCGATCTTCCAATCATAACTTGGAGCAGTTTCCTCATACTTCTGGCGGATTTCTTCTGATTTCATTTTTCTATTGTGACGAGGCAAGCGGGTCTATAAGCAAGTGCCCATGTTGGCTGGGGAGGAGGGATTCGAACCCCCGAATGGTAGCTCCAGAGGCTACTGCCTTACCACTTGGCGACTCCCCAACGCGCAAAGCTCGCGTATCGTACCACAGTTATTCGTTTGAAATAACATCAGCGCAACTATCCAATTCGCGATATACTCCTACTATCCCACTCGCGCCTGCCTGCCGGCAGGCAGGTAGCTCAATGGGTCGAGTCCGCCTTGGCGGACGAGCAGTATAATGAATAGTACGATCCAAAGTGTATCTTTTACAGCATCCGGTCCTGCCCGCGTAGCTCAGTGGATAGAGTACTTGGCTTCGAACCAAGGGGTCGTAGGTTCAATTCCTACCGCGGGCACCATTGAAACAGAACAGCGATTTTTGCTCATGTTACAGTATACTAGTATACTGATCTTAGGCGGTGTTGTGCGTATCACTTAACGGAAAATCATTCTTCGCACCAGCAATATCACGACAAAACCACCGTTCATGAGAACAGATGAACCATGAGAACGCGTGCGGTTTTGTTTTACCGCTGAAGATACTCCGAAAATAAGCGATGTACCCGATCAATCCTAAAAAAACTGCCAAGTATCCCAATAGTTCTCGGTAGTCGTTCATTGTTGTCAGTTTAGCAGTGACTGCATAAATATATTTGCTATCCTCTGGACATGAAAAATGCCGTCATTCTCCATGGCACGGGAACACACAATAACATGTTTTGGTTTCCATATGTGAAAAAGGCGTTAGAGGCGAAGGGGTATAATCCGTGGTTGCCGCAGATGCCAAATGTCGATCATCCGAATCTCGAAGAATGGTTGCCATTTGTCTTGAATGGAATGAAGTTTTCAACCGAAACGATTTTGATCGGACATTCCGCAGGCGCGCAATTGATCTTGAGTATTCTGGAGAAGATCGATGTCCAGGTACGACAGTCGATTCTTGTATCCGGCTACGCACGGCCGCTGCGCCCGACTGCACAGTCCGAAGAGGAAGGACACTGCGATTGGGATGCCATCAAGAGTCATTGCAAACAGTTCGTGTTCATCAATTCCGACAATGATCCGTGGGGCTGCGATGATTCGCAAGGCAAGATCTTGCTTGAGAATCTCGGTGGGATTCTTGTTATTCCCAAAGGCGAAGGTCACATGGGTTCCACGACGTACGATCAACCGTACATAGAGTTCCCACTCCTCGTGAAATTGTTGGATGTGGAAATTAGTTAAATACAGTGAATAGATGCCATTTACCTATTATATTCACTATATATTGACAATTTATAGTGAATAGAATACCATGGGAATATGGCTATTGATGCTCGCATCAAGAAGCGGATCCAAGAGCTGCGTATGCAGTACGATGTTTTGCGACAAGGAAAGGACTCTCTCCTTATGTTGCTTGATGAGGCGGAGATTGCTGAGAGCGTTTATAACTCCAATGCTATCGAAAATTCCACTCTCACCCTGAAGGAAACAGAAAAAATTCTGCTTCACATGGAGATTTCTCGCGATATTTCGCTACGAGAAGTCTTCGAGGCAAAAAACCTCGCACGAGTCATGGATTACATTCGGAAAAAATCGCAAGAGGAGGAGCTGACGCAAGAGAGGATTTTACTTCTGCATCGTATGCTGATCGGTGGTATCGATGACAATATCGCGGGTCGTTTTCGAAAACTTGGAGAATACGTTCGCGTTGGTACACACGTTGCTCCATCGCCCGAGCTGGTGGAACGTATGATGGGGAATCTCCTCGTAGGATATTCAAGTGATCTTACAAGCTTCATTCTCGACAAGATTGCAAAGTTTCACTTGGAATTCGAAACCATTCATCCGTTCAATGACGGAAACGGTCGGATCGGTCGTGTACTCATGAATTGGCAACTATTCCGATCGGGATTTCCACCCGTGATTATTCGCAATAAAGAAAAATACGTATACTATGATGCATTTCGCGACTACAACGATGCCAAACAAATGAGATCCATGGAGCGCATTATTGCGCATGTCGTTCTGGAGTCACTCCACAAGAGAATGAGTTATTTGAAAAATGAGAAGATCGTGAAGCTCTCCGAGTATGGAAAAAAACGCAAGCAGTCTGCCCCTGCTCTTTTCAATGCAGCACGGAGACAAACGATTCCGGCATTCAGGGAAAAAGGAATATGGATGATAGGGGAAGCGATGGTATGATGACGCAGTGGAACTGTATGCTTATCTTCTCCTCGATATTTTCTTTGCAATTCCCTGGGCTGTCTTTTTTCTTCTGCGCAAGGATCTTCGGAGCAAGATGATTCGTATCGGCATGATGGCGGGCGTGGGAGTGGTGATCGTGGAATATTTCTGGTTGTTCAAAGATTATTGGCACCCACCGACCGCCTTTCCCTTCGTCGGATCGCCGATCATCGAGGATTTTTTATTCGGCTTTGTGATCAGTGGCAGCATTGCAGTTTGCTACGATGTCTTGTTCCGCTGCAAACAGCAGGCAACCACAAAAAAGCGACTCGGTCTTTTTCTTGTAATGTTCATGCTCGGCGTGCTCTTGCTTGTGCTCTTCAGTACCATTCTGTACTATAATTCCGTGATCGTGTGCAGCATTGTGCTCCTTCTCTATGCACTGTTCATGATCATTTGTCGTAGAGAACTACTCTTTCCATCTATTGTGGCGGGGATATTTTGTCTCTTCCTTGCAACGATCATCTACGTCGTTCTTTTTGAGTACATGGTTCCCGACTACTGGCATCGCTATTGGTTTCTCTATCAAACACCCGTTGGGTATCTCTTTGGTAACGACATTCCCTTCACCGAAATGCTGTGGTATGTGTCGTGGGGGTGTTTCGGAGGCATCGCCTCGCAATTTGCGAATGGGACAAGATCGCTGAAATGATTCATGGAAACGGGAGACTCTTGCGAGTCTCCCGTTTTTTTTGCAATCCCGTTAGGGATTGCAATCCCTGTTTGGCAACGGATAATCATCCGCCCCCTTTCGCTATAGTTGTTTTCCTGTCTTGAGCGAGAGGACGGCCCCATCAGGAAGCAAAACGACGAACGAATCTTGCAGACCGAAATGGCCTGCATACTTGCGGGGCATCTGACAGATCAGATATCCCACACGAGTGATCTGGGCTGCCTCCTTCATCGAGATTTTTTTGATCCACCACTCGAAGCGTTCTTCGAATGGTGGTACGACGAATGTTCGTACAGTTCTTCTTGGGGTTTCCGTAATACCGAGGGACGGCATGGTGTGCATCCTTTCATGAATTGATGCGTTTGTAATGATCCCCTGTTGCCAATCAACAGGGCGGAGTGCAGACCGTGATCGGCACGCCACCATGTTGCGGGACTGTGTTGTCAGAGAACAAAAAACACCCCTCTCGGTCGGAAGGGTGGGCTGGAATTCTTCGTGTCGTCTCTAGCAGCGCACCCTACCGACCGGAATACGGACGGCGATCTTGTGGGCTGCGATGATGACGAACAGTGACTTCATCTGCACGCAGTATTACAAAGTGCCCTGTGATTGTCAACTTCATCCTTACTTTCCCGCGAGCAATTCAATGAGCTTTTTGTGTTTTTCACTAGCGATCTGATGCATCGTAAGTTCATCGAGTTCGCTCATGGTCAGTGGCTCAACAGTAGCAGTATCGGACACTTCCCATCCGAATTCTGCAGCGATGAATGCAGAGACGATACGGATCTGCTCTGCACTGAGTTCCGGTACAACGTGGATTTCTTGCTTGGGTAAAATTCCAAGTCTATGGGCAATTTGCCTTGCCTGTTGATATGAAATAGTCCGAGCAGTTTTTGGCGTTATTTCTTGCTCGGTCATGTCTGTGCCGGTGGTTTCGAGGAGACCTGTGGACATAGGATCAGAGTAGACTGTACTAAGATATTTATGAATAGTCAATGCGAAGATTCCGCTGGGCGCTGGGCAAATTGATCAGGTATGGGCATTTTTTCTCTGAAGAGGAGTGTGCAGTCTCCCTCGGTACAGGGTTGGAGGAAGCGGGGAAGTTGAACGTCGCTGATGCGGTAGCGCACCGATACGGACACTGTTTCTCGAGATGTATTGTCCCGTAAGAAATTGGCAATGGAGTGGAAATCATTCCAATCGATATGTCCTTTACCGATTGTAGAATCAAGCGTGACACATTCATCATTGCGATGAGCAGTGAGACCATTCTTCCCGATAAGATTTCTCAAGCATTCCCGTGAGAATGTCAGATCTCCGGCTCGCAATTCCAATAATTCAAATGTCCTTTTCCCCACTTGGACGTCGAATCCGTCATTCATGAAGCGCATGTCTGCATTTTTTTCAACTTCCATCGAATGTTCCTGTACTGCGCCATGGGAGTCCGCTTTCTTTTCTCCATGGTCTCGACGGGAGTTGTTCGAAGATATATTCACTGTTGCCAACCAGGCTGCAAATGCTGTTGCGGCTCCTGCAAACAAAAAAGAGCGACGAGAAATTTCTCTCTCCAAAGAAAAAACGCAATCACACGGTTCTGCATCGTCAGGATCGTCAGAGGGCTTGAGCATTCGATCCAATGGAAGTGATGCGAATGCGTCGTCCGGGAAGTGCGCGCTGCGTCTCCATTGGCAGAACGGATTTTGCCTCGAGGATGTGATGCGTTTGTTCCTCAGTAAGAGTTTTTGCAGGAACTGCTTCCTCTTTGTGCATCGTCACCACGCCGTTTTTCAAATCTGCCCTCCGAGCATGCAATTTCTCCGCAAGGCTCAGATCGCGCGTGAATACGATTACCGTGCTTCCGTTTTTGTGCATGTTCATGATGAGCCCCATTGCCGTTGCCACTTGCTCGGGGTTCAGGTCTGAGAATGGTTCGTCCGCGAAGATCACTGCCGGAGCGGTGATAAGAGCGCGTGCAATGCCGACAAGTGATCGTTCGCTTCTCGACAATTCCTCAGTGTACGCTTTTGCTCGTTGTGTGAGCTGCAGACGTTTCATCAAATCCTGCGTGTTTCTTTCGATGAGGGTTTTGGATGTATTGGTCAATGCGAGCGGTAACGCAATATTTTCCTCGACCGTGGCGTGGGAGAGGAGGATCGGTTCCTGAAAAATGATTCCGACTTTTTGGCGAAAGAGCTGGAGGATCGGAGCGGGAATCTGCAGAATGTCGACACCGTCGACTTCAATGCTCCCACTCGTGGGAGTGTCTTCTCCGAGGAGCAGTCGCAGGAGCGTTGTTTTTCCACTGCCGCTTTCGCCGACAATGCACAGGCAAGCACCGGGCGGAATGTGCAGACTCACACCACGGAGGAAATTTCTCTGACCCTTGGACACCTTTACGTTCTTCAGGGTGATCATGGTGGCTATCGTAGCATATGAGCCTTTGCCTCACCAACCACTCGCGGATACTGTGGTGGGACAGGTGCGGTTTTCCGAAAGATCAGCAGTTGTCTCTGCCCGAAATCACCGTCGAGCGAATAGCGATAGGCGGGGAGCGGTTGGCAATGCAAGATTTTCTGAGCAGCTGCACTCTCTCGCAGTTCTTCGTCGATGTGCATGCTCTTCCAGAGAACGATGCATCCCCCGACCCTTGCAAATGGTGCGCAGTATTCGAGGAGGATGTTGAGAGGGGCGACGGCTCGAGAGGTGACAACATCATACTGTTCGCGGTACTCCCGCTTTCTTCCGAGGATTTCGCTGCGCTCTGCGATCACGCTCACATTCTTGATGTCCAATTTTTTCACAATGCGATTCACGGCATCTACTTTCTTTTTGATCGAATCCACGCCCGTGCAGTGCCAATCGGGGCGCGCGATGGCGAGCGGGAGGAGAGGAAAGCCGCCTCCCGTTCCTATATCAATGAGTTTGCATCTTGTATCTTGCATCTTGTGTCTTTCGGCACTGTGCAGCAGAGCGAGGGAATCTTCGATGTTTCCAATCCGGCAGGCCTCCGGCGTTCGCAGGGCCGAAAGGTTCAGCTTCGCATTTTCCTCCAAAAATGCCTGTAGTAGATGATCAAAATTCATATTTCCTCTAGCTCTAACCCTAACCCGAACCCTATACTTCGTCCATGCCCCACGGTCAACGCATTGCGGAGTTTCTGCTCGATATCGGTGCAGTCCGGCTCTCGGTTCATACGCCCTTCACGTGGGTGAGCGGCATCAAAGCTCCCATCTACTGCGACAATCGCATGATCTACAGTCACCCCGACGCGCGCGATTTTGTCGTAAATGCACTCGTTGCCCGTGTGAAGAGTCTCCATGTTCCGCCCGATGTGATCGCCGGCACCGCAACCGCTGCAATTGGGTGGGCAGCTCTTGTGGCGGATCGACTCAAGCTTCCCTTTGTGTATGTGCGCGCCCAAGCGAAAGATCATGGCGCGAAGAAGCGGATCGAAGGCGATCTCAAGGAAGGCCAGCACGTTGTGGTGATCGAAGATCTTATTTCCACCGGGGGCAGTTCCGTTTCCACGGCGGAGGCACTCAGAACCGAAGGGAAGTGCATCGTGACCGATGTCGTTGCGATCTTCAGTTACGATCTCGTGTCTGCGCGGGAGAAAGCGATGGAGAACAGCGTGCAATTCCACCCCCTCTCAACCCTCTCTGTGCTTCTGCAAGTAGCGCTCGACCAAGATCGCATCATCGATGAAGAATCAGAGGAAATAGAGCGCTTTGCCAAGGACCCAAGCCATTGGCATGCAGTTTGACATAATTAAAAAATAGTATAAAATAACTTAGTTCATGCACAGGGGCGACTATTTTGCACTGTATGCTGCATGAGCGCCGTTCTTTGGCATCAGCGGCTTTCTCTCAACAATAAGACTACTTCAAGGAAGTGGGATATGTATAAAAAATGTGTTCAGTATATCGATTTCAAACCCATTACCCCCCGTTCCTCGTTTCTCGAAAGGAAACACATGTCACAACTCGTCTCGTTGGTCGCCGCGTACGTTCATGGATTTTTTGGAAGTGTTCCGGCTCGTCGTCGGAATGGTCGTCGCTCGGACGCCGTCCCGGCAATGATCGAACGACTCGAGGCCCGTGCGCTCTTGTCCGGCACATCCATCGAGATGCACCGGGCGTACAACCCGAATGCCGACTTTCATTTCCTCACGACGTCCCAGGCCGAATACAACTTTGTCATCGCGGCTGGATACCTCGATGAATCGGCCGGGAACAACGGCTTCTGTGTCTCGGCAACGTTCGGTGGTGCGCTCGTTGGAATTGGTCGGGTGTATAACCCGAATTCTGGCGCCCACTACTATACATCCAACTTTTCCGAGATCGAAAGCCTCGTTGGCTTCGGTTGGCGGGAAGAAGGCACGGAAGGTTGGATCTACCCGACGCAAGAACCCGGCGCTGTGGAGATCTTCCATCTCTACAACGTCAAAACCGGAGACCACTTCTACACCGTGAATGCAACAAGCAAGGATGCAATTTTGGATGCTTTCCCGGGAAGATGGCAACAGCATGGATCGCTCGGGTGGGGTTTTCCGATCGTGAATCAGGGCGACCTCTTCGTTAGCATGGATGCGACACCGCTGCGCTCTCGCCAACTTCTCGGAGGTGCGCTCGGTGATGAAGTTCTGCGCTTGGAACTGCGTGCGCAGAACGAACCGATTGATGTCACCGATCTTCATTTCTTGGTGACGGGAGAGTCGGCGTCGATCGATCGCCTCGAGCTGTATAAAATTGGAGAAATTTCTCCTTTTGCAACAGTAACGTTCGGCGCTACCGGTTTCGACAATGTTCCTTCCGGTGGATCGACAATGACTGCACGGATGCAGAACCAGCAGCTTGTCATTCCCGAAGGACAAGTCCAGATCATCAGTGTTCGTCCTCGCCTGAAATCGGACGAACAGGGTGCGGTCTCCGGTCATCAGTTCCAGGTAACCATTGACCCGAGTTCGGAGCTTGATAACGCGAGCGGCGATGGAGCGATCCATGCCCGCGGCGTGACTTCGAGCAACAACTTGTCTGGCAACGACGGTGACAGCCTCGCCGAGGGTGAAGTCTTCATCGGCCGTGATGCACCGGGACCGAATGTCGGGATCGTCGGACAAACAGAAACGGTGGTGCTCTCGAAGATCACTTCGATCATCAACGCCAACCCCGATGCGGACGGGACAAACGTTCCGACGGGCATCTCTGCAATCGGTCAATTTAAGTTCACGGCAGCGACGAACACGAACTCGCTCAATGGATTGAACAAGGTTGTGATTGATGAGTTGCCGCTCGACGTAAACATCGTGAATGCAGCACTTGAATGGACCGCTTACTATGTGTACAACAAAGCAGATCCCACCAGTAAATTCGGTGCCTCGTCTGGTACGGTCACTGCAACCGGTGTTCATTTGGTATTCGCAGGTCTCTCGACATCGATCGTCGATACCCAGATACCGATGGGTGCGACTAGCACATTCGTACTGCAGGCAAACATCACCAATTCCAAGGTGTCGACTTCGCAGTCGACTGTGCAGGTAACACTCGATCCGTCCATCATTGGATGGTTCGATGCGGATATCACAAGGACCCCGATCACAGGGTTCGAGTTGTCGGAGACAGTTGTTAAATCAACAAGCTACCAGAGCTAGAAAGGAAAAAGAGAGAAGGCCAACAACCGTCAAAGAAACACAGCGCCGCTTCCTTCGGGAGGCGGCCTTTTTAAAATTGTGCCAAAAACCTTGTGTTCCCCTCATAAAAACTCCGTAAATCCCCGATGCCGTGCTTAATCATAAGCAGCCGCTCCACGCCGAAGCCAAACGCGAATCCGCTGAATTTCTTCGGATCGATCTTCACATTCTTGAGGACATTCGGATGAATCATCCCGCAGCCCACCACCTCTAACCACTTTTCTGAATCACCAAACTTCATATCCACTTCGAGCCCCGGCTCGACGAACGGAAAGTAACTTGTGCGAAAGCGAAATTCTATATCGGGTGCGATCAACGCTCGCATTGCCTCACTCATGATCGCTTTCATGTTTGCAACGGAGACATCGGGTCCCACCATCAACCCTTCAAATTGATGGAACATCGGACTGTGCGTTGCATCACTGTCGCGCCGGTAGACTTTGCCCGGGCAGATCATCCGCATCGGCGGCGTGTGCGATTCCATGTAGTGGATCTGCACCGGTGAGGTATGCGTTCTGAGGACATTACCCGGTTGATCCTTTATCCAAAACGTCGCCTGCATATCGAGCGCGGCGTGGTCTTTTTCAAAATTCAATTTAAAGAAGTTGTATTCTTCGCTCTCGATTTCATTGCCGCGCGCTGTGTCAAATCCCATTCGTCCGAAGACATCCTCGACGTGACGGATGAATTCAGGAATCAAATGCAGATGTCCATGCGGTTGCGGTGGTAGTGAAAGAGTCGGATCAAGCGGATCAGTCTCTTTGAGCGAGCTGAAGGTTGCATGCACAAGAGATTGTTTTCTCGCGGCAATGGCATCTTCCAGATTTTTCTTGAGTGCATTGAGTTCGATGCCTTTGATTTTGCGTTCTTCCGGTGACATCGTCCCCAGCTTCTTTAATTCCTCCGTGAGAAGTCCTTGTTTACGCCCAAAGAGTTGGAGCTCGAGGGCATCGAGTTCGGAGGAGTTCTTTGCTTGTTTAATACTCACAATATATTGCTGCCAATCCATGAGGAAATAATACCTGTGTTCTTTCTTGTCAGCCACACAAGAAAGAACCAAAGAAAGTCACCGTCCAGTGAGCCATACTCCGCCCGCCCTGTCATTCCTCGCAGACGTCTCCAAGGCTTCGACGTCTGCTTCGTCATGGTGGCTTCGCACAGGGCTTCCCCTTCACCCCCGCGCACTGGACGGCGCCCCTCCATGATTTTTAATGTTGCAACGCCAATTCAATCAACAAAAACACCGTGTAAATCAGCACTCCTATCCACCAGGTGAGGATTCCAAGCAAAAAGAAGAGCAGCACGATCAGCGTACTGACTCCAAGGAAGAGCCCCTGCCGGAGAGCGATGTGGAGGATTTTGCCTTCGTCCCATGCATGGACCGGAAACCATTTCCAGAGAGCAAAGAGGATCAGCGTTGCAATGGTGGAAACAGAGAGGAAGATGCTTAGGAAAAACGCAGGCAGTGCCTGCACGGGAGAGGTCAAGGGGCTGATTCGAAAGAGCACCGCGAGGAGCGAAGTGAGGGAGAGCAGCGCCGCGACGATGATGGAATAAAGAAGGGTGGTCATTTCTTTTTCAAAAATTCTCCCAATGACTTGAAATCATCAAACAATGCTTGGCGCAGCCCTGGGTTATGGAGCGCTGCCGCGGGGTGATAAATGGGGAAGATGGTTGCGCCTGCGATCGTATGAGCTTTTCCATGTGCATCACTGATGCTCATTTTCGTGAAAAATTGTGTCAACGCATGGCGCCCGAGTGGAACGAGAACTTTTGGCTTGATCAATGCGATCTCCATTTGTAAAAAAGGTAAGCATGCCGCCTTCTCTTCCGGTGTCGGATCACGGTTATCCGGCGGGCGGAACTTTACGACGTTCGTGATGTACACATCCTCGCGCTTAAGATTGATGGTGCCGAGGAGTTCATCGAGGAGTTTGCCTGCCTGCCCGACAAAAGGTCTCTTCAATTCATCTTCACGTTGTCCCGGTGCCTCGCCGATGAAAACGATCTCCGCCTTGGGATTCCCTTCGCCCGGAACGGGATTTGAAGTCTTTGTGAGATCAATTCCTTTCCATGTATTCAGTTTTTCACGAACGTCAGCGAGGGTGAGGGGCATGAGGGAAGGATAGCATGCCATTGTGTTGAATAAAGGCCAATGATAGGCTCTGTTAGCTATTTTTCGTGCGCCCGTAGTTCAGCCCGGATAGAACGCCAGATTGCGGATCTGGAAGTCGTAGGTTCAAATCCTGCCGGGCGCACCATAGTGGGGCCATAGCTCAGCTGGCTAGAGCGCTTCCATGGCATGGAAGAGGTCGGGGGTTCGAATCCCCCTGGCTCCACCATTAGGCGCCAATCAATTTCTCAACCTGGTTTATCGTTTCCTCCATCTTTCCTTCGCGATTGATGACGGTCGCTGAGCAATGATTTGCGTACTGGAGTTCTTTCTCCATGCTTTGGAGTCTTCGGGTCAACTCTTCGTCGTTCATCGGCGCGCGTTTGGTGATGTGTTTGATCAGCTGCTCTTTGCTTTCTGGGAGAATAAAGATCGACTGTAATCTGTCTGCGTTCTCGCCGGTGAAGTGCGGATTGCTCCCGATGCTGACAAACCCCTGTACGTCGACCTCGCGGACGACAATACGGCCTTCCTCGATTGGTGGGATAATTTCATCGACCATCGTCGCGTAGCGCTCGCCTCCATGAACAATCGCCCACTCCAGGAATTTTTTTTCATGCAGGAGTCGATCAAACTCTTCATTCGTTACAAAGTGGTAGAGATCACCGCTCTCGCCCTGCCTGCGTGCGCGTGTCGTTGCGGATCTAGGAAAATGAAACTCAGGATGCGTGGCTCTCAGCCGCTTTAAAATGACACTTTTGCCAACCCCGCTTGGTCCGATGATGAGCGTCAATTTCCCCATAGGGGGATGGTACCCGAGCGTTTCCCCTTGTCCAACATTGACGAATATGCTACAATGGTGGGTTCTGTTCATTCAAAGCTCCTACCCACGCAGGGAGAAAAGAAATGTTACTCGTTCACTGGTTACTCGTTTACTAGCAACGAACAAACGAGCAACGAATAACGTTTCTCTCCTCCCTGCCTCGCGTCTGACCAACGCACCCAGGAAACAAACACACATACAAAGTCGTGAACAATCAAACACAAACACACGCGAGACCGTATGTCTCACGTGGTAGGGAGCTACAGAAGGTCACTGTAACTTCTTAGGCACACGCGTGTCTAAGAGCTCGAAACCCCGTTCCTTCCTGCGCTTCCAAAGAGCGTAGAAGGGAGCGGGGTTTTATTTGTCTTCTTCCTTTTCCCCCTCCTCATTCTCTTCATCAAGGAGTTTTTTCCCGATGATCGATCCGATCGCACCGCCGATGATGATCCCGGCAATGATTTTCTTTGCAATACTGCTCTTCTTTTCCCGATGACGACGAAAGGGCCACATATGAGAGCAGTGTAGACTATAACGTAACTTCAGGATATTGCCTGACATGACTCATAACCTCTTCCTCCACCTCACGTAGCCGTTGAGGCGTTCTGGCTTCCATGCATATGGAGAGACAGGGTGATGTATTACTTTGGCGAATACCCGCCCATGCACCGCCGCCGAAATCGATCCGTGCGCCGTCGAGAGTTTCCACGGGGTAGATGGTTTGAAAATGTTCCGTCATGCGGCGGATGACATTTGCCTTATCTTCATCACGTATGGTTGGTCGTTGCTCGGGAGTTTGATACACGCGCGGAAAAGAAGAAAATGTCTGTGACGTGGCGATGCCTGCACTGTTGATAATTTTCAAGACCCGCAGCGCCGCAACGAGTGCATCGTCGAATCCGAAGTAGTCTTCGCCACAGAAAAAGTGTCCCGATTGCTCACCGCCGAGTTGTGCATTGTGTTCACGCATTGCGTGTTCCACAAATGAATGACCGACTTTGCACATCACAGGCTTGCCACCCCACTGCGTGACTTCACTCCAGAGAATGCCGGAATTACTGACGGTAAAGACAACGGGTGTCCCGGGAAAGCGCTGTAGATGATCCTGCGCAAGGAGAAGCAGTAATTCATCGGCGCTGCGAATCGTTCCCGTTTCATCCACCAGTCCCAGCCGATCGCCGTCACCATCGAACGCGAGCCCTAGGTGAGCATGCTGCTCCATCACGAGACTTTGCAAATCTTTCAGTGTTTCATATTTGCTCGGATCCGCAGGGTGATTGGGAAATGTGCCATCGGGCTCGGTGTAGAGTTCCGTGACAGTCGCGCCGACTGCTCGCAAAATTTCGGAGTCAAGCGGCCCCGCCACACCATTGCCGCCGTCGACGACGACGTGCATTCCCTTACCCACATCTGCAAAAAGATTAGCGACGAATTGTTTGTAGGGCGTCACCGCATCTATCTCTTTCTTTGAACCCTTGCCCGACAGGAAATCTTTTTTTTCAATGCGATCTCGCAATGTTTGAATATCGTCACCTGCAAACGCTTCTGCATTCGCCGTACAGAGTTTGAGTCCGTTATCGTGCGCGGGATTGTGGCTCGCGGTGAGCTGTACGCCGCCATCGAGTTTTTGCGTGCAGATCGTGAAGTAATTCAGGGGGCTCGGGGTCTGGCCGATCGTGTACACGGTACAACCGGTTTCCAGAAGTCCATTGATTACCGCACTTTCCAAAATCGGACTGTGTGTGCGCGCGT
Source organism: Candidatus Peribacteria bacterium (assembly GCA_023245865.1). Classification (GTDB taxonomy): domain Bacteria; phylum Patescibacteriota; class Gracilibacteria; order Peribacterales; family Peribacteraceae; genus JAHFJN01. The sequence goes on from JAHFJN010000001.1 coordinate 116,734, forward strand.
CACGGCCGACACAGACCGTGGGTGATTTTTTCCTTGTTCGTGTACGGAGCTCTGAGCCGAACGCTTGTCCGATCAATCTGCAAGCTTCTTCCGTAAGTTGTTCGTATGCGCGACCGCGAATGTCATACGCGCGGAAAATCCGTGGATCTATGGAGCTCTGCATCGCTCGCAGTATATCAGGGTACCACCAGCCCTGAAACGAAGGAAACGGCGACGAAACTGAGGAGGATCACGATCAGCCCGATGAATGCTCGCACAATCAATCCCTTGGCTTTTGTGTACTGCTCATCGTTGCCGGTGTTTACGATCATGAGGACGCCCGCGTAGAGGATCATCGCGGTCGCAACGAGTGCGAGGAATTCCATGAGGATGGTTGTGATGCTCACGATCTTGGAAATGATCGGACCGGTACTCGGCGTACCGCCGGGAAGCACGGCTACGGCGGCCGTGTTCAAGCTGAGGGCCAATTTCACCGAAGGCCCGATCACAATCAAAAGCAGTCCCGTGATCACCCCAAACACACTGTTTCGAAATTGCGTCACGGCGTCGTCTTTGCCGAAGCTTCCCATCGCTTTGATGCCGCTCACGATGATCATGAGGATCCCGAGCGCAGCGAGAATATACGCGAGCCACAGGATCAATCCCTGGATCTCGAGCGCCGCAACGCTCGCACCAGCTTGGATATCTGCAACGGTAGGTGCGTTGATGAAGAACGCCGCGCCCCCAAGGAAAAATGCATCAACAAATCGACCACTTAGAAATGCAAGGACAAGTCCGACGAGATTCACTGCAATCGACGTTTTAGCTTTATTAAGGGTTTCTTCTTCGCTCCCAACAATCATTTTCATTCCTGCCTTCACAATATTATAGGTTGCTATTGCTCCGATGAGAGTCAGTATGATTGTTTTAATATCCGCGGCCAACCCACCGATGCCAAGTGCAGGTAAGCAATAATGTAAGGTGCATGGCGCCACTGCGGTCGTTGCATTGGAAATACTGGTGGAATTTGTTATCTGGCCATAGGCAGTTATCGGCAGAAATGACACCATGAATGCCAACAGAAAATGGAAGAGCTTCATAAATTAATAACGAAAGAGATGACTATTCTGCATACAAGAACAATGATGAGAGTGACCACCGTAGTGAACATCGTTTTCTTTGCCTTCTCTTTCAAGCTGTCATCTGTGGAAATAACAAGGAAAAATCCTGCTGCGATGAATGTTAACACCGCAAGTGCGCCGAGCAATTCCAAAAGAAAATTCGCGATACCGACGATTTCCAATGCGAGAGCCCCGGAATTTCCGGTCCCCCCATACAGAGGAATGACAAATGCTTCGATGACGCTGTTTACGAGCAATATAACGGAAACGCCGACAAGCGTGTAGAGAAAACTTTTCTTCTGTTTCTGCATTTCCGCGTCGTCCCCTTGTGCCACGATCAAACGAATTCCCTGATACACAATGATCGCGCTGACGGCTGCGGCGACCATATATCTATAATAAATCGTCACACGGCCTATGGCAGTGAGCGCAGCCGTGGTGTCGACCAATCCTACATTTGTCGTTGTATTCTGTCCCACTGCCTGCACGATCAGCGAAGTCAGACTGACGATGGCAGCGCCTGTAATGCCGTAACTATATGCGCTCCGGACCTCGCTCACGGTGCTTTCCTCATCACCTTCAATCAGGAGACGCACTGCGTAGTAGAGAAACATCAGGGAAGCAACGGCAATGAAAATTGCCTGTATGTTGCTCATGAATTGTACTTTCGTTACAAATGCATATATTGCTGCGAAACCGGGTTGAGACGGGCAGGGCAACGTAATGCTGATGCCTAAATTTCCGCACGGATTCTGAACCCCCTGGTTCGGAAGCGAAGGGATGGTCTGTGCCAAGAATGTGCCGAGAAGCAGGAAGCCCATAAATCTCGTTAGTATACCACAAATCAAGTATTGGAGCCAGTACGGCAAATGCTCTACAATGCAGGCATGCAACCTCTCTCCTCTGTCCGCAGCCAACCCCTTACCCTCTCTCGCTCCACCGAGGCACAAGTGTATCTCCTCTTTGCCATCGCTATGGGGCTCACGCTCATTGGCGTTTTTATTGGCATCATGAATGCCGCGTTGCTACTTCGGTCCGGCGTACTCCTGCTCTGCGTGATTGCGGAACTGGCAATCATTTTTACTTCGCGCTTGTGGATGAATAGTTCGCCACTCAATTATCTCCTCTTCGCGCTCTTCCCTCTGCTCTCCGGTTTTACCTTCACGCCGTATCTTCTCTCGGTCCTTGCGGGCTACGTGAATGGATCCGCGATCCTTCTCAACGCAGCGCTGGCGACGGTATTTCTCTCGCTTGCTGCCGCAGTCTTCGCACGCACAACGTCGTGGGATATGTCGAGCATGGGGAGGGGACTTTTTCTCGCACTTCTGGGGCTTCTGATTCTTAGTATTCTCCAGATTTTCTTCGTGTCATTGCGATCGCAGGGCAGTGAACTCATCATTTCGGGTTTCGGGGTCGTCCTCTTCGCATTCTTCATTGCGTTTGATCTGCAGCGCATTCAGGCAATGGGCAGAGCCGGTACCAATCCGTTTCTCCTGGCCTTGAGCCTCTATCTCGACATCTTTAACGTCTTTATGTATATCCTCCGTTTCATGCTTGCACTCTCCGGAAATAGGAGATAGCCTGTACGCCCTATGGCAAAACGTCCTACACCAAAGAAGCGCCGTGCGAAGCGCGCAACGCGACTCCAGCACTCACATTTCCTCTCCCTTGAGGTCGTGCGGCTCCGCGGGCGTCAAAATTCACCGTACGCACAAGTTGCAGAGCCCAAGAACAAGGGGGATAAAGCACTGAAGAGCATCACGCGCATCAAAGCCTAGTATGGCGAGGCGCAGACACTTGTCGCGCATTGCGGTCATGCAGGTTCTGTTTGAACGAGAGCGTCGCCCCGAAGCGGATCCCGCGCACGCACTCGTACTGAATGAAGCGGAGCTCGGAGAACTTGATCGTTCGTTTGCAGAAGCTCTCCTGAAGGGAATTCTCAAGGAGTACAATGCCATTTGCAAAACGATTGTCGAACATGCGCCCGATTGGACGCTGGATCGCATGGACCCGGTTTCTCGCTGCGTTCTGTATCTGGGTACCTATGAAATGCTCTTTGCCAAAGACGCACCGCCGGCGGTGATCATGAACGAGGCGATCGAGATTGCGAAGGAATTCGGCTCCGACGAGAGCGGAAAATTTGTCAACGGCGTGCTCAATTCCATGGCCAAGAAATAGGGTATACTGCAAGCATGCCTCCTGTTTCTTTCCTCACACTCGAGAAAACAATCGGATTTCACTTTCGCAATAAAGAGCTGCTCGCGCAATCCTTGACGCACCGCAGCGCGGTGCGCGAGAGCAAGCGCAGCGGCCACAACGAACGCTTGGAATTCCTTGGCGATGCCGTCCTCGAACTTGCCGCGACCGAATACCTGTATCACCTTTCGGAAAAACCCGAGGGGGAGCTCACGAACTGGCGCTCCGCACTCGTGCAGCGCGAACACCTTGCCGCAGTTGCGCGTGACATTCAGCTCGGATCGCACTTGATGCTGAGCCGCGGGGAGGAAGCGAGCGGCGGACGCGATCGGCCCTCCAATCTTGCGAACGGTCTCGAAGCACTCATCGGTGCCATCTACCTCGACAAAGGTTTTGAAGATGCGAAACAGTTCTGCTTCCATTTCATCCTGCGTCGCCTGGAGGGGCTCCTCGCCGCAGGAAAAGATCGCGACGAAAAGAGTTTGTTCCAAGAGCATGCGCAGGAGAAATACGGCATCACTCCTCACTACGAAACGGTCGATGCCGTCGGGCCCGACCACAAGAAAGATTTTACCTGCGCGGTCTACATCGGCGAAGAGCGCGTCGCCGAAGGCCATGGCAACAGCAAGCAGCGCGCTGAACAAGCGGCCGCGAAGGCCGGACTGAAAGCAAAAGGGTGGAAATAACTACTTCATTTTAATCTCAATATCCACTCCACTCGGCAAACTCAAGCTCTGCAAGCTCTCAACCGTCTTAAACGTCGTTTCTGTCAAATCAATCAACCTCCGGTGTGTCCGCATTTCGTACTGATCGCGGGCATTTTTATGGACGAACGTGGATTTATTCACGGTGAATTTGCGGATGTTTGTCGGGAGTGGAATCGGCCCATGCACCACGGCACCGGAACGCTCTGCCGTCTCGATGATTTTACTTGCAGTTTCATCAAGTACGCGGTGATCAAATGCGCTGAGGCGGATCCGAATCCCTGAAACCGAAGCTTCGCCCTTCGCAGATTTTTTGGGCTCTTTCACAGATGACTCCGCAGAATCCTTTGCAGCCACTTTCTTTGTCGTGACTTTCTTGGGGGTGTCCTTTTTGGCGGCAGCTTTCGGATTCATAGAGCGGAGGGAAAAGAGCAGCAGGGGCGCCCCGTTGGGGCGCCCACAGAAAATATTATTTCAAAATCTTCGTCACGACTCCGGCACCGACCGTGCGTCCCCCTTCGCGAATGGCAAAACGCGTGCCGTCTTCCAGAGCGACCGGCGCACCGAGCTCGACTGTGAACTTCACGTTGTCGCCCGGCATAACCATTTCCACATTCGCAGCCAAGGTCACGGCACCCGTGACGTCCGTGGTGCGGATGTAGAACTGGGGCTTGTACCCTTTGAAGAAGGGAGTGTGGCGGCCGCCCTCTTCCTTCGTGAGAATATACACCTCAGAATCAAACTGCGTGTGCGGCTTGATGGAACCGGTCTTCGCAAGCACTTGTCCGCGTTCGATATCCTCACGCTCAATGCCGCGCAGGAGCAGTCCGACGTTGTCTCCGGCCTGTCCTTCGTCGAGGAGTTTGTGGAACATTTCCACGCCCGTGACGACGGTCTTGCGCGTCTCGCGGATTCCGACGATCTCCACTTCATCGTTCACGTGGACGATACCCTGTTCGATGCGTCCCGTCGCGACCGTGCCGCGTCCTTTGATGGAGAACACATCTTCCACGGACATCAGGAACGGTTTATCGAGAACGCGCTTGGGATCCGGAATGTAGGTATCAAGAGTGTTCAGGAGCTCCTTCAATTTTCCAATCGCTTCCGCGTCACCCTCAACTGCCTTGAGCGCGCTGCCGCGAATGATAGGAGTCTTGTCGCCTGGGAATTCATATTTCGTGAGAAGTTCACGGATCTCTGTTTCGACGAGGTCGATGAGCTCCGGATCCTTCACCATGTCGCACTTGTTCAGGAATACGACGATATACGGAACGCCGACCTGGCGGGCGAGCAGAATGTGCTCACGAGTCTGCGGCATTGGGCCGTCAGCTGCGGAAACCACGAGGATCGCACCGTCCATCTGGGCGGCGCCCGTGATCATGTTTTTAACGTAGTCGGCGTGACCCGGACAGTCGACGTGCGCGTAGTGGCGCTTCTCTGTTTCATACTCGACGTGCGCGGTGTTGATGGTGATGCCGCGCTCCTTTTCCTCGGGGGCGTTATCGATATCTGCGTATCCCTTTTTCTCGCCTTCCGGTGAGAAATTCATGGAGAGCGCAGCGGTCAGCGTGGTCTTGCCATGGTCGACGTGACCGATGGTACCGACGTTGACGTGGGTCTTGTTGCGAATAAATTTCTTTGCTTCGGCCATACGAAAGTGGGGAAAATAAGGAAAGCTGCGGTAGTGTAGAGAATCGTGAAAGTGCGGTCAACAGGACTTTTTCCTCACGCTATACTCTCCGTCGTATGACAGAGCACCATCGTATCCGTATGTTTTCTCAGGAAATCTGGGCATGGTACGCGCGGCACAAGCGCACGCTTCCATGGCGCGATATGAAGCTGACAAATGATACTGAACGAGCATACAGGATCCTCATTTCTGAGGTGATGCTGCAGCAGACGCAGGTAGCCCGAGTAAAAATTGTATTCAAGAATTTTCTCGATCGATTCCCACACATTTCCGACCTCGCCAAGGCATCAAACAAAGATGTGATCATGGCATGGCGGGGGATGGGGTATAACAGCCGCGCGCTGCGACTCCGGGATGCTGCACATGCGATTGTTACTCGTTCATTCGTTTCTCGTTCATCGCTCGAGAAACCAGATAACGAGCAACGAGCAACGAAGATAATTTTCCCAATGTCCATGGAAGAACTTACGTCGATCCCCGGCATCGGCCCCTACACCGCCGCCGCGATTCGTAACTTTGCTTTCAATATGCCGACCCCCTGCATCGACACGAACATTCGTCGTATCCTGCACCGTACGTTTTTCGGGCCCGAGAATGCGGATGGCACATGGAACAAGAGTGATAAAGAATTATTGAGAGTGGCGGAGAAAGTGTTGAGCACAGAAGATACGGCGAACTGGCACGCAGCCCTCATGGACTTCGGCTCGCTTGTACAAACCAAAAATAATCCGAAGTGGGACATCTGTCCGCTGACGGCTAGGGGAATCATGAAAACGACTCCCTTGACATTCCTGCGTAGGGGCAAGGCATGCCTTGCCCCTACAACAAAAAAGGAACCCGGCCGCATGGTTGGACAGCGTTACATCCCCAACCGTATTTTCCGCGGAAAAATCGTCGAGGCTCTTCGTGATGCGGACCGTGCATGGACCCTCGAACATATCGGCAAGCACATTTGCATTGATTGGGAGGCGAGACATCGCGCATGGCTGAGAAAGCTCCTCGCAAAGCTGGCGGTCGATCAGCTCGTTGTATGGCGCAAATCCGGATACGTCCTGAGCGACATGTGATCACTGTGGACAGGCATTGTACTCTCGCACGATATTGCGAATGGCATTAAACAGGAGTGTTTTATTCGTGGTTGTGTCCCATACGGGGAAGCCATAACCGTTCTCGTTTGGAAGCACTGCCGTGCTTGTGATGAAGGTGTGATTTTGCGGGTTGAATCGAACAAGGTTGTTCCCCGCGGAGAAGATGTACACTTTCTGAAGGAACGGATCATAGACCGCACTGGGGTGTGAAAGTGCCGTTGGCAAAGAGGCCACGCGCATCAGTGTACTCAGAGAGGGATCGAATTCGTAGACGGCAGTGGACCAGCCCCCCGTCCCCGTCGAATTTCCCTCGTATCCTCCGATAACGAGAATTTTATTTCTTCCTGCGTCCCAGATAGCTGCAGAGGCACTGAGGGGCAGTGGCAAGAAAGCATTGGACAGAGATGTTGTGCCGGAAGCGACATCAAATGTGAGGATCGTGTTCAGGAAGCTGCCGTTGCTGTATCCCCCGAAAAAGTAGATCTTCCGATCAACGGGACTCCAGACCGCCCTTGCTCCTGCCAAGTAGCCGCCGTATCGGGTTTCGCTTGCAACCGTGGCCAATTGCATCGTGTTCGCCCCTATATCATACCGATAGATGGCACCGCCACGGCCCAGCAGATACAGCGCATTGGTACCGGTGGCTGCGACCCCTGCATCCGCTTCCACCCATCCCGAAACGTTCGAATCATAGATGCGCGCAGAGACGGATCCATTTTCATAGACGTACATTTGTCTTGTTTTATTGAACATGTAGGTCACACCGGTTTCCGGATTATGAATCGTGACAAGAACTCCGTAATTATTGGCAGGGAACGTCGCAGGTTTCGTTTCGAGACTGTCGCATGCGGTTGGGGTTCCATTGATGGAGGAAGAAGAGGATGAAGAACTGCATCGCCACGGTTGCATCTGACAGATGTCCTCAGAGCGGGTTGATGATGAAGAACTGCTACTGAGAGAGGAACGAGAAGATGATGATGACAGGCAGAGAACCGTCAGTGTAACAATACTGCTCTGGTTATTGGAGAGATCCGGATCGCTCGCCCCGCCGGTGGGTGACACAGTTGCCTGCACACTGACTGTCGAGCCGCACTGCATATTTCCCGTATTAAAATTCGCCCACTCCGTGACCCCTTGTCCGGACCCTCGCGGTTGCAAATCATGAAGATAAAATATTCCATTTTGAATCACGCCTCCGGGCGTTGAGTCGGCCGCACGTAGGCTCCATGTTGCAGGGAGTGGGATCGAGAGGACAGAGGTGCTGGTGGATGGTCCGTTATTTCCCACCGTGATGCCGAAAAGAACATTGCTATTTGCGTACACAGTCGTCGGACTCGGAACCTGGAGTGCAGCGAACTCAGAAATTTGCAGATCTGCCGTCGGACTTTGACTGCTCGTTGAAGCTCGACTGCTGGAGGAAGCACAGACCATCGGCCCGCAGGAGAGAACACATCCATTGGAATTACGTGTGATATTCGGAAAACTGCACCCCGCTTGTGCATCACAATGTGTAGCGCAGGTAGATGAACTCTGTGCAGAGGAAACCGAAGAAGCACTTGATGAAGAGCTCTGTGGCACACGCCCAATCCCTGCCCCACAACGGAAGATCAACGTCTGTGTCGGGTGGATATCATAGATTTTGCCTCTCTGAAAAACCGTTAGCGTTGCGGGCGAGGCATCGGGAGTAAGGAATCGCTGTGCGGTTGAGAGATAGTATTGTCCCTTCACACTCGGCTCGTGTCCTGTGTATTCGTAGATCATGAGCGCTACATTCGGATCCTGCGCATACGAACTATCCATCAAAGGAAAATTGCCGTTGCCGACGCACGTCACGAGGTTGTCCTGATTTGCCACCAAGGTGATGCCACTTTCAGAGTTTTCAGGATGGAATAATCCAAACATGATAACCTGCGCCGGCACGTTCAATGTCCGGAACAAAAGGATTGCAAGACCGATCGCGACCGCAAGCATGACAGCGACAAGGCCTCTGTGGGACGGACCGGACATAGCGTACCTAACTGTAGCGCGGACACCCTTGATTGCAAGTGTCATGGTGAGCCATGCCTACCGGCAGGCAGGCACAGTCGAACCATTACTTTGCAATCTCTTCTATACGGCGTTCGCGAATGACGTTCACTTTGATCACGCCGGGGTAGGTGAGCTCATTCTCGATCTTCTTCGCGATGTCCTTGGCTAGTTTCTGTTGCTGCAGATCATCGATGCGAAGCGTGTCGACGTACACGCGAATCTCACGACCGGCCGAAATGGCGAACGCTCTTTGGACGCCTTCGAATTTCTTCGCAACTTCCTCGAGCTCGCGCAATCTCTTGAAGTACTCCTCTATCGACTCGCGCCGTGCCCCCGGACGCGCTCCGGAAATCGCATCGGCCGCGGCGACGACGAACGCCTCGGGCGTTTCCATCGGAATGTCCTCATGGTGCGCGGCCACGCAGTGAATGACCTCGGGGCGGATCTTGTAGCGTTTGCAGATCTCCACGCCTATCTCCACGTGCGTGCCCGCGACTTCGTGGTCGAGCGCTTTGCCGATGTCATGCAGCAGACATCCTTCGGTCACGATCATGACATTCGCGCCGATTTCTTCCGCGAGCATCCGGCCGATGTGCGCCATTTCCACCGAGTGCTTGAGGACGTTTTGTCCGTAACTCGTGCGAAATCTGAGCCGGCCGATGATCTTCAGCAGATCTTGCGGATAATTGGCGATCCCCAGTTCTTCCGTCGCGCGCTTGCCGAACTCCAGCATCATTTTTCCGACTTGCTCTTTCATTTTCTGGACGATCTCTTCGATCCTGGCGGGCTGAATGCGACCGTCTTGAATCAGTTTCTCCATCGAAAGTTTTGCGACGTACCGACGCGCGAGATCATACCCGGAAATAACGATCGCTCCCGGCGTATCATCGATGATCACGTCGACGCCGGTCGCCGTTTCAAACGCGTTGATATTCCGTCCTTCCTTGCCGATGATCTTTCCTTTCACGTCGTCGCTCGGCAGCTGCACCACGGTCGCCGTCGACTCCGTCGCAACTTCGCTGGCATACCGTTGCATCGCCTGTGCCATCAGATCCTTAGCCTTGTCCTCGGCTTCTTCTTCCATCCGCTCACGTTGCAACTTCACCTGCGCTGCAAAAAATCCGGAGAATTCCTGTTCCAGTTCTTTACTGAGCGCTTCTTTGGCTTCCGCAGTGCTCAGCTTTGAAACTTTTTCGAGAGCCTCACGATGCTGCGTTTGTGCGTCCTTCAATTCCGCCTTCAGCTCCGTGACATCCGACTCTTCCTTTTTCAGAACGTCGCGCTGGCGTTCGACCTCTTTCACTTTTTCGTCGAGGTTTCTTTCTTTTTCCTCCAATCTTGCCTCATCTTTCTGAAGTTTTGTCTCGAGTTCCGTTGCTCGGAGCTTTGCCTCGGTCACGATCTCCTTTGCTGATGCCTTCGCCTCCGCTTCTGCTGCTTTCACCTGTGAGCGGGCTTCGCTCATTTGGATCTTCACGTTCGTTAGTTCCTGTTCATGGCGCTGAATCTCCGCTTGGAGCCCGCGCGAAATCGCTTTTCCTTTACTAAACCAAAACCAGCCGAGAAGAATGCCGAGCAGTAATCCTGCAAGAGGTCCAACAAGGACGCTTGTGTAGTCCATAGGGAGAGGAGGGTATCAATGCCGGGAAGGGCAAAGGAATATGCATGAAAGGTTGATGAGTGGCGGGAGTATAGGGAAGGCCATAGGCTCTGTCGAGCGGCGTTCCATCGGCATATAGAACATTCAAATCATTTTAATGGAAGCCAAAAAGTATGATTCGATCGTAGCGAAAGATCCTCCAGGATCTGCCGGAACGCAGGTTCTCGTGGTCTGATGTCCCCATGCTTCGCACTCTCATATGTCTCTTTCTCTTTCTTGCCCCGTTAAGCTCGCTTGCGAGCGGCGTGGGGACCATCATCATCTCTGAAGTCATGTGGATGGGCAGCGACATCAGTACTGCCGATGAATGGGTGGAAATAACAAATACCGGAGAGCAGCCTCAGTCAATCGGTGGGTATGCACTGACGATCATGAAAACGACCGGTGAATCGACGATCGCAACATTCCCTGCGGGCCTTACAATCGATCCGGGGCAATATCTTGTGATCAGTAACTATGGGCGCTTGCAATCGAGATTAGACATTGATCCTGCCTTCAGCTCGACAAGCATGACCCTTCCAAATACCAAACTTCTGCTTCGTTTGCATGACGCGGGAGGCAATCTTCTCGATGAAGTAGATGATTATGTCGGTGAGCCCTTTGCGGGCACCAACGCTACCGGTCAACCGAAGGCGAGTATGGAGAGGATTGATCTAGCGGGTTCGGGAGCACTCAAGACCAACTGGCGTACCGCAAGCATTTCGATTGGCTTTGACTCCGGACTAACAATCTTCGGAACATCAGGATATTCAATTCAGTTTGAGTCCTCATCATCAATACAAAGTCAGAGTACAAATAGTATTCAAGAATATACCCCGCAAAGCTCTTCGCAACAGAGCGACGTGGGGTCGACATGCCTCCTCGCTTCGGGCTCAACTCTTAACCCGACTATTCTCATTCAATCAGGACGTCTCAGTGGTACCGAACCTGTGACCGTCAATCTTCAGGCAGTTGCAAGTTCTGGATCCCTGAAAAACATCACTTGTCATTGGGACTATGGCGATGGTTATACGAGTGAAAGTTGCAACCCCGGTACGCATACCATGCGAGCAAAGGGGAGCTATTTCATTCACCTCTTCACTCATGACCAGTGTGTTAATACAGTGGAACGTACTGTACAGGTAAATGTTTTGGAGAAAGGAGGTTCTTCCTATTTTACGCAGGATAACTCTCCGAGCAAAGCATGTATGGCCTCTGCATTCAGTGGAGCCCTCATCAGTGAATTTCTCCCAAACCCCGTGAGTGGCGAGGAGCCCGGTGAATGGATTGAGCTCTACAACCCGACCGATGTTTCCATTCCGCTTTGCGGGTGGTTTCTGGATGATGCTTCCGGAGGGAGCAAACCCTACTCGCTTTCGCGCTATCAGTTGCCATCGAAAGAATATCTTCTGATCGATCGACATGAATCAGGCATAGCGCTCAATAATAGTCAGGATACTGTCCGACTCCTCGCTCCTGTTCGAGGTGCAGGGACAGGAGTGCTCATGCAAGTGCCCTACACACAGGCTCCAAGTAATCAATCGTATGCACTGCGACAAGATGGCAATTGGCTCTGGACAGATCATCTGACACCTGGGAAGCCGAATGCATTCCCCAACCTTTCCTCTGTAACTGTGCCCGCTGTCGTAATACGATCGGCATTTCCAAACCCAAGAGGCAAAGACGAAGGAGAGGAGTGGATCGAGTTTGAGAATCTTCTTACCGATAGGCCTCAGTGGCTCAATGGATGGACGCTATCGAATCTTCGTGGGAAGGAGATACCGCTGAACGGGATAGTGCTCAAAAAGAAAGAAACGAAACAAATTCTCGTGGCGGACATTTCCCTTTCCCTTGCAAACAGTATTGATGGATTGATCTTGCGTGATGCCAAAAAGGACATCGCATCTGTTCTTCAGTGGGACAATGCAAAGGAGGGAAAAATTGTTCGTACGCCTCTCAAAGCGAAGCAAATTGAAGGAATGGTTACGCGCGTTATTGATGGAGATACCGTTGAAGTGAGTGTGAACAGGGAGCACCTTACAATAAGACTCCTTGGTATCGATGCACCCGAATTCTATGATGATTCAGGAAGTATTTCTGACTATGGATTAAAATCAAAAAATTATGTTTCAGCCCTTATAGAAAACAAAAAAGTAGAACTAGAATTTGATTCAAATAAGACAGATAAATATGGCAGAACTTTGGCATATTTGTTCCTTGATGACGCAGTGGACATCCAGCGAGAACTTGTATTAAAAGGCTTGGCCTATGCATATCGGGCTTTTCCCGTGTCACGACTCGGAGAATATGAAGTCTACGAATCCCTCGCGCGGGAGCAGAAGCTTGGCATTTGGAGCAGCGTGGCAAGTTCAGAGTACTATCTCGCGAAGGAAAAAGAACAGGAGCAGTGGGCAGAGGTGGAGAATCAAGGATTGCAGATTTCGATCGATCAAAAATCGGGTCTTGTCGAGTCTGGCACGGTCGTGCATCTCAAAACCAGCATCCCATGGGCAAAGGTCTATGTGTCGCTCAATGGCAGTTCCTTCTTGGCATTTTCCGGTGCATTGATTGTTGATAAAGACACAACAATGCAGGCATTTGCTCAGACAAAAGGCAATGAATCCGGAGCTGTGATGACGTCCAAGAAGCAAGATCGTTTTTATGTGCTCAAACGTGATCACTATCCACGTGGTATCGTGATCAGTGAAGTCTATGCCTCGCCGCAAAAAGGCGAACAGGAGTGGGTGGAGGTTTGGAATCCAAGTGACCAAACTATTGATCTCTCCGGATGGAAAATCAATAAATTTTCTGTCCCGATGGGGACATCCATTGCAGCCGGCGGGCGTATGATGTTTGAAAAAAATCTGACACATCAGGTACTGCGAAATACCGGAGACACCGTGCGACTGCTCGATCCCAATGGTGCGATCGCAGCAAGTGTGACCTACCCGAAATTAAAAAACGGCCAATCGTATAGCGTGCGTGATGGTGCCTATTGCATTACCGATGATGCGACACCCGGAGAAGAAAATACATGTGTCATTCATAGCAAGAAGCGTGCCTCAAAAAAATCTCTTGTGAAAGATACCGGTGGCCTCGCCGATGCGCGCAGTCTCCTGGCATCGCTTGAAGGGCAAGTCGTCGAGAAAGCAGATGCGTTCTCCCCCCACCTCGAACCCTCCAGCCAAAAAACCATCGCGGAGGCGATTCTCCTCACAATTTGCTTCGCTTGGGCGATGTTTGTGCTCTGGGTGCTGCTTAAGAAATGAGGTACCCAAAAGTCCATTTTTCTGGTATCATTGTGTGATGTCTCCAGATGCTTCCATACCACCTGAACCGAGTGCCGGTGCATCATCACAGCCTGATCCCGCTGCTGCGCAAGCTAGGACTGATGCCGAGCGTGCACAGCGTGCTCAAGCATCGCAAAATAATGTCCAAGCACTCATGGATGAATTGGAAAGTCTTGAAGCAGATCCAATGTGTGTTACGCATGCAGAAGTAGAATCAACAAGAAGGAGAATACTATCAACGATCAACAAAGTTCTTCGCGATCACAAAATTCAGGATATCGTTTCAGAATTTTTGATACAGTCACAAGGGTCAACTGTGACGGAAGGATACAAACAGGTAAATGAAAACATAACGATTGCAGAGGCGAAAAAACTCCTAAAACTGGTTGAAAACAGGCTTGCAATAGAATCCGGCAATGCAAGAGTGGAAATGTGGGCCCTGCTGGATAATGATCTTGCTGCATATAAAAATGCGAAAAAGGAACCAGTCGAAAAGTCAGAAAAGCCAGCGGAAAAAACAGAAGGAAAAGACGAAACTGTATCAAAAAAGAAATCAACTGAATCTCAGCATCATGAAGAAGAAAAGGGTTTTCATGCTTGGAATTGGTTCTGGTACGGAAAGGGCGTTGTTGAAAAGAAAGATCCAAACGCTCGATTCTGGAAGAACCTTGGCCTTTCAGCAAAGGAAGAATTACTGGCTGCGTTATCATTGGCATGGGAAAAATTCACCGGTGGATCAAAAATGGTTTTTCTCGGCGCACGTTATGTACTTCCCATTCATAAGCTTTTCTGGAAAAAGTCGATTCCATACATTGCCAGAAAGCTCACAATTTTCGAAGATGACTTTTGGATGAAAGGAGGCAAGGGTGGATCTTCCAATAGTTCAAGTGGTCATCACTAAATATGAAGAAACTTCATTCAATCGTCGGCAAACATAATGAGCGCGAGCGACGCTTACTCCACATGTCCCCAATTGGCCCCGGAGGCGGTATCGATAAATTGCAGAGTGTAAATGATAATGCTTTTGCTCATGAGGAATTTAAGAAATGGAAAAAAGAAACGCCCGGCGCACAAGAAATATTCGATGCGCTTGAGCAAATCAAGACACCAACGATCGAGGATGTAAGAGGGTATCTTGAAGATCGACAGGAGCAAGGAAAATCTGCTGATTTCGATGAAGAATTACGAACGAAATTGGAAACAGTCGATGATCCCGCCGCCGACAGTAAAGAGCGTTTGAAAGCGGAGCACTATCTTAAGATCTTGGTAGAGTACATTCAAAAGAGAAATGTGTGGCTCAAGGAATCTCGTGACAAAATGAATAGCATCATGGACCAACCGGAATTGCCGGGGCTGACAAACACAATGTGGGAAGGAACAAAGGATACCGTTGCTGCATGTGTGGAAGGATTCAAAGAAGCGAGTGGGAAAGAAAAAGTACTCATGCTTGCGGGAACTGTGGCGGGGTTTCTCATGCTTCGAATGCTTTGGAATGAAGCCGGCAAAATACCAGGGTCCTCCGGAATGAAAAAAATCTTGAAATTTGGGCTGGGTGCCGGGGTGACATGGATGGCCTTTGAAGCAGTGAATAAAACCCTGGAAAAAACGAGAGGTCGACCTTTGGTGAATTGGCATGGCTGGTTACCAGAAACTCCCGCTGCTCCCTTTAATAACATTTGGAATAGATTACCCGGTCAAACACAGGAGCAATGGGATGCAGAAGTACATCAGAATGAAATAGATCGAATTGCGAACGAACTCAGGCGGATGGAGGTACCAGAAGATTTTCTGAAAGATATGCCAAGTGAAAACGCCAATTACGTTTTTGGGATTGCAAACTTAAGTACATTGAGTGTTGATATATTTGAAAAGCTGTACGAATCTGGCAAATCTTCACGAAGTATCGCAGATGGTAATTCCCTCTATCCTCAGCGTCCAAAACGAGATGACAAAAAGAGCAAACTGTCACCCGTTGAACGCTTTGCACTCGTACAAAAAGTCGGACAGACTCTTGGCCTCATCGATACTCAGGGCGACTTTGTGTTACCTGAAGATGAAAACAGGAGGAATAAGAGTTTGCTCTATCTGATGCTTGATTGGGATCAGTAAAATCTTTGAAATCCCCGGCTTTCGGCCGGGGGGTCAGAGAACATCGAATCGGAGATTATGGTGCTTGGGTTGTCTTGAACATTTGCTTGAAGATTTCCACTCCTGCTTTACACCATGCTGTAACCGGATGGCCTTCAAGCAGGCTTCCTCCCACATTCACGAGTGTGGTCGGTTTCATGCCGAGATTTTCAGCGAGCTTGCTGAGAAATGCGGTGAATTGTTCAGGGGAAAGGTGTGCCAGGTTGGAAGCGAAGATCTGGACCTCGCGATCTTTAACCGCTTCCAACTGCGCAATAATCGTTTGCTGTCCGATCTGTGCAGCTTGACGCTGGGTTTCGATCACTTTTTTCAAAGCGGCAAGCTCGGCATCAGCAATTTTTCCGCGTTCTTCTTGCTCCTTCTCGGCGGCTTCGCGATTTTGGGTGGCCTGCACTTTGCGAGCAGTTGCCTCGTATTCCGCGACTCGTTGGTCGGCCTCTGTCTTCTGTCGCATCGCATTTTTCCGTTTGAGGTTCGCGACATACCCATTGGGGTGAGTATCGTCCTCATTTGCAATTGCGGCATTGTTGATGAAGACACCGAATTCTGCGTAACTGTCTCTCAATCTTTTAGTCAAAAGAGGATTCAAATCTGCTTTGTCTGAAATGACTGCGGCCATGGTCTGTTTCTGCAAAAATTCATCAGCCCATGCCAGCAGGAAATCCAACATTTGTTTGCTTGGTGATTCCTCCATTTCCTCGAGGGTTTTGAGTGAGTTAATTTCAGTGTATTCGTCCAAAAACATTTGGATGACGGTCGCCGCTCTTTTGAAATCGAATGAGAAGGCAAGGTGGATTTCGATGATCTGGTAGTCTCGATGCGAAAGGTCATCTTGTCCCACGCTGCTGATCAATGCATTGGGCGCATTGATGTTCTCGATTTTTGCAGGTGCCGTTTTGATTTTCTGAATATCCCTCGGCAAATACACTTGCCGTGTCAGACCCGGAAACTGAAATGCACGACAATCACTGAAGAGCTGTGGTTTTCCGGTGAATTGTCTGTAAAGAACGGCGGTTGAGGGTACCACCCCGAAGGTGCCGAAGAAGATCGCAATTCCGATCACGATTGACATTACTCCGAGTGCGCCTTCCACGAATGATTCTTGTCGCAGGACGAACAACGACCCCACAATCAATGGCATCCATACAAATGGGATCACCCACAAGTCGAATCGATGAATGGTAGGATCGAAATGGATCGTTCGTGTGTTGCGTCGTGGAGAGGTTTTGATCGCCCCTGACCTCTTGGCTGACACTTCCTTGTTGATCGTAACAATGACTTGTCTTGTGAACAATTTTCGCAGTACATCGCGAAGTGACATGACATTCTCCCTGGTTGGTGAAGTTTGGTTGAAAGGTACATGTATCTCAAAACGCGTACGCGTTGGAATCCGATCCGATGTTGTAAAAGAACAATCCTAGAATTGCTCTATTATAAATATATATAACTATTTGTTATTATGTCAATTATAAGTGACAATTCCCTTGCTGCTTTAGGGTATATGAGACCTTGTTAAAAGTGGTTTATATTGCTATAATGGAATGATTTATGGCAAAATCTACCAACACCAATATCGATGATGTGAACGGGCTCTATAACGCATTCATGTTCGAGATCGAGCCTGAGCTGACAACGGAAATCCTCCCCGAATTGGAACTCCTGTATTTCAATGAATCCGAGCAGAATCGTAAGAGCCGCTATGCATGGTATGCAATTGCTCTCGAAATTTTTGCAGATCGTTATACTTCTTTTCTTCACACCTGTAAGGATTATTTGCTTGGTATTAGTAAAAGTATCACACAATTGAGTAGGGAGGGAGATATTGAAGCCAATACCTCACGAATTTCCACGATCGAGCAATCACTTGCGAATCTATGATGTTTCCTTTTCATTTCCAATGTGGCAATCATGAATCTCTTCGCGAGCGAAGGGAGGTGTATTTCGCGACGCCGGAAAAAAAGGATAGCAATCCCTCAAATCCAGAACAGACAGCCAAACTTATTGATCTACTGAAAAAATTCTCCGCAGAGGGCAAAGACGATTCTCTCTCGAAAGCAATTCATTCATATTTGAAAAATGATGCAAAATTTAAAGAGGATGAGATTCTTCAATTCAGCACCAGGGCTCATGATAAATTGAGAAATTTACCAGATATGAAAACGAAGACAGTCGAAGAGTTGAATGCTCTTATTGATGCACTTCCTACAACGCATGAGCAACTCTTGGACTTTGCTGTTAAAGCAGGATTCATCAGTGCAAATGACTTACTGTCGATTGTTCAGCGTGGCAGTGGCTATCAGAAGGATCGTAAGAATGCTTCCACTGAGAATATGTCTGATCAGGAGATCTTGGATGAATTGAATAAGACACGATTGAAAATGGAAGAGTATAACGTTGAACGTGCTCACAAGATCGAGCAATTCAACAAGATAACAGCTCCCCGCCTTCCTCGTTCAGCAAAATCAGCCGCCTATGCAAAGGTGTTGAGTGAAATAAAACAATTAAAATCTGACGCAGGGGATCCTGTTGTGAATTATTGGAGATTGCGCAAGGCGTATGAAGAACGAACCGGTATAAGTTACACAGAGACAGAACTCCCTGAGATGCTCAGAAGTCGTTCCGCGGTCATTGACCAGGCCAAGGGGGAACGAATGGATAAAGAAGATAGCCATGTGTTGCGTTTTGGCAGGAATGCGCCGGCATGGATGAGTGATTCAAACTACGAAGCCTCCGACTCAGGTCGTATCCTCAAATCGTTCAATCGCCAACGAGGAAATACCACGATCACGCGGAGCATATACGACAATCGTGCTCGTGCAGCTGCCGTGATGCCGCCGGGATTTTTCGGTGCTGTCCGCGGCCCCGTGACCGATGGCGACATTCATCGTTCACAATTGATTCGAAGTCGAGGGGGAGTGGACAGTATCTCACCATCTGGAAGACATATTGTATTGCCCGCACGTGGTGCAACTGCCCAGATTCCTCTGGATGGGTCCAGTTTAATGCCAAAAAAAGGATCACCACACAAGCGTAATTCCCAAGAGGAACTTAAGGAATATTATGCGGATGATTTACTCAAAGAAATCGATCTCTTTGCCGCCGCGAAAGATTTAACTGAGACAGACGGATACAAAAAGATTCAGAAGACGATTCTGAGAAGGAAGAAATTGTGGGAAACACAGCCCGACCTTCGCTACGGCGACCTTGCCTGGGCACGATCACAAATTGAAGCGCTTGCCGTTGCACATGACCAACACAAAATCATGCAAGCGAATACTGAACGTTTGAAGAGCCGAAAAGTATTACGCAGCGTTGAGGTATCGGTACCCAAAGACCCGAATGCAAAAATCAGGATCATTGTCCCGCATCAGCTTATGCCGTTTAGAAATGGTCAAGATAAGGAGATCATCTATGATCCCAAAACCGATACCGTGCGAAAGGAAGATCTTGCCGATCTTGCTGACGCTGGGGTTGTTTTCCAACGGTTCATGGGTGGATACAAAGACGGCCTCGGACGTGAAGCTGTACGGGGTGTTGTTGTGCACTTCACGCGCGAGGGGAAATATCAACTCAACGGCAATTTAGTGGATGTATCGAAGGATGGGCCTGTAGAATATGCAGGTACGTTGGAATACCGCGAGCCGCTCATTTCGCGTGATGTAGATTTCAACAAACTTTTTGGAAAGAATGGCGTTGCGAATCGGATTGTTATCCATAGGAATACGTCCAAGACTCCGCTTACATTTGACATTGCTTCGCTTCAGCCGGGACAAAGACTTGTTGGATTGCATGGCATTACGGTGATAAAGGGGCCAAACAATACGGTGCGTGTGCAATTTGCGGAAACGGGAATCTTCGACATCATGGCGATCGAAAAAACCGGCCGCAACGCAGAGATGAAAAACATCGTCGTTGGGCCAAGCTCACTCGCATAAATTTTGGTATGACAAAACCCCCCTCGCCACTTGCGTGGACGAGGAGGGCTTCGCGGGAACTGAAATCACGGACATGGCACGTACGGGTGCCGATGTTGTTGTTGTCCTGTGCGCAATTGCTGGATCTGAATGTTGATCTGTTGCAATTGCGCTTGCAAACTTTGTTGTTCCTGTTGCTTCTGGAACAACTCGGTCCGCGCTTGCTGGTCTCTCATTTGCTGCGCATAGAGGGAATCGAATGCGGAACGGTCCGCCTTCGAGTCGAGCACGCGCTGCAACTCACGTTTTTTCTCCAAGACTTGGTCCATTTTATCCTGAAGTTTTTCCATTTCATTCCGCAATTTTTCAGCCTGCTCATCGCAGGCTTTAGCGTTGCGGCCGCGGCCAAAAATTTCGGCGGCGGGGAGAGGTCCGTTCCCATCCCATTTCACGTAGAGCCCGTCCATGACTTCCAGATGGGCTCTCGTGTCAGGATGAGTTGTCACTTGAGTAGGTTCGGTTGACTCAGCTTTTGCTGGAGGGACCGGATCAGTTGGCAATGGAACCGTTTGGCCTTTCGGCCAGAAATACCATGCCAACAAGATCAAGAGCACCACGAGAAGGATCGCGAGCAGGACCTTCCACCAAACCGTCTCATCGTGAAGGACATCCTCCTTTTTGTTTTTTGAATCGTCAGGTGAATCGTCAGGCTCTTGGTCGTCATCTCTTCCCGAAATCTTGTCGTGGTCTGGAGGGCTCGGAGGCTTCGGTGGACCCGAACCGTTTCCAGCAGGCATCACGCCGACCTTAGTGGGACTTTCCGGTTGCTTGATGGTTTCTTTTTTGACGGTTTCTGCACTCCCACTCGTGACAGTCTGCTTCGGCTCGGTCTTCGGAATTGTCACGGTTTCCGTTTCGGGTAGGATGACCGGGATCACTTCTTCAGTCTTCGCGGCCTCTTGGACTTTGACCTCTGGTTTAGTCTCGCTGGAGACTTCGACCTTCGGCGGATCCGTCGTGACTGACACTCCCCCGACATCTTCCGTTGTAACGGAGATAATGGGGGGATTCGGGGTCGTCGGCTTCGCCTCGGTGGTAGTGGTGGACGTATCTGCCACTGCTTGGGGCACGCTCTCGATTTTTGCGTCGGGGGCGGGTTCCGTCACCCGCTTGACGCTGGGTGCGACAGCTTCCTTCGGTTCGTTGTTTTCCTTCTTTTCGAGACGTTCGGCGATCACCTGGACCGCCTTGTTCATCTCGACGACGCTGCGAGCCAGTTCTTCCACGGTGACTTTCTTGTGCTTCGTTTTCGGAGTCGACATGTTTTTGTTCCTTGTTCAAGAGAAATGTATTTGAATCCATGATTTGTACGTTCCCGCGTACCTCCACTCTCATATACATGAGAGCGGAGGTCGCAGGACTGTTCAATGACCGTAAAAGTCATTGATCGGTGCTTTTAATGAGCCTCGATGAAACTTTATTAAAATACTACAATTACATAAAAAAGTCAATAATTTTCTCTTCTTTCTTAAGCTGGTCGCTTTGCCTATTTTGCTCGTGTACACTCCCACAAGCTCGTTTCTTGCTTCCTTCCTCGACTACGCTCGGAATGACACATTTGCTTCTCTCCGACGGCACTGTTTTTCAAGGGGAGGCATTTGGTTCCTTCGACTCCGCTCAGGATGACACGTTTGGAACCGGCGAGGTGGTGTTTAATACAGGCATGGCGGGGTACCCCGAGAGCATGACGGACCCGAGTTACCGGGGGCAGATACTCGTCACGACGTATCCGTTGATCGGCAACTACGGAGTCCCCAGTGAAGAATTAAATGAATGGGGGTTTTCCAAAAATTTTGAGAGCGAAGAGATCCACATTCGCGGCCTCGTCGTCGCGCAAGTGAGTGATACCTACAGTCATCATAGTGCCGTGAGCAGCTTGCAGCGCTGGATGGAACATCACAAGATCCCGGGGATCACGGGGGTCGATACGCGAGCGTTGACGAAACATCTGAGAGAAAAAGGTGTTATGCTGGGCAGAATCACTCATGATTCTGCAGCGATAAGCGATAAGCGATTAGCGGTGAGCGAAATAGAAGATCCGAACAGTCGCAATCTTGTGGCGGAGGTGAGTTGTAAGGAGCCGATCACATACAATCCAAAACCAGAAACCAGCAACGAGAAACCAGTAACGATTCTTTCATATGATTGCGGCATGAAACGCAATATCTTGCGAAGTTTTCTGAGGAGGGGAGTGAAAGTCATTCGCGTGCCGTGGGACTATGATCTCGATAGCTGCAAAGAGCACTTCGACGGCGTCTTCATCAGCAATGGCCCGGGCGATCCGAAAACCTGCGTCCCCACAATCAAAGCGATCAAGCGTGCGATCGAAAAAAATATTCCGACGTTTGGGATATGCCTTGGCAATCAACTGATGGCACTCGCTGTCGGCGGCGACACATTCAAATTGCCGTACGGGCATCGGGGGGTGAATCAGCCATGCTTGGAGCGAAGAGCGATAAGCGATAAGCGACAAGCTGACTCATTGTTACCACCCGCTGCCCGCTACCCGCTACCCGCTGAGCATCATTGCATTATTACTTCCCAAAATCACGGCTTCGCCGTCGATGAAAAAAGTTTGCCAGCGGGCTGGCATGTGTGGTGGAAGAATGGCAACGATGGGACCGTGGAGGGGATCCGCCATGACAGCGGCCGCTTCTTCGCGGTGCAGTTTCACCCCGAGGCGGCGCCAGGTCCGGAGGATGCAGGGTACCTTTTTGACCAGTTTATTGCGTGTTTAAAAGTTTGAAGGTTTTAAAGTTTGAAAGTTACGGTACAGTAGGATTATGGGGAAGTTCAATTCGTTCGAAGAGATCGAGGCTTGGAAAGAAAGT
Source organism: Candidatus Peribacteria bacterium (assembly GCA_023245865.1). GTDB lineage: Bacteria > Patescibacteriota > Gracilibacteria > Peribacterales > Peribacteraceae > JAHFJN01. Next base: position 139,422 of record JAHFJN010000001.1, read on the forward strand.
AGATTATTGATACAGAAGATTCGAAGTATCTGTAAAAAGAAAAATGTTGTTAGAGATTTTTCTTTTGTCGATCAAATTACTCGCGCCAGCAGATCCATAGCGGCAAATATTGCTGAGGGGAATGATTCAATGAATCCATTAGAGTTCATTACTTTTCTTGGATATGCAAAAAGGTCTGCAGCAGAAGTTCGCTCTCATTTATACGATGCTCTCGACGAAGGCTACATCGACGAAGGGGAATTCACTGTTCTCAACGAACAATCAAAGAAAATTGCAAGAATGCTTTCAAACCTTGCGAGCTATTTGCAAACGTGTGACCTGAAGCAAAAAAGAATCGCAAATGCATTGTAGTAAACCTTTAAACCTTCTACTTTCAAACCTTTAAACTACTAAATGTATCCTTCGACGTGGAGATCGGTTTTTGTGATTGTCCATTGTTCGAGGCATAATTGTTTGAGTTCTTTCGTCATCTCCGGACTACCGCAGACGTAGACGGATTTTCTTGAAAAATCATGGATGATTTGCGGCATGAGCGTCTGCACGCGGCCGCGGTGCCCCTTCCAATCGTTTGTTGGATTACTGAGGGCGAGGTGGAGGAAAAAATTGTCGTAGGTCTGCGTGAGTGCGATGAGTTCCTGATCCCAGAAGAGATCTTCCTGCGACCGTACGCCGTAGACGAGATCCATCCGACGTCGGTCGCCGCGCTTGAGCGCATCGATAATTTGTGAACGGAACGGTGCAACACCCGTGCTCGTTGCGATGAAGAGATAGTCTTTGGGAGTTTTTTCATCGAGAGTGAAATTTCCGAAAGGCCCCTGCATGCGTACAGTTGATTCGACCTTCAATAATTCCATGATCCACCGGCTCGCACGACCTCCTTCTTTCATCTTCGCGACGAAGATCAATTCGTCTTCACTCGGAGTTGAAGCAATCGAAAGTGCTCGCGTTTGAATGTCTGCACTATTCTCAACGAGTGGCACGTCAAAAAGCACAAATTGGCCCGTCTTGAAGTTGCATTCTTTTGGCTTTGCAAAGCGGAATTCATAAATGTCCTGCGCAATGAGTAAATTTTTTGTACAAGAAACGATGTAACTGGGTACTGGCATGGTTTGATTGTATCACGGTATCACCAGCTCTCCTTCTTTCATTAAATAGACCTCATGGTCGGAAGTTCTTTTTTCAACGTCAGTCGAGGTGTAGCGGATCTTGAGGGGAACGCCCGAGGGGTTATGGATGCGAACATTGATAAAGTCGCTCTGACTGTGAAACACAATCAGCCCTCCGGCGGGAATCTGCCATCGCCGAAAGCCGAGGCTCGGAGGTTCACTTGTTACCTGCGTGAGCGGTACCCCCCGTACTTCCCCCCGCTGCCACTCCTCAGGAAGACTCACGAAAATTGTTCTAGGTGCATCGTGACCAAGCTCAATCAGTCGGAGCATTTTGTTTTGAGTAACACGGAGGCGAATAGTGAGGGGTTGCGTGTGTTCCACAGCGATGTCCGCAATTTTCTCGGGTATGTGCGCAGTTTTTTGGGTCACGAGCACAATCAACCCCGTGAGGAGCATGAGTGTAAGCGCAAAACCTGCAATTCTTGGCAAGAGCCTGGTTATATGGACAAGAGGGGACATCCGCTGCTAGAATAGCACTATGGAGTTCGATCCCCACACTCTCCACCAGATCATTCAGAGGATTTCGCAGCAAATGCGTTGTCCGCAGTGTGGTGAAAAGGTTCCGGTCGATTTCACTGCCATGCGCATGACCGGTGATGATTTTGTTTTGATGCAGCTCAAGTGCCAGGTATGCGATGCATACATCGTGCTCCACGCTTCCCTGCAGGGAGTGAGGGGGGTCACATTGGAGCCGCAGGAGCGGGACAAAATTTTGAATGCCTCCTCGTCGCTGTGTCTCAAGGAAGATGAAGTGGAGTTACTGCGCAAAGCACTCGAGAGTGCGAAGGGATCGTTTGAGCAGATGTTTGTGGAGAATAATAAGGAGCAGAAGAAGATCTGATTCGATTCCCTTAACCCGAGCCTGTACTGAGCTTGACGAAGTACGCACTGGACGGCGCCCCTCCACAGAGTGTGTCATGGTGATCCCTTCGGCGTTGCTCAGGACAGGCTCCGTCGAAGGACGATCCATGGTGGCGGGCACCTCCGCGTCTTCCCTCTCCCTGAGTGAGAGGGTAGGGTGAGGGGTATGAAAAGATGTTTCTTTGTCGCAGTACTTTTTTTCCTCGTTGGTTGTAAACCTGTTGCAGAAATCAAGGATCGTGGTGCAGAGGTAGTTCAGCCGGTGATCGATACGGCAAAAAGCATCCAGAAGCGTGCAGAAACGGTTAAAACAGGGATTCAGATGGTCAGGGATGGAGTGCATGCGATTGGGAGTGGCACCAAAGTGTCATGGTAAAACCTCCTCTCCTAAGTGTCATGGTGAGCGGAGACGAACCATGCTATAATGATATGATTTATGTCAGATCAAACACAAACCACCACCGTCCCTCCGAAGCTCCTTACAGGAGAGCAAGTTTATAATTTAATTATGCAAGCAATCGAACCGGAGCTGACGACAGATCAGCGCTCAGTCTTGGATGAAAAATACAAGGGAGAAACACCTGAGCAAGCAAAGGAACGAGTGGTGAGGTACAGGAAGGCATTTGAAATGTACGACATTGCCTATCAAAAATATATGGAAGAACTTGCAACTGCAGTGCGTGGGTATCAGACAGCTCTGCGACGCGACATAGAGCAAGGTGCAAAAGAAAAGGATTCCACAGGTCTGACTTCGATCGAATCTGCACTATCTACCCTCTAGGTTTATGAATATCTTTCTGCATCAACGCGCACAAAAATTTGCATGTACAGGTGAAGCGAGATTCCTCTATGAGGAAGCCGCACCAGTACAGCCTGAAGTGGAGCAGGTGAAGAAGATGCAGGAAAACCTGACAGGATTACTTGAAAATATAGACACAGCGAATGCAGATGCACTGCGGGGAATTCAGGATGCAAAAATAGCAGATGCAGAGGCTGATGTATCAAAAGTGCATGATCAAATTCTGAAAGCAGTCGCTAAAGCTGCCACTCTGGAAACAGAATATTTGCGGGGGCAGGGAATAACCCCGGAAGAAGCCCAGACAGAGGTCAAAGAAAAATTCGCTCTCAATAAATTTACCGTGACGTTTGATGCAACAGGCAAGGCAAGTGTTGGTGAGGGCTCGGGACACACACCTCCTCTTGCTCCTGAAAAAACAAACGAACAGAAACTTCAAGATGCAACTAGAGAATTGCCGGATGATCTAAAGAAATCTGTGACAGATGCGTACAATATTGCGAAACAAGATCCGACAGCTCTCAAAGCATTCATGGAAATTGTCGGCGATGTTCTTGATGAGTCAAAAGGGAAGGCATTGAGCGATGTCGTAAAGGTCCTTGCAAAACTGTCTTTTGAAGAGCAAATATTCATGTTCAAAAATGCCAGTAATGTACTCAACGATAAAAAGGTGATAGACACGTTTCCTGTCGCCATGAAGAGAGCGGGGCTTGCGATGAAAGCAATGAACGAAGATCAACTTCGGATGCTTGGAGCGCTCGGTGAAAAATTCGAACAGTCGGCCAAAGAACAAAAAGATGCGGATAAAAATATTTCAGAAGAGGACAAAAAAAAGATCGAGGAGGAAGCAAATAAAGCATTGAAAGACGTTGACCTCTCCAAGATCAGCGATGTCGAAAAGCAAATCCAAACAGGGCTGGTGATGATGCAGCACGGTGTGAACGTAGTGGAGGAAGGTGGAAAGCTTGTGGCCAAAGCTCCGAACACAAATTTTGATCAATTTATCAACAGATTCATGGGCCTGCTGATATGGGCCTCGGGTCTCTATGAAAAGATCAAGGGTGGCGTACAGAAGGCGACGGAGAAGAATAATACAAAGCCTAAAACGATAGAAGAAAGGGTCGCTCAATTAAATGCAAATCAAAAGAAGACTTCCTTTACGTTCGAGCTTCAGCAGAGAGAAGAAGACAAAAAACAAGTCAAGGATTTGAAGATAGGATCGAAAGATGGCGGTGTGTTCAGTGACGAAGTGGTGGCGGAGTTTGCCGCACTGGGGTCTGAAGTGACCGCTGACGGTAAGGCCGTGCTCTTTAAAAATATTGATGACGCGGCATTGGCAAAAATTGAAGAAATGATCGCAAAGGCCAATGGTCCCTCGGAAGACGAGAAGAAGGAGCAGGAGAAAATCGCTTCCATTCCGAAGGATGGGAAATGGCACACGAAGGATGAAGTGAAAAATGGTGCGGACGGTTGGGTGTATAAGATTGCATCTGATGGTCGAGCGTATGCAAACAAGGGGAATCAAGTTGGAGTGTTCTCAAAAGACAAATGGGTGGACGTTGCGGAGGATGCACACATCACTGATGGGGGTGAAGCGGCAAAATACAGGCAAACGTTCATGAAAGGAGGGGATGCAGCCTGGGCTACCATTGATGCAGGCAAGCCGAATTGGCAATACAGTATTAATATTAAGACAGGTACGTTGTATACAAAAAAAGGCGATGAGTATCAGCAATATGAGTATGCACTGAATAAGTGGACTGTGACGCCAAAATATGAACCTGGCCCGAAGGCATAAAGTGAGCAAAATTTCCTACGATTGCATTTTATCTCTGAATCTGCTACAATAGCAAAGAAACACACATTCACTCCATTACCCTCATGACCTCTCAGCAATTCATTGATGCAGTGCAAGGCATGAGCGGGCTCGAAGAGCTCGTAAGCGAGCACTTAGTAGCGCTCGCCGATAAACTAACGGATGACGAGCGTATTGCTGCGATCACGAAACTGACGGATGCGAATGCTGTAATCGAATCGGCTATCGCTGATCAGATTAAATTATATAAGGACGGTGAGCAGCACATTCAACATGAAATGCAGGCAATTGCGAAAGTGGAGGAACAAGGCGAGCGCGTGGAGGAGGAGGCAAATGCCGCATCCCTTCTAACCACTCTGTAATTCTTTTCATATTTCTTTCCTTCGGTCCTATGGAACACAGACTCATTCACAAGCACGGCGAAGTTGCGCAGAATTGTCCTCCGCTGCAGCCGGAAGGATCCAAGGATCGTACATATGCGAAAGATCAACGACTGACGCACTACGCGAAAGTATCGAAGGAGAACTTCATCGAGCGTGTAAGCAAGCTGGAACAGAAGCTAAAAGAAATGGATGAAAAGGCCAAGAAGGAAAAGAAGGATGGGGTATCGCAAGATGCAAAAGACTATGCACAGCGCATGAAAACTTATGCGGAAGGGGATTTTAAGAATTGGATCGAGAAATATGAACGCCTCGAACTTAATAGTGCAGACCAATTGGAAAAAGGCCTCGCAATGGCCGAGCAGATTGCAACGGAGCTCGAGGGTCGGGTGTATGTTGAAGAGAATCGAGGAAAAATGTCAGATTTACCCGATGGCCAGTTACTGCGTGAGCGTTACATCAAGGACTCAGGCGATACTCTTCTGAAGAATGGGTATGCTGAAGTCGGGTTCGTGGGCGGAAAATATTTTATTGAGGTCCCGAGGGATTGGATGCTTTCCAGCCAGAGCCTTCTGAACATCAGCACAGATCCCAACAAAGTTGAATACAAGCAGGACATCTCCGGTGGTCGCAAGCGCATTTTCTTTGCAGGTGGAGCAGGCACCAAATTTGAAGTGACGAAGACGAATGGTGATGTACTAAAAACCAGTATCGTCGAAGGATCTGACAAAAAACTTCGTCTTGATCTGAGTGAATTCGGCAAAAAGACTGCAATCGAGAAATTCGAAGAGCCTCTGCGCATTAAGAAGGAAAAAGGTCTCAAGACAGCCCCTCAAATGAGTCCGGAGAAGGCACAGAACGTTGTAGATTTTATTGAGGAACAGATTCGTGTCGTCAATGAGGACAAATCTCTTTCCCCTGAACAAAAGAGTAACCGGCTGAAGGATCTGCAGAGTCAATTGGATACATATAAAGAGGAAGTAGATCAGAAGCGCCTGCAAACGGTCGTGAGAGCTCTACGGGAAGGGAGAGAAGAGGATGCAAAGTCTCTGATTAAGCAGATCGAGGATTCATTTAAAGGGATCTATGGTAAATTCATCATGCCGTTTGAAGTGTTTAAGGAAGTGAATAAGCAACAGCTTGAGCGAACCGATCAGCCGTATATTTTTAGGGTTAACTCATCGGGTACCAATGAAAATCCCATACTCAAGCTTCGTTATGAAAAGAATTCTGATTTCACGGAGAAACAAGAGAAGGTGACTGCAGAAAAAAACAGCAAGCTCGCAGTAACTAAACTGCTCGATGCATTCGAAATCCAACCGGAGTCTGTGACAAGGCAAAGTGTCGGAAACATAGCAAAAAACATGATTAACCTTTTGAAGCAGCCGAGTGCTGGTAAGAACTACGGACTGTACTTGGATCCGCAAGGCAACCTTATGGAATGGGATACAACGCTAATCGGTACGAATGAAGCTGTGTACACCGGCTTCGAAAAGGCGATTCTTGAAGATCCCGTGAAGGTGTTGAGAAACTTGAGTGGATACAAGGTGGATACTCTCGAGGATGAAAAGACAAAGGGAGCCATGAATCGAACAAAGGATGCACGCAGTGCATTCGAAAATGAGCGCGACCGTTTGCCGGATGAAATCGAAAAGGCGCTCACGCAAATCAAGTCAAAAATGGACAGCATCAGGACAAAAATGCAAGGAGGCGCATACAAGACAGCGGAAGAGATCAAAAATGAACAGGCGAAGAATCAGGCTCCCATGGAGGAAGCTCGCTCAAGCAAAAATACTATGAAGGCAAAGCCGAAACAGCAGCCAGAGAGGATGACTCCTCCGGAAAATGTTGAGAGAGATCTTGCAGAGGTGAACCAGCTGCTCCAACTTGAGGTGAAGGGAATTCGCAGCGGAATTGTCCGAGTGAAGTCTGCTCTTGGAAACTTGGATACGCCGATCAAGAGTTTGGACGGTACAAAGCAGTATATTTTCTCCTATGATGAGAAAACGAGGAAAGTGAGTGTGAAGACCCTCATCATAGGCCCCTCGGCTGGGAACGGAATTGTTGGGAATCGCAACGTCGCGTAATCACAGAAGTGTCGTGGATTCGTGTCCTTCGACTGTGCTGAGGATGACACGGCTAACCATGACACTTTTCATATGCCAAATAATTCCCTTGCATCGATCTCTGATTTCCCTATAATGCTTCCACATTTCCGGTGTTTCCCGATCGTTTCAGACGAACGATGACTGGGGGCAGCGGAGTTTCGTGTGTTTACTTCTGCCTCGATACATCCGCCTTAGGCGGACACTCGGCATGACACATGAGTACGTTCAGTCATTCTCCAATTTCAATTCTCCATTCTCCATTCTTCTATGCTTCCCTCCACCGCTACCTCCGCAACAGACAGCTTCGATGCCATTGCCGTCAGTGTTGCCAGCCCCGATGACATTCTCGGTTGGTCGCGCGGCGAAGTGACCAAGGCTGAGACGGTGAACTACCGCACGCAGCGCGCGGAGCCGGACGGACTTTTCTGTGAGCGCATATTCGGACCCACGAAAAATTTCCAATGCTTCTGCGGCAAGTACAAGGGCATCCGCTATAAAGGAGTGATCTGTGAGAAGTGCGGAGTCGAAGTGACGCGATCGATCGTGCGACGCGAGCGAATGGGTCACATCAACTTGGCTGTTCCGATCGCCCATATTTGGTTTTTGCGTAGTAGCCCCTCACGCATCGGATTACTTCTGGATCTGCCGATCAAAACGCTCGAACAGATCGTGTACTTCGCGGCGTACATCGTAGTCTCCGTGAATGAGGAGGTGAAAACGGAAGCGGAAAAAGAGCTGAATTCCAGCATGGAAACGAGGAAGAAGCAGGTGAGTCGCGAGTACGAGGATGCCAAGAAACAACTCGCAGAGAGTAAGGCAACGACTGCGCAGATGGACGCCCTTAATAAAGAGGCGGCTGACAGACTTGAGTCCCTCAAGCAAAATCACCGCGAAGCCCTTGAGGACCTCAAAAATCTGCATGCAGGCAGTGTGCTCTCCGAATTGAAATTTCGTGAAATGAACATGAAGTTCGGGCACGTGTTTCGCGCCGGTACCGGAGCGGAGTCGCTGCGCGAAGTGATTACGAACATCGAACTGCCGGCTCTTGCGACCGGACTCCAAGCGGAGCGTGAAAAGAGCAGCGGACAGAAACTTAAAAAAGTGATGAAGCGGATGAAGTTCGTGAACTCCATCATTCAAGCGGGCATGAGTCCGGAGTGGATGATCCCGACGAGGCTGCCGGTGCTCCCGCCGGATCTGCGCCCGATGGTGCAGCTCGATGGAGGACGCTTCGCGGCGTCGGACCTCAATGATTTATACCGACGCGTGATCAACCGGAACTCGCGTCTGAAAAAACTGATGAGCATTGGGGCTCCTGAAGTGATTTGTCGCAATGAAAAACGCATGCTCCAAGAAGCGGTCGATACGCTCCTCAATAACTCCGCACGCGGGGGAAAGACGCTCTTTACCGCGGGAGATCGCAGAAAGCTGCGTAGCTTGAGTGACATGCTTAAAGGAAAGCAAGGAAGATTTCGCCAGAACCTTCTCGGCAAGCGCGTCGACTATTCCGGACGTTCTGTGATCGTTGCAGGACCTCATTTGAAATTGAATCAATGCGGACTTCCGAAGGAAATGGCGATGAAACTCTTTAAGCCGTTCGTGATCGGCACGATCATTCGCCGCGAACTCGCGCACAACGTGAAGGCCGCGGAGCGATTGATTCAGGATGGCGGCAAAGAGGTGTGGGATATTCTCGAGGAGGTGATCAAGGACAAACACGTGCTCCTCAACCGTGCGCCGACGCTGCACCGTCTGGGAATACAGGCATTCAAGCCGACGCTCATCGAAGGACTTGCGATTCAACTCCATCCGCTCGCTTGTACCGCGTTCAACGCAGACTTCGACGGTGACCAAATGGCCGTGCACGTTCCGCTCTCCGAAAAAGCGCAGGAGGAAGCGCGTACGCTCATGTCTTCGTCACGAAACGTCCTAAAGCCCTCCGCTGGAGAACCAATCATCAACCCGGTGCAGGACATGGTGCTGGGCTGTTACTTTCTCACACAGGTGCACGATGGGAAGAAGGGAGAGGGGATGATTTTCAGCAATCCTGATGAAGCGTTCCTTGCCTACGACCACCGCATCGTCGATCTGCAGGCGAAGGTCAAGGTTCGCGTCGCGCCCGGCGAAATCATCGACACATCCATCGGCCGTCTCAAGTTTGAAGAAATCATGCCGAAGGGTCTCCCGCACATCACGACCCCGATGACCAAGAAGGTCTTAAGTAACTTGATCGCAAAAACTTTGGAACTCACGAACGAAGAGGAAACGACGCAGTTCGCCGACCGTATCAAGGACGTTGGGTTCAAGTATGCGACGCTTTCGGGCGTTTCGATTGCATCTTCCGACATTCTGGTACCCAAGGAATGGCAGACGCTCGTTGACGCTGCGAACGAGAAGATCCGCCAGATGAACAATTACTTCTGGAAAGGATTTATCACCGCGGACGAGCGTTACAATCACTCGATCCGTATTTGGAGCGATACCAAGAACCAGGTCAGTAACGCGATGGTTCGCGATTTCTTGCTCCAGCCCGAGAACGACATCACCTACGTGATCGATTCCGGCGCGCGCGGAAACTGGGGACAAGTCACGCAGCTCGGAGGCATGAAAGGACTCGTCGCCAATCCTTCGGGTCGTACGATCGAACTGCCGATTCAGAGCAACCTCAAGCAAGGATTCTCTGTGCTCGAGTACTTCATCGCGACGCACGGAGGACGCAAAGGAAAGTCGGACACCGCTCTCAAAACTGCGGAAGCCGGCTACCTCACACGCCGCCTCGTCGATGCGGTGCAGGATATTATCATTCGTGTGGAAGACTGCGGATCGATGAGCAGTCACAGGATCACGCACGAAGATTCGGAGCGTATCGGCGAGAAGTTTGAGAGTCGCATCTTCGGTCGCACCCTTGCGGTCGATGTGAAAGCGGATGGCAAGACGCTCGCCAAACGGAATTCCGAAATCGATGCGGATCTCATTGATCTGCTTCATGCGCACAAGGTGCTTGCCGTGGATGTCCGGTCGGTCATGACATGTAAAACGAAGCAGGGGATCTGTGTGAAATGCTATGGCAGAGATCTCGGCAACAACAAGACGGTGAAGATCGGCACGCCGGTCGGCATCATCGCCGCGCAGAGTATCGGTGAACCGGGAACGCAGCTGACCATGCGTACCTTCCACATGGGAGGTGTCGCGGAAGGCGCCGACATCACCCAAGGACTGACCCGGGTTGAAGAACTCTTCGAGGCCAGAAACCCCCGTACCAGCGCGCAGCTCAGCGACATCGCGGGCAGCGTGAAAGTGAGCCATCAGGGCGGCAAGACCACGGTGACGGTGCACGAAGAGGAACCGGGCGAGGACAGTTATCACCTGCTCGCAGGATTCGAAGTCGTTGTGGAAAAAGGGGCGAAGGTGGAGGAGCGTACGGTGCTCGCGAAGTCCCGCTACGACAAATCTGTGATTCGTGCTCTGTCCGCGGGCAAAGTCACCGACATCGTCGACGGGGTGATCAGCGTGAAACACTTTGATGTGCAGGAGCGCGCCTACCAGTTCGGTTCGCGTGAATCACTCATCGTGAAAACCGGAGGATCCGTGAGTGTCGGTGATCCACTGAACGTCGGACACTTCAACTTGCAAGACTTGCTCGAGAAAAAAGGAGTGTATGCGGTGCAGAATTACGTCGTCCAGGAAGTGCAGCACATCTATGCCAGCCAAGGGCAGACGATCAACGACAAGCACCTCGAGATCATCGTCCGAAAAATGTTCAGCAAGGTTCGTGTGTCCGATGCCGGGGATACGAATTTCCTCTCCGGTGAGGTGGCGGACAAGGGCGAAGTGGATTACGACAACGAACGATTGCTCGAAGAGAAGAAGACGAAGGCAAAGGCTGCCACGTACGAGCAGCTCTTGCTCGGGATCACGCGCGTTGCGCTTGCCACGGACAGCTGGCTCTCGGGCGCCAGTTTCCAAGAAACCATTCGTGTTCTCGTGGACGCGGCAACAACTCGCAAGATCGATATGCTGAAAGGTCTCAAAGAGAACGTGATCATCGGTCGGTTGATTCCGACGGGTGAGGTATACCGCAAGCGCTTTGAAGCTGAAAATGAACAAGCCTAGGTCTTTACTCCTGTTTGCTTCTCCATTACTATCCGAGCCTCCTTTATGCCCACTATTAACCAACTGATTCGCAGGCCTCGCAGGAATAAACGTGTGAAGAGCAAGGCTCCCGCCCTGCAATACACCTGGAACGCACTCACCATGCGTCCAGTCCCGCTGCCGAAAGGCAGTCCGTTTAAGCGGGGGGTGTGTTTGAAAGTAACGACGATGACGCCGAAGAAACCGAACTCCGCTCTGCGCAAAATCGCGCGCGTCAGGCTCACGAATGGCCACGAAGTGAAGGCGTACATCATGGGGGAAGGCCACAATCTTCAGGAGCACAGCGTTGTGCTTGTGCGCGGCGGCCGCGTGAAAGATCTTCCGGGCGTGCGTTACCACATCATTCGTGGCGTGCTCGACACCGAAGGCGTGCGCAATCGCAAGCAAGGACGTTCGCGCTACGGTGCCCGTCGACCGAAGACCTCATAGGTCCTCTGACTCTACTTATTCCTCTGGTTCTTCTCACTCTTCTCATCCATGGCAAAACCCGTTAAGCCCTACATCGTCAGTGACAGCAACCCGCAAGTGGAGAAGTTTCTGTGCTGCATCATGAAGCAAGGCAAGAAGTCGATTGCACGGCGGATCTTTAAAGATGCTCTCGAAGTTATAAAAACACGGACCAAAGAAGCGCCGATGGAGGTTTTTTCCAAGGCTCTCCTCAATGCCACCCCGCTCGTGGAAGTGCGTCCCAAGCGCGTGGCAGGTTCCGTGTACCAGGTACCGGTCGAAGTCACGCCGAAGCGTCAGGTTGCGCTCAGTATTCGCTGGATTCTCGGTGCCGCGCGGGAGCGCAAAGGCATGCCGATGTCCCAGAAGCTCGCTCTCGAACTTCTCGACGCCAGCGCCGAGCAAGGTGGCGCCATAAAGAAGAAGCAAGATGTCCTCAAGATGGCGCAAGCCAACAAAGCATTTGCCCATCTCGCGAAGTGATATGGATTTAAAACACCCTTCGTCAGGCTCAGGGCAGGCTCACATTTTTTCTTTCTTGATGAAGCAATGGATCTAAAAAATGTGCGCAACATCGGCATCATTGCGCATATTGATGCGGGAAAGACGACCACGAGTGAGCGTATTCTTTTCTATACGGGCAAAAACTACAAGATCGGTGAAGTGCATGAAGGCGAAGCAACCATGGACTGGATGGAACAGGAGCAGGAGCGCGGCATTACGATTACTGCGGCTGCAACCCAATGTCATTGGAAGGCTCCGTCTCCGGGAGAGGGTGTGGTCGATATCACCATCAACCTCATCGACACCCCGGGACACGTCGACTTCACGGCCGAGGTGGAGCGCAGTCTCCGCGTTCTCGACGGAGGGGTGGTGGTTTTCGATGGTTCGCAGGGCGTGGAACCCCAGAGTGAAACCGTCTGGCGTCAGGCTGATAAGTATCATGTGCCGCGGTTGGCTTTCATCAATAAAATGGACAAAACCGGCGGTGATTTCTACATGTCGTTGGCATCGATTCACGATCGACTGAGCAAAAATGCCGTTGCCGTGCAACTGCCGATAGGACAGGAGAGTGAATTTAAAGGAATCATTGATCTTCTCCAAAAGAAAGCGTTCGTATTCAAGGGCGAGCACGGACAGGACATCGAAGAAATTCCGGTTCCCGAGGACATGGTCAGTCCCATCCAGGAGTACCGCGCGGTCCTCATGGAGAAAGTTGCAGAGAATAATGACGATCTCATCGACAAATTTCTGGAAAACGGTGCACTCACGGACGAAGAACTTTTCCGTGGCATTCGCCAGGCGACCGTCTCCGGCAAGATTTACCCCGTCTTCTGCGGATCGAGCCTGCAGAACGTCGGCGTCCAGCTTGTACTGAACGGTGTGGTTGCGTATTTGCCCTCTCCGCTCGATGTGCCGTCCATCAAGGGGACAAATCCCGATACCAATCAGCCGATGGAACGCAAACCAAGCGACGACGAACCCTTCTCCGCCCTCGCATTCAAGATCGCGACCGATCCGTTCGTCGGACGCCTGACCTTCGTCCGCGTCTACTCGGGAGTGCTCAAGAGCAGCACGGCTGTCTATAATCCCCGCAGCAACAATAAAGAGCGCATCGGCCGGCTTGTTCGTTTGCATGCAAACTCTCGCGAGGAAATCGCGGAAATTCGCGCGGGGGACATCGGGGCTGTCATCGGACTCAAAGATACCCGCACGGGCGACACGCTCTGCGACGAAGCGAAGCCGATTCAACTCGAAAACATCACCTTTGCAGAACCTGTCATTTCCATTGCCATTGAACCAAAAACGAAGGCAGATCAGGAAAAGATGGGTATTGCGCTCCAGAAGCTGTCGGAGGAGGACCCGACGTTCCGCGTTCGCGGCGACGAGGAAACGGGCCAAACAATCATCTCGGGTATGGGTGAGCTGCACCTCGATATTCTTGTGGATCGCATGCGACGCGAATTTAAAGTGGAAACAAATGTCGGTACGCCACAAGTCGCCTATCGTGAAACCATTACCAGGGAGATCGAAGGAGAGAGCAAGTACATCAAGCAGACGGGTGGACGCGGTCAATATGGTCACGTTGTGTTCAAGCTGTATCCGCAGGAACCGGGCAAAGGATATGAATTCGTGAACAGCGTCGTCGGAGGACGCATTCCGCGTGAATTTATTTCTCCCTGCGACAAAGGTTTCCAAGAAGGCATGAGCCGCGGGATCTTAGCCGGGTATCCCGTTGTCGATATCAAAGTGGAACTCCTCGATGGCAGTTACCACGATGTCGACTCCAGCGAAATGGCCTACAAGTTCGCAGCTTCCATCGGGCTCCAAGAACAGGCCAGAAAGGCGGATCCTGTGATCCTCGAGCCTATTATGAAAGTCGAAGTTGTTTGTTCCGAGAATTATCTCGGTGACGTGATGGGAGACCTGAATGCACGTCGCGGCATGATTCTGGGCCAAACGGATCGCGGCATGGCGAAGGTGATCGCTGCGGAAGTGCCGCTCTCGGAAATGTTTGGCTACGCAACAGAACTTCGCAGCATGACGCAAGGCCGCGCGAGTTACTCTATGGAGCCGGGTCACTATGCAAAGGTTCCAAAGAATAAAGCGGAAGAAATTGTCGCATCGCGTGCGGGAGTGACACCGTCGAGGTCATAGTGCCTCGGTAATAAAAATGTGTCTATCCTTCGTGGTTCGACTGCGCTCACCATGACATTACTGTGCTCAGGATGACACATTTTTCACCCGGCATGACACAAAGATAATGCTGGACAATCTATGTCATACCGTGTTAATACAGTGGCATGAAGCGACGTTTCACGGAGGAAAGCTGGCGGAAGGAACCGTGGTTTAAGGCACTCTGCAGTGCCTTCCGTCAATGTAAGTCTGAGGAAGAGGTAGGCAGCTTTCTGCGCGACATAGCAACACTCGGAGAACTCCAGGCCCTGAGCGAGCGTTTGGAAGTGGCTCGCTTACTAGGGAGGGGCTATAGCTATAGGCAAATCGCGGCAGAGACCGGCGCGAGCACAACCACGGTTACCCGCGTTGCACATTTTCTGGAAAACGGAGAAGGGGGTTATAGGAATTTTCTGAAAGTACATCGGCATCATGATATGCGTAAGCTTATTAAGGTTGAGCCCTCAGGAGAAGCTAAAAGTAAGAACAAAAATAGTATTCAGTCTCCACTGCAAAAATACCTCGAAAAATCCTGATGGCCCATGAATTTTTCATGCATCGGTGTATTGAGCGGGCGAAGGAGACGCAGGGAAGGGTCGGGAATGGTGCACTCGTATGGTCGGTTCTTGTACGGGAAGGAAAAATCATCGCAGAAGCGCACCATCGGGCATTTGGATTACCTCATGCCGAGAGAAGCTTGCTCGATGGTATTGAACAAAAAATTAGTTCATCAGATATTCTCTACGTGAATATGGAACCTTGTTGTCACTACGGCAAAACTCCTCCGTGTACCGATATCATCATTGAAAAGGGCATCAAACATGTAGTGTATGGCATGCGAGACCCGGATCAACGTGTTGCAGGCAAAGGCATTGAGCTTCTGAAAGCAGCGGGAATCGAAGCTGTTGGTCCTGTCCTTCTTCCCGAATGTGAACGCTTGAATAGGGGGTTTGTTTCTGTGCGAAATAAAGGCAGACCGTGGATTACCTTGAAACGTGCACAGATGCGGGATGGTACAACGGCGAATACAGGAGGAGCACGATTGATGATTACCTCACAGGAGCAAAATGTCTGGTCGCATACATTCCTTCGCTCCACGCATGATGCGATTCTTGTGGGGGTGAGGACCGTCACTACCGATGATCCGGTGTTGGATGCTCGTTTCTCGTCCTTCGACTACGCTCAGGATGACACTCAGATTAGATATCAGCCCTCGAGGATTGTGCTCGATCCGCATCTTCGCATACCGATGCGTGCAAAAGTTGTGAGTGATTCTCATACGGATCGTACAATGATCGTGACGTCGCACGTTGCGAACGAGAAGTGTAAAGAAGCGTTACGAATGAGGGGGGTGCGTGTACTCGAAGTCGCCATGGATTCAGATCAATTGGATTGGAAGGATTTGTGGCGGCAGCTGATCACTCCCTCCAATGACTATCATGGGCTTACAAGTATATTGGTTGAAGGTGGTGCCAAGACGTGGGATATTTTTAAAAAGGCGGGGATGGTCGATGAAGAAGTGATTCTCACAAGATGTGACCCATCTTGATTTTCTTCGTCTGCAAATACTTTTTCTGACGATCGGATGTCGGTTCAATCCGAAGTGGAAGTTGCTCCGTTACCTCAAGGTCGAACCCTTGCAGGCCTGCCATTTTCTTCGGATTATTCGTGAGCAGGCGCAGTTTCCGGACCCCCACATCGCGCAGAATCTGAGCACCGATGCCATATTCGCGAAGATCTGCCGGGAGCCCTAACTTTTCATTGGCTTCCACGGTATCGAGCCCTTCCTCTTGCTGCAGTTTATAAGCGCGGATTTTATTCAAGAGTCCGATTCCGCGTCCCTCCTGGCGAAGATACAGCACCACCCCCGAACCTTCCTCCTCGATCTGACGCATGGCCACCTTCAATTGCCCTCCGCAATCGCAGTGCAGAGAATCAAACACATCACCGGTTAAGCATTCCGAATGCACGCGCACGAGTGTCGTACTGTCAGGATGGATCGTTCCTTTGATCAGGGCGAGGTGTTCGCTTTGGTGCACCGTGTCGCGATAGATCTTGAGTTGCCAATGACCCGTTTCCGTCTCGAGAGACGTTTCTGTCTCGAACGTGATGCATGACTCGTGTCGGCGGCGGTAGGCGATGAGATCGGCGATCGAAATGATGAGGATCTTGTGTTCTTTTGCAAATTTCTGGAGAGCAGGGAGGCGCATCATCGTGCCGTCATCGTTCATGAGTTCCGCTCCAACCGCACCGCACCGCAGTCCTGCCAGTTTCATCAAATCGACGGATGCTTCGGTGTGGCCGGCGCGCACGAGGACGCCGCCATCCTGCGCTCGCAAGGGAAAGATGTGCCCCGGGCGGCTGAGGTCGGAGGGCCTAGCATCGGGCGCGATCGCCGTTCGAACCGTCCACGTTCGATCTTTTGCGGACACTCCCGTATCAACATTCTTAGCGGCCTCGATGCTGACGGTGAAAGGCGTCCCACGCTTGGAGGTATTTTTCACGACCATGGGCGGCAGATCCAATTGGTCGGCGACAGCATTGGTGAGAGCGAGAAACACGATGCCGCTCGTGTGACGAATGATGAATGTCATCTGTTCCTGCGTGAGGTGTTCTGCGGATGCAACGAGATCTCCCTCATTCTCCCGATTTTCATCATCGACGACGATCAGGATTTCTCCTCGCTTGAGCGCGTCGAGTGCCTGCGCAATGGTGTCGAATGATGTCATCGGAGAGCGCGGAGCGTGGAGAGCGAATGCAGAACGGCAAGAGCCGCTTCCGTTCCTTTATTGTTTTTTCCCCTGATTCGCGCCCGGGCCTGCGCAAGGTTTTTTACGTAGAGCACTTCGAACGCAAAGGGAATCAGGAAATCGAGTTGCACCTCCATGATCCCGTGGGCGGTTTGCGTTGCGAGCAGCTCTGCATGGTGCGTCTCGCCTTCGATGATGATGCCGAGTGCCATGAGAGCGTCGTATGTTCCGGTCGCCGCGAGCGCACTTCCAATCAGGGGAATTTCAAACGACCCCGCTGCGCGGTGAATCACGATATTTTTTTCTTTGATGCCTGCATACAAGAGTGTTGCGCGAGCAGCCTCGATCATCGGTTGAATCATTGCATCGTGATACTGTGATGCGACGATACCGATCTTCCAGTTCGGGTTGATGCGCGGCGGGAGAGCGAGAGTTTGCTTCATGTGCGTTTGAGCATGATATCAGTTTCCACGTTCACGCGAACGCCGGGTTTTAGGCTGCCCAATGTCGTAGAGCGAATGGTGAGTGGAATCAGTGCAATTGTACACAAATTTTGTTCAATAGATGCGATCGTCAGTGAGACGCCGTCGATGGCGATGGAGGATTTGGGAACAACGTAATCCCTAAGATTGAAAGGAATATCTATAACAATGATCGACTCAGTTTCGTTTCTGGTTTCTGGTTTCTGGTTTCTCGCTTCCGTAGCCAGCAACGAGTAACGAGCAACAATGCCGACGCCTTCGACGTGGCCTTGCACGATATGTCCATCCAACCTGCTGTCGGCTCGCACAGCGCGTTCCAGGTTGACCCGATCACCTTCCTCGAGAGTTGCCAGTTTTGTTTTTTTCCATGTTTCTTGAACCACGTCGAAAGACATGCTGATGTTGTTCATTTCCACAACACTGAGACAAACCCCAGTGACGCAGATGCTTGAGCCGATCGTGATGTCATCGAAGATCTTCGGCCGCTCGATCACGAGCGTGTGATCTGTGCGTTTCAAAACCTTTGCCGTTGCCTCAATGATGCCTGTGAACATGGCTCTATTATACGCTTCTTATTGAAACGTACTGATCGGATACATCACCCGATTCCCCACACGATACAGGAACGAAAACCAGCCATGCCAAAAGCGGCTGCCAAACGGCAACGTACCGCTCTGTGCGTATTGGAGGGCAACATTCCCAAATGCTGCACCCGCGCGATTCATTGCCTTGAGTATCTCAAGGCGCTTATCGACGACGAGACCGAATTTCCCCTTCCCTTGGACACATTTTGGTTCGAAGTGACGGTACAGGATCGTCCCGCCGTAATATTTGAGTGCCTCCGCAATGTGTAGCGTTGTGAGGTACATGAGCGCCTTCCATGCGATCATCGGCGCGCCACCTGTATAGATCAATGCAAAGGGTTTGCTTTGGAGTTGCCCCTTGGAATGTGTTTCCTGATCAAGCGCGAACGCACCCATGCGATCGATCAGATTTTTCAGGTGTGACGGGACCGAAAAATTCCAGATCGGCGAAGCAATCACGATGCCCGCAGCATCACGCAGCGTGTTTTCGATGGTGCAGAAATCATCATCTGCTTCGCACGCGGGGTTGTACCGTTCGATCGTAAAATGGGTGATGTGGAGATTGTTCAGATGAACGATCTTCACCTCAATTCCATCAACAGTTTTGATTCCTTCCGTGAAATGCTGCGCCAGTACAGCACTATTGCTCGGATTGTTGGTCCCTGCGATAACGACGACGATCGTGCATGGTTTCATGATGGACAGTATATGCTGAATCAAATTTTTCTTGTAGGGGCAAGGCATGCCTTGCCCCTACTAGAGTTCGTCTTTTCAGGAATGCAGATCATGCTCCCACATGCATTTTTTTCGAAGAATTTTTCGTGCTTTATGTCTCGCCAAAGCCTCCTTTGACAGGGGTGATATTCGCTGCTCATACATTCTTGCGAAGGATCTCTGACTACAATATCTTGGGGGTTACATTCATCAGAGCTACTACATCGTGTATTTTACTTGTCATTCCCGCTTCCCGCTATGAACCCGCGCGCCGCCATGCAAGCTGATCCTGCTACTCTCGAACAGGAGACGATTCTTCCGCCGAAAG
Organism: Candidatus Peribacteria bacterium; assembly: GCA_023245865.1. Lineage (GTDB taxonomy): Bacteria > Patescibacteriota > Gracilibacteria > Peribacterales > Peribacteraceae > JAHFJN01. The sequence continues at coordinate 158,685 of JAHFJN010000001.1, forward strand.
GCGGTATGACGGTGCATCGTCTTTTTACGACTCCCGGGAGTGATCCGCTCGAGGAAGTGACGTACGAAAAACGCACGAGCAGGATCAAAAACACCGACGGATCGATTGTGTTTGAGATGGAAAATGCGGAAATTCCGGCATTCTGGAGCCAGGTGGCGACCGATATTGTCGTGAGCAAATACTTCCGCAAAGCAGGCGTGCCGGAGAGGGATCGTGAGGGGAATCTGCTGCGCGATGCGCAGGGAAAGGTGATCACGGGGCCGGAGCGGTCCGTGAAACAGGTGGTGCGGCGGCTTGCCGGTTGTTGGCGAGTCTGGGGGGAGAGTCACGGATATTTCGCGACGACGCAGGACGCGCAGGCGTTCGAAGACGAGCTGAGTTACATGCTTGTGCGCCAAATGGCGGCTCCCAACAGTCCGCAGTGGTTCAACACAGGTCTGCATACCGCCTATGGCATCACGGGGCCTGCCCAGGGGCATTATTACTGTGAGCCGGAGACGGGGGAGGTGAAGCGAAGCCAGGATGCTTACACCCACCCGCAGCCGCATGCGTGCTTCATTCAGTCTGTCGATGATGACATGGTGAACGAGGGCGGGATCATGGATCTGTGGGTGCGGGAAGCCCGTCTCTTTAAATTCGGTTCGGGGACGGGGACAAACTTCAGCAATCTCCGAGGAGCAGACGAGCCGCTCTCCGGTGGGGGCAAGAGCTCGGGACTCATGAGTTTCCTGAAGATCGGTGACCGCGCCGCAGGAGCGATCAAATCCGGCGGCACGACGCGCCGGGCCGCCAAGATGGTGTGTCTGGATCTCGATCATCCGGATATCGAAGAGTTCATCAACTGGAAGGTGAACGAGGAGAAGAAAGTTGCTGCGCTCGTGAAGGCGGGGTACGACACGGATTTTAACGGCGAGGCCTACCTGACGGTCTCGGGCCAGAACAGCAATAATTCCGTGCGCGTTCCGCATGCATTCTTCGAGGCAGTCGAGCGTGACGAAGACTGGAGCATGACGTGGAGAACGGAGCTGCGCAAAGCTCGTGAGGAGGGAAGGGCGGCGAAGCCTTGTAAAACAATGAAGGCGCGCACGCTCTGGGACCAGATCGGCTACGCCGCGTGGTCGTGCGCGGATCCGGGTGTCCAGTACGACACGACGATCAATGACTGGCACACCTGCCCAGCAGATGGCCGCATCAAAGCGAGCAATCCCTGCAGCGAGTACATGTTCCTCGACAACACCGCCTGCAATTTGGCATCGCTCAACTTGCTCACCTTTTATTCCGACCCTTCGACAGGCCTGCCTGCCGGTAGGCAAGGCTCAGGGCAAGACGCATTTGATGTGGAGAAGTTTTGCCATGCAGTGCGACTCTGGACAATTGTGCTCGAGATCTCCGTGCTGATGGCGCAGTTTCCAAGCCGCGAGATCGCGGAATTAAGCTACCGTTTCCGGACGCTCGGTCTTGGCTACGCGAACTTGGGGGCAATGCTCATGCGGATGGGAATTCCGTACGATTCACCGGAAGGCCGCAGCATCGGCGGGGCGATCACCGCGATCCTCACGGGGCAGTCGTATGCGACCTCCGCAGAGATGGCTCGTAATCTCGGAGCGTTTCCCGGGTATCTGAAGAATCGCAACCACATGCTGAGAGTGATCCGCAATCATCGTCGCGCTGCGTACGATGCGCCCGCCAAAGAGTACGAAGAGTTGCACGTCGCACCCGTCGGACTTGATCAGCGTGCGTGTCCGCAGTATCTCTTAGAAGCGGCGAAGGAATGTTGGGATCGCGCCCTTTCCATTGGAGAAGAGCATGGCTACCGCAACGCTCAAGTGACGGTGATAGCGCCGACGGGGACGATCGGACTTCTCATGGATTGCGACACGACCGGCATCGAACCCGATTTTGCGCTTGTGAAATTCAAGAAATTGGCGGGTGGCGGTTACATGAAGATAGCGAATCAGTCGGTAGAGCCTGCGTTCAAGGCGCTTGGTTATGATTCCGTACAAGTACGCGACATCATGCGGTACGTGATGGGAAGCTTAAGCCTCGAGGGCGCGCCGCACATCAACCGGACATCACTTCGCGAGAAGGGATTCACAGATGAAGACATCGCGAAGATCGAGAAGCAGTTGCCCACGGTCTTCGAGCTCGGATTCGCGTTCAACAAGTGGGTCCTTGGAGAAGAAACGATGAAAAAGTTTGATTTTACAAAAGAGCAGATCGAGGAGGCGAACGTCGCAGTCTGCGGACACATGACTGTGGAGGGTGCGCCGCACCTCAAGAGCGAGCATCTCCCTGTCTTTGATTGCGCGAACAAGTGCGGCAAGATCGGGCGGCGCTTCATCGCGGCGGAAGGACACATTCGGATGATGGCTGCCGCGCAACCGTTCATCTCCGGGGCCATCAGCAAGACCATCAATCTCCCGCATGAGGCGACCGTTGAGGATATCAAGAATGCCTATTTCCTCAGCTGGAAGTTGTGTCTCAAAGCCAACGCCCTGTATCGCGATGGAAGTAAAATGAGCCAGGCGCTGAGTAATAAGTCTGATTCGAAAGACCCGGCTTCGTCCGCGGATTCCGCCGTGGCAAAAGAAAGAATTGTGGAGAAGATTGTGTACAAGGAAGTGCCGCGGCGCAAAAAACTGCCGCCGGAGCGCATGGCGATCGCGCACAAGTTCAGCATTGCCGGCCACGAGGGGTACATCCACGTGGGCATGTACGAAGACGGAGCGCCGGGGGAGATCTTCATTAAAATGAGCAAGGAAGGTTCCACGCTCAGCGGCGTGATGGATACGCTCGCGCTCAGTCTCAGCATGAACCTGCAGTACGGAGTTCCGCTGGAGGTGCTCTGTGAGAAGCTCGTGCACACACGCTTCGAACCGATGGGGATGACCGGTAACAAGGAGATCCCGATGGTCAAAAGCATCATGGATTACATGGGTCGCTGGCTCGCGCTCAAATTCCTCACGAAGACCCAGGCGATGAAGTTCCATAATCACGAACTCGTCGAGAAAGCGTACAGCGAGGGAACGAAGAGCAAGGATGCCTTTGCCATGCGGTTACAGGTGATCGATGAGGGGACATCGGCGGTTGTGAATGTCGCTACATCTGCCGAAACAGACACGTTAGAAGTCGCAAAACTACAAGGATTCACGGGGAGTATTTGCGGCGGATGCGGCAGCACCAAGATGAAGCGAAACGGTTCGTGTGAACTGTGTTTGGATTGCGGTGGGACAAGTGGCTGCAGCTAGTATACTGACGACATGTCCGACTCCTATCTCGACCATATTCCCTCCGCAGAGCGGGAGAAAATACGCAAGCGTATGCGCAGTGCTGAGGCCTACGAGAGGCTCCGTGAAAAAGTAAAAGGGCCGGAGGATCTTGAACGGGAGATGGAACGGAGCGAAAAAATGGCAGAGCTGAACTTTGAGATGGAGTCGAATCCTGAGCTCAAGGAGCGAGTGAAATCGGCGATCGAAAAAGATATAGCAGAGGAGGGGATTGAAAAAATTTTGGAAATCTCAGGCATTAATCCCGATGTGCAGATGAAGATCGAACAAGGTAAATTTCTGTTACAGGTCTCCGCACATCCCATAACAAACGAAGACACATTGATTATTGTTCCCGAAGGAAATGTACAAGAAAAAATTCCGGTGAAGACCAGCTTCTGTGAGAGGTATGTGTCGCAGTTTATCGTTCACTAAACAGTCATGAACAGGACACCGAACGCGCAGATGAATAGAAACAGCTTCATGGGACCAGAGCCTACGTGATCTACTAATTTGTTCGCAAGGGCATGTCACTCAATATCGCTTGCATCAGGGCTCAAAGTTGAACAAATTAGTATATCAAGAAGTAAAATTTGACAGAATTTGATTTTGAAAATTTTGGCGCGTTTGGTACGCACGGATCCTCTGAAAAGGAGTTCAGGGGGTGTTCGTCCACCCCACTTCGCTCCCTGCGGAGCTTCGCGGGGCAGGCCCTTCCTCCGGCATTGCATCATCCGGAGCTCTCTTATTTGCGATTTTCTTTCCACACCGCACGCATGTGTGGACAATCATCCAGCCCTTTTTGGCTTGGTACTGAGCTCCTACGGGTTCCATCAACCCCCCACAGAGCGAAGCTCTATCTCCCGGGCCGCTATCATCCACATGTTTGGAGCAGAGACACGCAGGACAGTGATTGCGGTAGCTGCCGTTTTGCAGCGGCTCGACCTGCTTGCCGCAGTGTTCGCATGTAAAAGGTTCCTGACGTGGAATAAATGGATTCATGGCATGTGTATCGGATTTTCGTAGAGAACTTGCCACGAATGCCTGTCTACACTGCGAGAATGTGGAACCATCCTTGGTGATTCTTCGAGATGTGCAAACATTTCACTTGCAACATTGACATGATGCATATCATCTTTGCACAGAAAATCCCGCAAATAGATATCGCCGTTTTCGCGCCAAAACTTCATGTAGCGTTCCAGGCGATCATGGACTGCCTTTCGTTCACTCAAAACATGATCGAGCCTATGTGATCTTGATATTTCTGTCCTGCGTCCAACGGACACCGGTACACTCCATTGATCAATAGAATTTGGCATAGCGTGGAAGCGTATCAGACATTAAATCGGAAGTGCATAATATCACCATCCTGCACGATGTACTCCTTTCCTTCCGCCCGCATACGTCCGGCTTCTTTGGCTTTCAGCTCACCTCCGTATTGAACAAAATCTTTATACGATATGGTCTCGGCACGGATGAATCCTTTCTCGAAATCGGTATGAATCACGCCCGCTGCTTGCGGTGCAGTGGAGAGTTTTCGTACGTTCCATGCTCGCACTTCCTGGGGGCCCGCGGTGAAGTAGGTGATGTATCCAAGTGCGCGGTATGCCTCTTGAATCAGGCGATCGAGACCAATGGAGTCGACTCCGAGAGACCCGAGGAATTCTTTCGTTTCCGCCGGGCTCAGATCTTGAAGATCTTCTTCGACTTTGGCGCACATGAGGACCAAGCACGCAGAGGGATCCAGTCCCAGTTGCTCTCGGACTTTTTCGATTCTCAGGGAGGAAAGTTGTTCCTCCGATACATTGGCCGCGTACACGATGGGTTTACTGGTGAGCAGCTGGAAGCCCTCCATGACAATACGTTCCTCGGGCAGCAGCGTCACAGTCACCGTTGAGGCATTGCGACCGTCATTGAGAGCTTTCTCGATCTTCTCGCAGACCTGCAATTCCAATTGTTTCTCCTTATCGCCGATTGCGGCGGCTTTGCGAATTTTCTGCAAACGTTTTTGCACGTTGTGCAGATCGCTCAAGATCAACTCGGTTTCGATGATCTCGCGGTCGCGCTTGGGGTGGACCGATCCTTCGACGTGAATGATATCTCCGCTTTCAAACACACGCACTACATGGCAGATGGCATCCACCTCTCGGATGGCGCTCAGAAATTGATTGCCGAGCCCCTCGCCTTTGCTTGCGCCTTTGACAAGCCCGGCAATATCCACAAATTCGATCGCGGCGGGGATCACTTTTTCCGGCTTCACGAGCTCCGTGAGTTTCTCCAAACGACTGTCCGGTACTTCCACGATGCCGATATTCGGTTCGATCGTACAAAAAGGGTAGTTGGCCGCTTGCGCCCCTTTCGTCCGTGTGAGCGCATTGAAGAGGGTCGATTTACCGACGTTGGGAAGGCCTACAATTCCGATCCTGAGTGACATAAGATCCCGGCTATCCTACATGATTTTTGTTGAATGAAACGGCTAATTTGGCCATTTTGCAGGACCCATTCCCCTTCCCCAAATAGTTGACAAAATTGTATTATATGATAAGTTATCTATCCATTCTATGAAGAGATTTTTCATCCTTCTGGCTATTGTCGTCTGCGCGGGATTCTTCACGCGTGCATTTGCAGCGACTCCGGAGCAAGGTCCACATGCTCTCGTCAGCAGGGCCGGGGCAGTGGTGCTCTTGGTTCAGTCTGATGCATCCGCAGTCAAACGTGCGGAGTGGTTCGCTCATCATATGCCGCCGATAGCGCTCTTTGCCGACACCGATCAGAGCCAGTGGTATGCCCCGTATCTGGAAGTTGCCTTCGAGCAAGGGCTGATCAAAGGAAATGCTGACGCAACATTCCGTCCCGGTGATGCTCTCACGCAAGAAGAAGCCGCTGCACTCGCCGTGCGATACAAGGAACAGAAGGATCCATCCGCAGGAGTGATTCTCAATTTGCCCTCCGATACGACTACAACGACGAATTGGTTGGTGGCTTCTGTGAGTAATGCAACATGGTACGGTGTGAAGCTGCCACTCCCCGTTCGTTTTGGTGCTGCGATGGAGAGAGGTCAATGGGATGACATGATGCAGTCGCTCGGGATTCATAACCCCGATCAATTACGTGCTATTGCATTCCCATCGATGCCCCTCACTTCTGCTGCCAAACCGCAGTTGCGCCCGCTTGTCCTGCCTGCGCGCAGTGGAACTGTTGCACAATCACCGATGCCTTTACCCACGGTCTCCACAAAAATATTTTCGATTTCAATGCCGAGTCTCGGTATCAAAGATTTGACGGTGACACATCCGAGTGATCCCTTTTCAAGCAAGGGACTCCTCGCAGTGCTGAAAGATGGCGTCGGGCATCTGTTCAGTTACCCGGGACAAGGCGGCAAGATTTTCATCTACGGCCACTCAAGCGGATATCCGTGGGACGTGTCGCAATACACGAAAATTTTCCGGCAGATCAACAAGCTCAGTGTGGGTGACAAAGTGACCATCAGCTACGCCGGACGGCAATTTACGTATCAGGTGACTTCGAAGCAGACGGTACCTGCCAAAGACATGAGTGCCTACGGGCAGGAGGGCAGGGAAGAGTTGGTGCTCTACACGTGCTGGCCTCCGGACAGCATCTCGCAGCGTTACCTCGTCCACGCGGTGCCGGTGGAGACCGTGGTGGCACGGTAGCTTTTCAGGGAGTGATATTCAGCAGTGGCGCGAGGATAAGAAAAATTGCGGAGAGCAGAACGAATGCGCCGAGTGCGACGTTTGCAATTTCCTGAAACCATGCCGGGGCGCTGCGAATGCCAATTACGATGTAATACGAGAAGGGGAGTGCGAGGCCCGTCACAAAACGGAAGTCTTGATTGGGTGAGAACGGAAAGGCAATGCGGTAGATGATGAGTGTCGCAAGCAGAACGATCGTTGTCACGATGAGTGGAAAGAAATATCTCGAACGTAAGCGGCAATCTGCGGTGATGCCGTACAAAAGCGCAAGGAGCAAGATCATCCCCGCCAGTGCCAGGTGCGCGCAGAGCATCCAGAGACGCGTAAATTGAAATTCTCCGAACAGCACGGAGCGGAAGAAAAATTCCCAGAACAGTTGTCTCCTGCCGATATCCAGCCAGGGTGTGTTGAATGGCAGTTGGAAGATTCTTCCCGGATGAAATATCAGATAGTCGGTGATGGAATTTCCGACCCGTAAATCGTCGTTGAGAAATCCATTACCCATGCTGAGCAGTCTGCCGTGGTCCGGTTCGAGATTTCTGAGGACGACCAACCAAAATGTCAGAAGAAAGAGAATGCTGATGCCGATTGCGCACAAAGAAAGTTTCCGTTTCCGAGAAATGTGCGTATGCGAGAGCAGGCAAAGCAGTGCGATGATGATGAATGGAAGCAGTGTTTCTTTCACGAGTACACCGACAGCGATGATGATCCAAAGCATAATCCATGCGGTCATGTCAGGCGATCGCCACCACCGAAGCAGGAGGAGAATTATGAGGAAAGCAAAGAACGTCGCAGGCACGTCGTTATTGATCCATGCACTGAGAAAAACAAGAGAGGGGATCGTAGCCAGGAGCAGCAAAAATTTAGTGGCATCGCGGTGAGCATCTTGACGACTGAAGAGGATAGCGGCCATGGGCAGTCCAATGGCGAATGCTGCGATCGAGAGAAGCAAGGAACCAACTTGGAGATCACGCAACATCTCCGCCGGCGATCGTGCTATCCATTCTCCCATTCTCCACCAGAGACCGCTGACAATGTAGTACAGGGGCGATTGGTGAAACTCCCATCCGCCGCCTGAGGGAGGCAGTCGTAGGTACCGAGCGACGTGGCGAATGTACTCCACATGTCCCGTCACATCGTGGAAGCGTACGAAGGCTCCGGTGGTGAGAAAGTACCACACTCGCAGCATACTTCCGCCAAGAAAGACGAATGCGAGTGATTGCGACTGCGATCCTCTGTTCCATCGTCGGATGCACAGGTACCCGAGCATGGAGAGCAAGATGCAGTACAGAATATTGAAGGAACATTCCAGAGGATCCCATGGTGAAATACGGACATCAATTCCCGTTTGATTGTCGAGGAGCGCATTGATCATGACGCTCACGATGTTTGCTTCTTTCTGCATGAAGAAGTGAGTCGGAAGTTCCAGCCCCATTGAACTGTTGCAGAGAGGAAAAATATCACTCGCAATGCGATGATCGTTGATGCGAATACCGTTGATACAGTTCATACCGCTTACGAGAAATGTGCGGGGAAAGACCGGGCCCATCGAAATGGGGAATCGCACTTCCAACATGGCAGGTGAAGCGCGTACACGGTGCTCTTGGATCGTCGGCGTACCAAAAACGGGGCTGAGGACTTGATGAGTGACGATGAGGAGGACGAGCAAAGCGAACGTCCAAAGAATGCGCATGCGTTTCAGCATACAGGTTCCATGTATTACACCCCAATCCTTCGCAGGATCTCTCTGTTCACAAACTCTTTCGGACGACCGTGCTTCAGACGGCTGAGTTGCTTGTACGCTTCTCCCGCCTGCTCATCCTTCGGGTATGTTTTATCGAGCCATGGTCGGGGCACTTCGAGCGTGAATGGTCGACTCGGTTGGCCGTCGATGCTGAGCTTCATTGCACCTTTGAACTTGTCCATATTCACGAGGTCCTGCTCGCTGAAGACCGGACCCATTTCCTTGGCACACACTTCTGCGTCCTGCGGACCGATCTTGTACATCATCATTGTTCCGACATTGCCGAAGATCGCGCCTTTCAGACTCACGTTCCCGCTCAGCTTGCTCTCTTTTTCCAATTGATCGATGTACTGGTGCGCGAGGATGAGTCCCAGACGGTATTTGCGCGCCTCAGAGAGGATGGATTCGATCGAGGGCGTCACGAAGTTTTGGAATTCGTCGATGTAGAGGAAAAAATCTTGACGCTCTCCGGCGGTCTGACGTTGACGACGCATCGCGGCGACTTGGATTTTATTGACGACGATCATACCGAGCAGTGTGGAGTTGATGTCGCCGATGAGACCTTTGCTGAGGTTCATAAGAATGATCTTTTTCTGGTTCATGCAATCGGCGATGTCGAATGAACTCTTGGTTTGTCCGACAATGTTGCGCATCAGGGAATTCGTGACGAACTGCCCGAACTTCGCTGCGAAGTAGGGGATCATCTCCTGTTTTTCACGCTGGCCGGTTTTTGCCATCTGATTTTCCCAGAAACTGCGCACAATAGGATTTTTGACTTTGCTCACCTTGTATTTGCCCCACTCGTCGTCGGTGAAGAGGCGAACCAGGTCCGTGATCGCCCCGCCCTCTTCCTCGTCTTCCATCAGCGTGAGGCAGCCGTTGCGGAAATAGTCCTGAATGCGCGGTCCGAATATTTCCTCGCCGTACATTTTGACCATCATGTTCATGGCGTCGAGTGCGATAAGATCGCGCTCCTCGGGGGTTTTTCCTTCGAGTAAGTTGAGTCCCATCGGTCGTTCGGTATCGGATGGGTTGAAGTAGATGACGTCATCGGCACGCTCACGCGGAATATAGGGAAGCAAGTTTTCGATCAGTGATCCATGGGGGTCCACGACGCAGACACCCTTGCCATTATGAAAGTCCTGACGCGCCATGATTTCAATGACGGATGATTTTCCCGTTCCGGTCTGTCCGATGATGTAGAAGTGACGGAATCGGTCCTCCGTCCCCATGAAAATTTTGTGCTTGTCCCCGCGAACGGTATTGGTGCCGAGGAACAGTCCCTCCGTCGGAACATTCTTGGGAGCGATTGCGATCTTAAAATTCTGCCACTTGATGGTTTCGACTTTGTTGTACTTGCTGTGCGGCAGGTGAAACAGGCTGGCGAGCTCGGCGGTGCCCAGCAGCATCTTCGGTGCCTGAATCCATTCTCGGAATGATCTTCGTGCGCACCTTCGTATGAAGCGTTGGACGGTTTGCCGGCGGCTTTCGAGTTTCAATTCTTTGAAGCTGTTTCCGCGCACGTCGTTGAATTGGCCGAAGCCGGCTTTGACCGTTTCGAGGATCAAATGGGCGCGCGCGGTACTGTTGCCGGAGGCGATGATTCGTGTGACGCAGGTGAATCCCGGGTTGCCCGCTTTCTCATCAACCGCTTTGCTGTATTCCTCGACCATCTGGGATACGCGTTCATTTTTCATCTGCGGGTCCTCGGGCTTGCCCGTATCGTCCGATGTAAACATCGAAAAGAGCGCGCTGAGCCACGTGAGCGGATTGAACAGTGACGCATGTTTCTTCTTGGGGTTCAGGAGTTCCATCGCCTCCTTCTGCAGTTTTTTCTGCCAACCGGATTTGGCCGGACGAAGAACGAATTGCACGGAGGCGCCCTCGTCGCTCTGGAGCTTGCTGAAGGCATTGGTGATGGCATTGAGCGGGTCGCTCTTGAGTTGCGCGTACGTTTTGAAGACATGCCAGTAAGGATGGTGGGGCAGCAGGCTCTTGGCCATCACGACGGACTCGGGCGTGAAGATATTGTAGTCCTCCACTTCGTCGATGATGCAATCGGGGTAGAATGATGTGATCTGCTTTTCAATGAGAGGGGCTAGTCGACGCGGACAGACGACGAAAAACAGAATTTCTCCCGCGAGCGCGGCGTATTCAAGCGAGAAGAATGGTTGCCCCTTCCAGAAGCGATTGAAGTGATGGTTGTAGAGCCCGTGCAGTGACTGAAAGAGATGATCCATCACGCCGATCACTTCTTTGTAGTCCTTGCCAAATTGATCGGATTCCGCGTCCTTCTCTTCGCGCGATTCTTTTTTCGGTACCAGCAGCTGCAAGAAAATGATGTCCTCCTCGCGATGCCGATCCTGCACCCATCGAAGCGCCGTGAGCATCACCCAGGACGAGAGCCCAAGTACGAGGACGATGCCGACGAGGTCGAGAAATAGCATAGAACTATCATACCAGTATACCACGTTTGTCTCCTTTCTTCACCATCACTTTCATGGTCTATACTGGATCTCTTCTTGCGCTATGACCTTTTTCTCTCGCATCCATTCGCTTCTCCGCGCTACGAATACTGAAATTCGTGGCCTGTCGCGGTATGTATTTGGTAAACGAGGTGGACGAAGAGTGGCAGGTTTGCGCCTCTTTTTTCGATTGCGATCGATGATCATGATCCGTGCGGGAGAGCAATGCGCATCTTTGGCCAGACGTACAGACGTGCGTGTCTGGGTGGATGGCAAAGACGCTTTTCGTAGAATTGAAAAACTTATCGGAAGAGCGCAGCACAGCATTGTCATTCACATGTTTATCTGGAAAGACGACGATGTAGGAAGGCTGATTGCCGCTCTCCTTCTCGAAGCGGCTGAGCGTGGAGTGCAGATCGATATCACAAAGGAAGCAGTTGGCGATTTGTTCGAATGGGACGCAGATTTTTTTGGCACGGGACAATCACACAACCCTGTGTGGAAAGCTTTTTGGCACCATCCCCACATTCGTATCACACATGCGTCCGACCACAATCACACGAAAGCATTCGTGATCGATCAGCAGATATTGCTGCTCACCGGCATGAACATTGCGCGCGAGTACCGATATGACTGGCATGACTATATGGTGGAGCTGAAGGGAACGTCGTTCATTGAACAATTTTTTCAGAGAAAATCACAGGATGTATTGCAGCAATCCGTTCGACTTGTCATGAACACGGAACGTGAGAAGAACATACGACCGACCCTGCAATGTATGCTGGACGCCGCGAAGCGCTCCGTGGTTGTGGAGCATTGTTATCTTTCCGATCCTGATACGACAAATCGGCTGATAGCTCTCAGTAAACGGCGCGTTCGAGTGACGGTTCTGCTGCCGACAGCGATGGATTTTCACAACCACGCGAACATGCGCACATGTGACCGATTGCTTTCGGAAGGGCGAAGATCGCATATGAAAGTACTTCTGTATCCGGGCGTGTTCCATGCAAAAATTATTCTCGTCGATCGAGTACAAGCGTTCATCGGTTCCGCGAATTTCATGCGTTCGTCGCTCGATGATATGGGAGAAGTGAACGTTCTGATTCGCGGGAGACGCCGCGCATTGAAAAAAATTCGCGAGTCACTGCGTCATGATATTCTCCTGAGTCATCCGATGAATGTGAAGCACCCACTTCTCTGGATGTCGAGGTGGATGGCGTGGCTGGGATTATAAATCAGGGATGTGTACGTTTCCACTGTTCATACACTTTCTCCACCATCTCGAGGAGCGACTTGATGGTCATGTCTTTCTTAATGAAGTAATCGTCCGCTCCGAGTTCTCGTCCCCGTGTTCGTGAGGCCTCATCGGCAAAGTTCGTGAGCATCACGACCGGGAACTTGCGCGTCTCACGTGGGAATTTTTCCAAGACTTGAAATCCGTCCATTTTTGGCATGTGAATATCGAGGACGACCACTTCCGGCGTCTGACGTGCGATTTCCGCAAGCGCCTGTTCGCCATCTTCCACGGCGCGGATGGTATACCCGGCGACGGAAAACTTCTTGATGTAGAGGTTCCGAAGCACCGTATCGTCTTCGGCAATGAGGATATCTGCTTTTGCCATTGAGTACAGTATAGCATGGATTCATGGTCCGACCTATATATATCACGAAATGATGCTCTCTCTTTGGCAATTGTCGGGTCTAGGCAATGGACCGCAAAAATGCTATAATGGATGGAAACGTCTATGAAAAAACAAATCCATGCCGTCGCGCTCCTTGGCGTACTCACCTTGCTCGGGATGGTCATCATTCCGAGTCTCGGACTCTCTGCGACGACCACATCTGATTGTGTGGGCAAGCCGTACGGCTACCCGGGGTGCCCGGTGAAGTCCGCTTCCAGCAGTTCTGTCCCTGCCACCTGCGGCAACGGGGTACTTGATACGGCGGAAGAGTGTGATTTTGGGAAAGCGCGTAACGGACTCACCAATTGCACGAGTGCGTGCGAGCTTCTCTACTGCGGCGATGACATCATTTCCCCGTCCTTAGCCGAAGAGTGTGAGCCGGACAAGGAGGAAATGTATGTGAAAGATCCTACAACGGGCGAACTGACGACGGAGATCCATTACCTTTCGCCGTCCTGCGGCGTGGTGTGCACCGTCCCGACGTGCGATCTGCAGAATAATTGCAACGGAGGCTGCAAGAGAAAATTCAACCCCGCGTGTCCCGCAAGTAAGACTTCGGAAAGTTCCATGAGTTCCACAATGTTGGTGAGCTCGTTCAATGCGGTCAGCTCGGTGAATGTCACACCCGCACCGAGCGCTGCTCGTGCTCCGGTTGCAGCTGCGATCTGCGGCAATGGAACGATGGATGCCGGAGAGCAATGTGATGACGGCAACCAGATCAATACTGACAATTGTACCAACAGCTGTCGGCTGCCGATCTGCGGGGATGCCTTCGTCCAGCCGTGGGAACAGTGTGATGATGGGAACAGCGTTGATACCGATGCCTGTTCGAACAAGTGTAAGTTGCCGGCTTGCGGCGACGGCATCGTGGAGTCGGGCGAAGAGTGTGACGACGCGAATCAGATCAATGCGGACAACTGCACGAATCAATGCAAATTGCCCAAGTGCGGCGATGCGATCATGCAACCGGGCGAAGAGTGTGATGACGGACTGAATAACTCGAATGCGTCAGGTGCGCACTGCCACACGACCTGCAAACTGCCGAAATGCGGCGACGGCGTCATGGATATGGGCGAGGAATGCGATGACGGAAACGCGACCAACGATGATGCGTGCTCGAATCAATGTAAACTTCCCCGTTGCGGAGACGGGGTGATACAGGCGAGCGAAGAGTGTGACGACGGGAACCGTGTGAACAATGACGATTGCAATAATCTTTGCAAACTTGCGGCCTGTGGCAACGGTATTCGTGAGGCAGCCGAAGCGTGCGATGATGGGAATCAATCGAACAATGATTCGTGTACGAACGAATGCAAGAAACCGCTGTGCGGCGACGGATTCGTACAGCCCGGTGAATACTGCGATCATGGTCAGAGCAATGGCGTCGACGGACTCTGCGACACAACCTGCCGTGTTCCTTCTTGCGGCGATGGCATCGTACAGTCCGGGGAAGAGTGCGACAACGGCCGGAATAATTCCGATACGTTCCCGAATAGCTGCCGCACCTCCTGCCGAAAGTCGAGCTGCGGTGACCAGGTAGTCGATAAAGGCGAAGTATGTGATGGCACCAAAGATTGCGCGCCTGATTGCAGTGCAATTCTGAAGCCCGCAGCACCGGTGCAGACACAACCGCCTTTCACGCTCTACGGTATCGCACTTGCGGCTTTCGGATCATTCGGCGTGATTGCGTACATCTTGCGCAAACGTCTGCACAGCCTCATCAGCAAATTTGCGGGAGAGAAAGTGGCGCAGTCCCTCGATGATATTCCGCTCGATGAAATAGAGATGCCGTGGCACAAGTGGTAAACGGCATGGGATGGCCACCTACGGTGTCCCTCCCATGTAACCCACCCTTCTCTAAGAGGAGTCGCTTAGCAGCGGGGCCCGCAAGACCCACTGCACGCGACAGTTTTAGAATGAAAACTAGACCACTGACACCCTGATGTAGGCAGTTATCTTCGCATCGCCCAAATGTTTCTCCACGGTCTTGGAGGGATCCTTCACGAACGCTTGTTTGACGATGGCGTTCTCCTCGCGGAATTTCTTTTCTTTGCCCATCATGATTTTATCAAACATCGCTTCGGGTTTGCCTTCCTTCTTCAATTGCTCGCGCCAGATTTCCTTTTCCTTCTCGAGCACGTCAGATCCGACCTCCTCGGGGTGCACGTACCGAGGGCTCAGGGCTGCTGCGTGCATGCTGATGTCGCGGGCGACGTCTCCGGTACTGCCATCGAGGCCGATGATCACGCCGATCTTCGCGTTGCTGTGGAGGTACGTCCCGAGGACCGGTGCTTCGATCACGTGAAAGTCCTCCACGGTGATGTTCTCGCCGAGCTTCTGGACGAGTTCCGGCAATTGCATTTCCGCTTCCTTTTTCATTGCGTCCATTCCTTTCTCCAGCAGTGTTGTCGCGAGTGCATTACCGACTGCTTGAAACCCGTCGTCGCGTGCGACGAAGTCCGTCTCGCAGCGAAGAACCAGCACGGCGGCTTTGGCACCCTGTTCCTTCAGGAAGACCAGCCCTTCCGACTGCTCGCGTGCCGCTTTCTTGGCTGCTTGAGCGATCCCGCGCTTGCGGAGAATCTCGATTGCTTTTTCCTCATTGCCGTTTGCTTCCTCGAGCGCTTCCTTGCAGGCACTGATCGAGACACCTGTGCGGGCGCGAAGAGACTGAATGGCGGAGGCGGAGATGGACATACGACGAGTTGGTAGTGTGTAGTGAGTAGTTAGTAGGACGAGGAAATCACATGACGGACTTCGGGGACTTCTTCCTTTTTCTCTTCCTTACGCTTACCGCCGACCATCGATTCGTTGACGGTGTGGAGCAAGATCTCGATGGATTTGACGGCATCATCGTTGGCAGGAATGCATGCGGTGAATTCATCGGGGTCCGCATTGCTGTCGCAGATGCCAAACACCGGAATGCTGAGTTTCTTTGCCTCGAGCACCGCCACGTGGTCGCGCACCGCATCGACCACAAAAACCGCATCGGGAAGTCCCGTCATGTGCGACACTCCTGAGAGCGCGGCATCGAGCTTCGTTAATTTTTTGCGCAGACTCATTTGCTCTTTCTTCGTGTACTTTTCCACCTCGCCGGTCTGAAAAGATTTGCGAAGATCCAAGTAATACTGGAGTCGTCGCTTGAGCGTCGGCCAATTCGTGAGCAGTCCTGCGATCCATTTCTTCGTGACGACAGGTTGCCCGAGGCTGGCGCCCATTTTCTCGATCATTGGGATCGCCTGTTGCTTGGTGCTCACAAACAGAATCACTTTCCCTTCGCTCTGTAATTTCTTGAGTGATTCGCAGACGCGCTCGAGTCCCTCACGGGTTTTTGTGAGGTCAAAAATATGGATGCCCTTGCGGGATCCAAAGAGGTACGGTGCGATCTTCGGGTTCCATTTTTCCTTCGGATGGCCGAAGTGGCAGGCGGAAGCCAGGAGTTCTTGTTCGGTGGGAACAGACATAACAATAGGGTGAAGTCGGAAGCGGTAGAAAAATCCTTGGGGTCAGCTCTCAAACGTCTTATCGCCTAGTGCGGAGGAAGAGCGTGACCGGAAGCCACGCGGTCAGGACCGCAGCGATCAGTTCGAGAGGAAAGTAGAGGCTTTATACACGCACTCGCAAGCTAAGGCAAGTCGATTGACAGCAGATCACGAAGTATCTTACGTGCGGACATTTGAACAGATTGAATGCGAATGTGGCATAATTCTTCGATGATCGGTCGCGCGACATCGAGATCTTCCGGACGCAAGGATTTGAGATAGGCGACATACGCAGCGATCACCTTACCCCGGCTTTTTTGTACAAGCGTGTGTAATTGGGCAGCTGACGTAATAGTTGGGGGATATGGGGAAGACCCTGTCCACTTTTCAAAATTACTTGCATGGATATGTCGCAGTCGATCATCGATCGTGACGCACTCTTCGATCTGTGGTCGCGGCATCCCCGCAGCAAGCAAGATCTGCTCCGCTTGTTCGGGAATGCCAAGGTACTCACCGGCATTCAAAAGGGGTCGGACGAGATCTCCGAGTTGTCTCAGGGAAAGATCAAGCGGAATAGCATCCATGAATGCTTCGTACAGTTCTCTCGACCGAGGCAGGCGGGCATTTTCTCTTGCTCGTTCGAACAGATCCCATGACAGATAGCGACCGGGCGGATGTTTTTCAAGGAACACATCAATGAATGGATCGCGCAGAGCAGAGGTATCGCGAATGAGTACACGGTTTGTGGGAATATCTGTGGAGATGTAGGGGCGTTCTTGATTCTCTTCTTGCGTGAGTACTCGCAGACGCGTGAGCAGTCGTCGATAGGGATAGAGTGGGGTGATCTCAAGTGTGCGCTCGTCGAGGACGAGGTAGCATGTTATTCCATCTTCTTGGCATGCCTGAATGCTACTCAGGAGAACCGCCAGATCTTCTCTCGACAGAGCGTCCGGGCATTGGTAGCCGTCATCGAATGTTTCCATACTCACGATTCACTCAGAGAACCTTCACGAATACGATCAAGGAGATCGTTCATCTTTACGTGCTCAAATGCCGCATCGTCCGTCGCAGCTTCATATGCGTCGCCAGACGTCGTCTCTGCGTATTTTCTTTGGAGATAATCGGCCAGCTGAATGCGGTGAACTTTCGGAAGGCCATTCACCAACCATCCTGTGTATTGCCAACTTTCCGGCCCCGCCGGAGAGACACAGTGGTTGTTTGACCAACAGAGATGTGTTTCAGAGAGGGTGATCCCGTGACTGCCGGTAATATCCAGATCGTACGAAAGCGCATCTTTGTCTTGATGCACTCTCAGCAAATCTACATTCACAGGGTGTATGCCACGAAGAATGGACTCACCCGCAAATTTTTTCCACCGATCCAACAAAGCTGCAAAGCCCATTTTTGTCTTTTCATTTCTTTCCTTTGCATCGTCCACGAGCGGTTGGGGCGTGGAAAATGATGAGGGTATTTTGTAATTTTGCATGGCATCTCTCACCATGATCGCATCAGTATGTCTGATTTTCTGATGTTTGAGTAGCGGTGCGCAGAGCAGTGCTGCGACGGTGACACGATTCGAATCGGAAATACGTTCGAGTGCTTTCCATACGTATTCCGGATAGATGGTCACTGTCTTACATTCAGTGCGTCGGACATCATTGGATTCTATCCTGCATTCCCTCTGCAAACGCAAAGAGATGCTTGCCAGTATCGCATGGTCGGTGAAATTCCCTTGAGGAAAACAGACAACGGACATGGTGTCAGGTTCTCCCTTGAACTCTGCCAGTTGATCGATTTCCTTGCCTTTTTCATGACAAATGCGCGTGACAATTTCGTAGAGGGCAGATTTTACATCGT
Organism: Candidatus Peribacteria bacterium; assembly: GCA_023245865.1. Taxonomy (GTDB): domain Bacteria; phylum Patescibacteriota; class Gracilibacteria; order Peribacterales; family Peribacteraceae; genus JAHFJN01. Next base: position 176,894 of record JAHFJN010000001.1, read on the forward strand.
TTGCAACTTGCTCACTGATGGCGAGATCGTAAGGTCGTCTTCTTTCAGGATCATGTTCACCGCGCTCAAGCCGTTCGTCGTCCTCGAAACTTGGCATGCGTTTATCATAGCACTTTGCCAGCACTGTCAACTCTCTTTATGGCTTGGCATTCACTGATTCTGACAATTCAATCAGCGCGAGATTCGTCCGTGCGTCGCTGGCGTTGATTTCATTCTCGATCGCGATCCGAAAATGTTTTTTTGCCTCGGCGAGGTTGCCCTGTTTCCAGAAAATGTATCCGAGATTCACATGCGCGGGGGCATACGTCGGTTCCAAAGCAATCGCCTTCTGATTTTGAATCACAGCATTCGCAAAATCATTTCGTTCCAGAAATACGAGTCCCAGATTATAGTGCGCGCGGGGGTTCTCTTTGAGTGTCAGTGAGGTTCGAAATTCCTTCTCCGCCGCATCAATATATCCGTTGTCGAATAATTGGCTGCCGACTTTATTGTGCGCGAGGGAAGAGTCGGGGGAGACCGCAAGGACATGTTCGAAGAGGGTTTGCGTGTTTTCCCAAATGAGAGATTGCGTATGTGCTGTTACCGCGAAGAAACAAGACACAAGAAGTAGGAGAAAAATTTGGGTCTTGGTGAGAGAATTTCGAAATAGGAATGCACCGAGAATCAACAGGCCAATCATCGGCAGATACATGTACCGATCCGACGTCACGTACAGATCACCCGCCTTCACGATGTTGGAAAATGTCGGGAGCAGCGTGAGGAGAAAAAAGCCGAAGCCGAGAAGGATCATTTTATTTCTCCGTGCGGCGATGACTGCGATTGCAAGCAATGCAAACGAAGCAATCAATGGAAATGCGAGATCGGGTGAACTCCACACTACAGTCTTTGTATAGGGATAGAGGACCGAGAGATGTACGGGCCAGAAGAAATGCAGCAACGAAAGCGTCACGCCCTTTGCGCCGATCAGGATGTATGTGACGGGGCCGGCGCCTGTGATGACATCGTGTTTTCCGAAGAGCGCGATGATGCCAAAGAGGAGTGCAACCAGGACATAGGGAATTTTTTCGATGAGCGCTCGTCGGTTGATCACTCTTCCTCTGTAGATATCGATCAGAATCAAAATGAGAGGTAATGAAATGATCGAGACTTTGGAGAGGAGGCCGAGGGTAAAGGTCAGGACAGAGATACGACGGTGATTGTGACTGTATGTGAGTAAGGAGAGCAGGAAGAAAAAAGACGAGAGGAGATCCTTCTGCGCGCTGATCCAACTGACGGCCTCGGTATTGAGCGGGTGAACGGCAAAAATCATCGCGCATGCAAACGCCAGTACGCGACGCTCCGTCAGGAACCATAGTAATTCCATCACGAGCAGAGCATTTGCAATGTGAAGTATAAGGCTCACGATGTGAAAGGCGAGGGGAGAACCGCCGCCGATGAACCATTCCGCCTGATAAATCAGGAATGTGAAAGGAATGTAGAGTTCCGGATCGAAGTGCGTGAAAACGAACCAAATATTGGAGAGCGTCATCGCATGCACCACGGGATTATTGAAGACTAAGATATCGTCGTCGAAGGTGACGAAGCCGTTTCGTAGCTGCATTGCATATACGATGAAGGTGACGACGATAAGGATCGCTCTCAGCATGTCAGGCGCTTAAGGAGATCGCCGATCGGCAGGCGTTCCTGCTGCAAGCTGTCCCTATCACGGATGGTCACCGTATCTTTTTTTCCTTGGGCGCTGTCTTCCCCGATGGTCCCGAAGTCGACTGTGATGCACTTCGGAGTACCGATTTCGTCCTGGCGGCGGTAGCGCTTGCCGATGCTGCCTGTGACATCAAAGTCGATGTAGAGATCAGTTTCTTGAACAATTTTTTTGTACAATTCTTGTGCTTTGCAGATAAGGTTTTCCTTCTTCGAGAGTGGCAAGATTGCGAGGTCGAATGGAGCAACCTTTGCATCGAGTTTCAGGACCGTTCGCACATCATCTTCCAGTTTTTCCTCCGTGTAGGCGTCGAGGAGCACCGCGAGTGCGATACGATCGGCGCCGAAGCTCGGCTCCATCACGTGGGGGATGATTTTGCGTGTCGGATCATCGGGGTCCGTGTAGTGGAGATCTTCGCCGCTGTGTTTCTCGTGTTGCATGAGATCAAAGTCAGTGCGGTAGGCCGCCGCGGCACAGAGCTCACCCCACCCCCATGGGAATTTGTATTCGATGTCGGTGGTTCCTTTGGAGTAGTGCGAGAGTTCATCTTTTTCGTGATCGCGGAAGCGCAGATTCTTCGGATCGATACCAAGCACATCGACGAGGAACGACCAACTCGCTTTTTTCCATTCATTAAATACGTCCTCCCATTTTGATTGCGAAGGGTCAAAGAAATATTCTATTTCCATCTGCTCGAACTCGCGCGTGCGAAACGTAAAGTTGCCTGGGGTGATCTCATTGCGAAACGCTTTTCCGATCTGTGCGACGCCGAAGGGGAGTCTCAGCCGCATCGTCTGGGAAACATTCTTGAAATTGACAAAAATACCCTGCGCTGTTTCGGGGCGGAGGTAAATGGTGTCGCCTTCACCCTCGATAACGCCTTGCTCCGTTTTGAACATCAAATTAAATTTCTTCGCGGGCGTCCAATCGCAGTTGCCGCAGTGCGGGCAATTTATTTTTTCCGCCCGCAGCATCGGCTCGATTTGGTCGAGTTTGAGGACTGCAGCCGCTTCCACGCCAAGTTTCACTTCCAGCAATTTATCGCCGCGGAAACGCTGCTTGCACTTCTTACAATCGATCAACGGATCGTTGAAATTGCTCACGTGTCCGCTCGCTTCCCAGACTTTGCGATTCATCAAGATGGAACTGTCGAGCCCGACCATGTCAGCGCGCTGATGCACAAACATCTTCCACCATTCCTTCTTGATGCGATTTTTCAGTTCCACCCCGAGCGGCCCGTAGTCCCAGGTGTTTGCCAGTCCACCGTAAATCTCGGAGCCGGGGAAGATAAATCCTCTGCGTTTGCAGAGCGATACCAATTGATCAAGCGTGGAGGCGGGCATAACTGAAACGGACAGAACATGCGTTATCATACCAGAGCCTTCTCATCTTGCTATCCTCTCTGGTTTTCAGGAAGATGCGCGCGTTCCTTAAAGTTCATATGAAGATTGCTGTTATCGGTGGTGGCATCACAGGCCTGACTGCAGCCTATGAGTTGTCGAAGCTCGGTCACTCAGTAGATATACTCGAAGCCTCCGATCAGATCGGCGGTCTGGCAGCGGGTTTTCCACTGAACGGCACGTCGCTCGAGAAAACGTATCATCACATCTTTTTAACAGATCGAGATATTATTGATCTTGTGAAAGAATTGGGAATCGAAGCAACATTGCTGTGGAGGCCGAGTTCCATAGGTTGTTATGAGAATGGCAAGATCTATCCGTTTGGAACGGTAACTTCCCTGCTGTCCTATAGCCCCTTGCTTTTTCTGTCTCGCATACGGCTTGGTATTGTCACATTCTATCTTCAGAAAACAAGTCGCTGGTCGAGGTTCATACATGTACCTGCAGCTGAATGGATGACACGTTGGTGTGGAAAAAGTGTTTTCGAACATCTCTGGAAACCATTACTCATCGGAAAATTCCATCATTTCTACAACCGCGTATCGATGGCGTGGCTGTGGGCGAGAATTCATACGCGCGGAAGATCAAAAACAAATATTTTTGCCAAGGAAAAATTGGGTTATTTTCAAGGTGGGTTTGCAGTATTGATCGACAATCTCTCGAAAGCCGCCAAAAAAAATGGCGTAACAATGCACACGCATGCTTCTGTTCGATCCTTGCGTGCGAATGATGAAGGAAAAGTTCAAGTGCAGACGGAATCCGACAGCACGGCCTATGATCGTGTGATTGCAACAATACCATCCTCCGTTTTTGCGAAACTGATCGACGGAGATTCTCATGTCAGTGAGAAGGACATTGAGCTCCTGCGAAGTATCGACTATCTCGGTGCAGTGTGTTTCGTATTTACTTCTACCCAATCCTTGGCCGAGCAGTACTGGACCAATGTTCTTGATGCCGGACTTCCCTTTCTCGTATTCGTCCAGCATACCCGGCTGATCGATCCGTCAATGTATGGAGGAGAGCATGTGTACTACGCGGGGACCTATCTGCCGCACGATCATTCGTTTTTTATTCAATCGGAAGATCACGTATGCCGTATCATGCTGGAAGGGGTGCAAAAGATGTTCCCGCACTTTGATACTTCCGCTGTACGACAGACATTCCTGTTTCGGTTGAAAAATGCACAACATGTAGTTGATACCGACTATGTGAGGAAAATTCCGCCCTCTCTCTCTCGGTTGCCAGGAGTCTACCTCGCAAACTTTTCACAGATTTTTCCGGAAGACCGTGGTACGAATTTTGCAGTGCGGGAGGGGCGCAAGATTGCAGCATTAGTTTTGAATGGCCTTCCGGTGAACGGTTGAATGTGGAGGAGAGTGCATTTTATAAACTTGAAGGGCGCGCCAAGCATTTTTTTCGTTGTGTAGCTACACTGCTATTCATGCATCACTCTTCTGATTCAAAAAAATGGACGCTCAGAAAGCGGGTGCTCATCATTCTGTCCTGTATGGTATTTGCCATTGCTGGTCTTTGGGGAATGTACGACCTGTACCATCGTCTTCTCTATGAATCACAAGGTCCCATAACGTGGGACACAACGGTCTATTTAGGTGTCGGAAGAGGCATTCTCAATGGATTGATTCCATATCGTGATCTTTTCGACATCAAGCCACCGGGCATCTATCTTTTGAGTGCCGCGTCTCTATGGCTTACGGGTGGGGCTGCGTTCGGGAGCATCATGGAAGTCATTGCTATTGCAGGGACGTGCGTTTCGCTAGTCATACTCAGGCTTATGTGGATGTCCCATCGCGACATCAGGAACTGCTATGTACTCTTCACTCTTTGTCTCAGCCTTCTTTTTGGTATTGCCATTGCACTCTATGCAGCGGAACGCAGTGGAGAATTCCAAGTGGAATCTTTCGGAGCATTCTTCTTGATTGTCTATCTTATCGTGATCGCCGATCTTAAGAATGCAAATAAATGGACATGGATAAGGATTGCATTTGCTTCTCTCTTTCTACTTTTTTCGATCGGAATGAAGGAACCATTCCTTTTTGTCTCAATGGGATGCGCTCTTCTACTATGCGCCGACAAGCCGCACTCCTTCCTTCATGCTTACGTTCTTCCACTTGCGATCGCCGCTGGCACTGGCATCTTCATTATGGTGATCTTGCAATATGCACTGCCGTATTCCAGTATCTATCTTCCGGAGATGATCGGGAAACACATCAATACATTCGGATCTCCTTGGCTGAGAGCATTCCATCTGGAAAGGATTTTCTGGGATCTATGGGCCTATGAACCGGCCCTTTCTCTCACTATCACATTCCTATCACTCTCATATCTCCTCGGTGTCCTTCCACATGGCAACCGATGGCTGTTCGTCCGTCGCTCGTGTGCCGCGCTCTGTGCTTTGTATCTCTTTGGGCTGTCAGTGGGGCTTGGTGGTGAATACTACAATCATCACTTTGTTTTCGCTGTGCCGGGGTTCATTACATTCTTCATAATCTTCCTACAAGACATACAAAGAACACCGAAGAAACGATTGCAGTATATTCTTGGCGGAGTGATGGCATTTTTTCTTTTTGCAGTGACGTTCACTGAACGCAAGATCGATTATATCGGCCGACTACAGTTTATTCGTGCAGACAGCACTCCGGCTAGGGAAGCAGCCGACCAGATTGATGCGATTCTCGATGCCTGCCATCTCTCCCGCTATCTGTTTCTCGGGTCAAATGGACAGCAGCCATATGCCTACACCGTGCATTCTCCTCTCGGTCCGCTTTTCCTTCAATTTGATAAGCTTTTAGATAGTGACCATCCACAATTTCGACAGGCATTTCTGCAAAGTGTGACGCAGGCCGAACTCGTGGTTCTGCGCGACTATCATATTAATGATTTACGATCTACCGTTGAGCAGGAACTCCAAAGGAACTTTTCAAAAGTACCGTGGCCATGTGTGCCAGAGCTCTCCGAAACAGGCTATGTATTCTTTTTTCGATCACAAAATAAACCCATCTAGGCTACGCAAAAATTGTGGACGCATCATGTTATCAGAAGAACGCAAAGAATGATGGTCGCTTCCAGCGCGATCAACGCGGTTCGCGCAAGAATCGGGTGACGCAGCCCCTCGATGCCGATTGCGAGAAAGTATGAGAAGGGTGCTAGTAAGATAGTGGAATAGCGAAAATCCTGTGAGGATGCGAAGGGAAAGGAGAAGCGAAAAACCAAGTGCCCGACCAGCGACCAGAGTCCGATTTGTGCCATCGGCAACCAAGCGGAAAATCGATATCGAAAGCCGCAGAATAATCCATAGAGAGCAACGACACACAGCGGCAGTGAAAAGAAGAGGACGAAGGAGGCGATCGTCCGGTGCTCAGGCCCGAAATCAAATTCGCCGAAAAATGCCGCACGGTACAAGTATTCCCAGAAGTATTGTCGACGAGCCTCGTCGCTCCAGGGACTGTTGTACGGATGCTCAAGAACGGATGCAGGATTGAAGGTGAGTAAATACGAAGCATTGTTTTGTAGTCGCAAGCCGCCGTTCAAGTTGCCTGTATTGCCGACGATCAGATTCTGCGAGGTACCCAAGAACGAACGATAGACTGTGAACCACCCGGCAATGATGAGGACCGTCATGCATGCTGTGGCAGCTAAGATCGCCTTTTTCTTCCATAGTCCTTTGCCCTTCAAAGGAGGTTGGAGCAGGAGAGAGACTGTGAATGCGGGAAGTAAGACGATGGCATTATTTTTCGTGAGAATCGCAAGGCCCGTTACCAAAGCTGTAGCGATCCACACAAGACGTGATGGCCTATGCCACCATTCTATGAAGAGCGTCACTGCGAGAAATTCCAGGAACGTCACCAAAATATCGTTATTGATTCGAGCACTGAGAAAAACGAGCGATGGCAGAAACGCAGGAACACTGAGCAAAATCGGTATCAGGTTTCGCTGATCCCTTCTAAAGACACGCACCCCGATTCGGAACATCAGGAGCAGTGATCCAATGGAGAGTGCGAAGGACCACCATTGTATGCTTTGGACTATGCTCTCCTCTGTGAATCCCGTTGCACGTCCTGCATCTGTCCAGAGACCTCCGAGGGCGTAGTAGAGCGGAGGTTGATAGAATTCCCAGCCTTTATTCGGTTCCGGCAGAGTGTGATGATCTGCAATGTATCGTATGTATTCGATGTGTGCGTCGGTGTCGTGCCCGCGTACCCAATAGGGTGTTGTGAAGAGATAGTATCCTCGCAGGGTTATACCGAGCATGAGCACGACGCACGATGCAATAATCCATGTTGGCGTACGCAAAAGAACGACGGCAAGAAAACAGGTTGCTGCAAAGGTCACGAGCAGGAGCAGCAGCGGCAGTAACCAGACAATGTCCGAAAATGACGGATGCATAAGCAGTCCAAGGTCTCCGATGCCATTATGGATCGTGACCCGTACGTTGTTGACTCCTGCATGCAGATACGGACTCAGATCCAGCGTGCGTCCCCTTACGTAGTCACAGAAAGGAAACTCAGGCGCATGAACGGCCACGCCGTTTATGAAAAGTTCCTGCAGGCAGTCGTCCGGCAGAATGTAGTAACGCGCAGGTCGGATCCGTCCGACTGAAAGAGGAAAGGTGATCGTGTAGTCTCCCTCGGGTGCTCCGGGTAGACGTATCGGAAAGCCCGATAGACGTGCGGGCTGTCCGTTTGCAGTGATTGTTGCTTGACCGAGCGATACCTGCGAAAGCATTCCTTGCATGGTGCTCAGCGCGATCCCGACACATGCAAACAAGATGATCGGGAGCGCAGTGCGTTTGGCTTGATGCACGATTGTTATGTAAGAAGGAATGAGGTTATTCTAGCGCAATGCAAAAAAAGATGACAAAAAAATGTGTTGCGTCTAGCATGCAACACTGTGAATCTTTCCATTATTCTTCCGTGCTATAACGAGGAGCAGAACATCGCTGCGAGCGTGCAGGACGTGCATGAGTGGATGAAGAAAAAAAACATCGAGGGTGAGATCATCGTCGTGAATGACGGGTCGACCGATGGAACTGCCGATGTGCTGCAGTCACTCGTGCAAACGTACGACAATCTCTGCATTGTTTCCCATCATCCAAACAAAGGATACGGTGCGGCTGTGCGGGCGGGTTGCGACAGAGCGAGGAGTGACATCGTCGCCTTCATGGACAGCGATGGACAATTCCGTGCGGAGGATTTCGATAGACTGCTGCCGCATCTTGAGCGCTTCGCTTTCGTGACAGGACGAAGAAGGAGGCGCGCCGATCCTTTTATGCGCAAGCTCAATGCGAAGCTTTTTGGCCTGCTGACGTGGGTGGTACTGGGCGTGTGGGTGCGCGACGTGAACTGCGCGATGAAGATCTTCCGGCGTGATATTTGGCAGAGGATCCGTCCCGTGCATGCGACCGGCGCACTCGTGAACGCCGAGATGTTTCTGAATCTCAAAAAAAACGGAATCGCTTGGCATCAAGTCGACGTCCCGCACTACCCGCGAAAATTTGGTGCGCAGACCGGGGCAAATCTCTCGGTGATTCTCAAAATGTTTCGGGAACTTCTCACGTTGGCGGGAGCAAAACTGTGAGCTTCTGTGCGACGTTTTGCAGCATGTCCGGTGAGAGACGTTCGATGAAGCGTGCGTTGCGTGCGGACCAGTCAAGGCTTTTCACATGATCCGCAAGGATGACGCCATGTGTTTTCATACTTGCTGGAAGCGCAACTTCAAAGGGATATCCTTTCGAATGACTCGTAATCGGACAAGCGATCATGAGCCCCACACGTGTATTGTATTCCTTGGGTGTCAGTACGAGTGCCGGTCGCCTTCCGGCTTGTTCACGGCCACGTTGCGGATTGAACTGAAGAGAGACGATATCGCCTCGTGATGGTGCAAATTTCTTTACCATACCTCGCGACCGACCGCGGGACCTGTCTCCGTCTCATGGTGCAATGACTTTGATGTCACTTTCTTGAGCAGAGATCCAAGAGATTCGACTGGTTTTGAGATGGTGATGTTGTTTTCGTGCAATTCAATCTCGACTTCTTTCCCTGGAATAATGCCCATTTGCATCATAAATACTTTCGGAAGACGGATGCCAATGCTGTTGCCCCACTTGGTGAGTCGTGCTCGCATAGCGAAAGTATACATTGTATATACTGAGAAAGCAAGCAAAAAATCCCACATCAAATATCACCGCTCACTTTGGCACGACGAGAGGATCGTTGAGATCACACCGGACGCATTTCAAGTCCCAGAGCCGTACGATATTGCGTTTCGCGAATTGCTTGTCCGTCAGGGGTTCGTAGTACGTGAAGGGTCGGTAAAATTGGTACGAGAGGAAGATGGCGATGCCGAGCGAAAGCAGCGCGATGGTTTTTCGGCGATCGGTCAGGTGGAAGCGGCCGATGACTTCCAGCTCATTGAGCACAAGCGCAAAGAGGAAGAAGGTGAAGAAAAGCGGCAGGAAGTAGTGGTACAGGTACATCACTCGATCGATCCGGCTGACCGCTATGAGGAAACAGACGTACAGTGTGAAAAATACGGTCAGCAGGAAAGGGTTTTTTAATTTTGGGTTCGAGGGCAGAAGATATTGAGCGAGCAGAAGAAAAGCGGCGAGAAGAAGTCCGATGAATGCCGTCAGCCAGATCACAGGATTCACTTGCAGATACATGTACCGATACGCATTGCCACCCTCAAGTGATTCCCAGCGGTAGCTGATGGAGCGCGCACCAAACGGCCAGTAGAACCACGGACTGCCGTTCTCGTCCTTTTTACACATGTCGAGACGCGGGACGCCTTTTTCGTAATGAGTCACGAATGCGAGGGAGTCGCGAAGCATCACGGGAAAAGCGCTGAGTGAGCGTGTCCGGTGCTGATCGAGGATTGTTTTATATTCCGGCGACGCTTGGTAGTAGCCCTTGTCGGGGAGACTCGGATTAACGGTCGTCCCGAGTGCAAAATGGATGTACCAAATTCCACAGTAGAGAACGAGAAATGCGCTGAAGCCGTACCCCAGAAATATACAAAATTGTTTGAGGTGATGCCGTAGTTTGTATGCAAGGAACGGAATGACGAGAATGAAAATCAATCCGAACGCTTTGGTCGCGAGCAGGCAACCGAATGCCGCACCAAAGAGAATCGAAGCCCGGCGAAAAAGTTTCGGATCATCGTTCCATTCCAGGAGCCACAGAAAGGCAAGGATCGTGAGGGATCCGAAGAAGAGCATCGTCGACTCAAGCATTGCGGCGCGTTGATGCACGATGAGCGCATTATCAAATACGTAGAGGAAGCTGAGGAGCATTGCCCAGAGATGTCGTCTCGTGAGCAGCAGGAAAATGACAAAGAGAAGGGGCGCCGTCCACCACGCGAGGAGCGTTGGGAATAGCCGGAACCCGACGAACGAAAATCCTGCGGGAGGATTCTGGGCGTAATCGGTGTTGATGAATTGATTGGTGAGTGCGTTCGGATGCACAATCTTTTCGCCGAGCGCGATAAGGAGCTTGCCGAGCGGCGGGTGCGGCTCCATGAAGGACACGCCGTTCAAATACTTCTGCGCGCTTGAGATATGGTAGTTTTCGTCCCAAAAGAGCGCGGCGGGGTTCCCGAAGTTATACGCGTACGTAAAGAAGGAGAGCACGATGATGAAGAGCAGACACAACCAGCTGTCGTTCTGCCTCGATGTTTGATCATTCGAAGGATGCATTGTGCGGCAGTGTAGCCGCAGTTCAGACCATTTCCAATATTTGAAAGAAAGCACAAAAAGTGCTATAATAATACGATGTTGTCTTTCTCTCTTCCCTCCCTCGATTTCTCGCTTGGCCGGAGCATCGTTGTGGCCTGCGCGGTGCTTGCCATCGCGAGTCTGGATCTCGTGCGGCGCATGGAGAAGCAGCCGACGCAGCTGCTCTTTGCGACCGTGTTTGGGACCGCGCTTTCGGTCGCGCTCATTCAAATCAGCAGCGGATTTCTAAAGCCCGGCGCCACGCACAGTTCGTTCGCGCTGGCCGCTCTCGTTGTTCTTGTCTTCTTTGGATGGAAGGCGCTCTTTGGACCGTGGGGTGAGCAGAATAAGGCGACCATGCTCGGGACGTTCCTCTTCTGGATGACGCTGCATCTGCTCTGGACCGAGGATCCGCGCCAGCGATCCATTCATCTGATCGCAGCGGGAACGGCTCTGATACCGGCGGCCATTTGGTGCATGCTGTTTTTGAAATACCACACCGAACGCATCAGTCGTGTGCTGCTTCTCTTCTTCTCCGGCATGCTCGCGACCGTACCTATCCTCTTCTATGATGCGCTCGTCCATAAAGGCGTGGAATTGCAATTTTTTCTCTTTCGCATCCAGCCGGAAAATTTCAGCCAGGCTGCGCAAACATTCGTGAGCGGGCATGTGCGTTCTGCTGCCGGCCTTCGCGTGGTGATTCTCTCCAGTCTGCTCTCGTTCCTGATCGTTGGCATCATAGAGGAAGTGAGTAAGTATTGGGCGCTCACGCATAGCGCCAAGGCACTCTTCTCAAGCATCGACGATGTGCTGCAGCTTTCTATTATCGTCGCAATCGGTTTTTCGTTCGCAGAAAACATCATCAATCCGGTGTACTTCACCGCGTTCGTGAATGAGTATCTCTTCCATGCCGCGGCGCCCGATGTCGGAGGCTTCCTCAGTAATGTGCTCGGTCGGTCGGTCCTCACAACCATGGTCCACGTCGTCTCCACGGGCGTGATGGGATATTTCTTCGGACTTGCGATCTTCGCCGGTCCGTATCTTGCGGAGCAGCGCGCGGAAGGGCACATGTATCGTATCCTCGCCGCGGTGCATCGCGTGTTTCATTTGCAGGAGACATCGGTCTTTCGAGTCCAGATGCTTCTGACGGGTCTCGTGTGTGCGACGCTTCTTCATACGTTCTTCAATTTCCTTGTAACGGTGCCGGATCTCCTCCCGGGCAATCCCCGAACGATCGGTGATGTTGCGGGAAACTCTCTTCCTGTGATCTTCAAAAATATTCCGCTCCTGCTCCTGCCGGCAATGTTCTACGTCGTTGGAGGATTTTGGTTGCTGACAAATTTGTTTTTGCGCAAGGAGAATTTGCGCGAACGCGGACATTTGGTGATCCGTGAAATGTTGGCAGACTAGTTGTGACTACGCACATCTTCGGCGTATAGTAAAAAAGTATTTTTTCCATTCTTTCGTATGTTTGGTGTTCGCTTGGAGAGAAACATCAGCGTTTTTCTCATCTCCGTTCTTCTGCCTTTCGGTGTGGGGGGTGCAGGTGTCGCACAGATGCTTCGCACGTCGGATGATGCTGTGGTCACCCGTGGTGATTTTGTACGCGCAAGTATCACGGTGCTCGGCATCGAGCAGGTGAAGCAGGGGAGTGTTCCGTCCGGTCGTCGCGTGCCTCCGGCACTCTTCCCCTCCGTTCGTACGGCCAACAAATACCATGCACTCGATGTCTTTGGGAAAGACCTAGGACTCGCAAAAGGCATCACGCGCGGTGAAGCGGTGCAGGTACTCGTGAAATTAAAGGAATTAAAAGCCACCAGTACGCCGAAGCATTTTCATGATGTTCAGGCCGGCAGCGATCTCGAAAAGTCCGTGAACATCGCCATTCAAGAAAGTTGGATTCAGCCGCTCCGCGATGATTTTTTTGGGGCAGATACTGCTCTCAAAGGGTTGGATGCTCGAGCGATCCTCACGCGCGTTGCCGGCGACAAAGGGGGCGTGCAGCAAACGCAGTCACCCGGCGGACAAATTCAGATTCAATACAAAGTAAAGGAGAATGTCCAGATTCCAAAAGAAGATGTGCTCCATACCGTCTGGCAACTCCTCAACAATCAGTATTTGTATCAAGAGAAGATCAACGACGAGGAAGCGGGTTACAAAGCGGCGGAAGCGATCGTGAACACTTTGAATGACCCATACACCGTGTTCCTGCGTCCTGCGAATGCGAAGGATCTCAAAGATCAACTCGGCGGGGAGCTGACGGGAATCGGTGCGCAGGTGGAGTTTCGCGATAATGTCCTCACGGTTGTAGCCCCTCTCGCGGGGTCGCCGGCGGAACATGCGGGTATCAAAGCGGGGGACCAAGTGCTCACGGTGGATGGCAAGAGTATCGCAGGCTTAAGTTTGCTCGATGCCGTCAACAAAATTCGCGGCCCCAAGGGATCCACGGTTTCCCTGCACATACGCCGGAATGGCACAGAACTCGACATCAATGTGGTGCGCGACCTCATCAAGCTTCCGGAAATCGATATTTCGCGCCAGGGAACGGTCGTGATCATCAAACTTGCGCAGTTTGGTGAGACAACGGATCGCAAACTTCGGGGACTGCTCACCGAAGTCGAGCAAAATCGACCCACGGGCATCATCTTGGATTTACGCAATAACCCAGGGGGGCTCCTGAGTGCAGCGGAAACGGTCATCAGCAATTTTCTCCCGGAGGGCAGTACGGTGGCACACATTCTTTCCACAGACAAAGATGCGGTCGATATCACCTCCGATCCACCGACAGTGGATCCGACGATTCCGATGGTTGTGCTCGTCAACAAAGGATCCGCGAGTGCGTCGGAAATTGTCGCGGGTGCTTTGCAAGACGCCAAGCGTGCGACCATCATCGGCGAACAGACGTTCGGCAAGGGGACCGTGCAGCAGATTCTGCAGTTTAAAGACGGATCCAGCCTCAAGATGACGATAGCGGAATGGCAGACACCGAAAAAGCGTAAGATCAACGGCGTCGGCGTCACCCCCGATATCATCATCACGCAAACAGACCAGCGCGATGACCAACTGCTTCGCGCCCTTGATCTCCTCCGCTAAATTTCCATGCACCCACTCCTTTCAGAGCTCATCAGTCAGATAGAAGGCCCATGTATCTCCTTGTACATACAGGTACTGCCCGGAGTCTCGCATGCGGGCGAAAATGAGAAGCGACTCGAGACTGCGCTGCGCGCGTGCGAAACGCGGTTGCACGGCTATGAACTTTCCGAAAAGGGGAGGAGCCAATTCCTCGCGCCCGCCAGAGCCTATGCGGAGGAACATCTGCGCTGTGGTGTACATGGCAAAACCCTCGCGCTCTTCTTTTCCCCTTCTTTTTTCTCCGCGTACGTTTTGTCCGAATCTGTGGACCCGTGCACGGTGATTGGCTCGACGTTTCGCATCACCCCGCTTCTGTCCAGACTTCAGGATGGACGACACTATTATGTCCTTGCCGTCAGCAAAAAACATGCGCATCTTTTGGAAGTCAGCGACGGTGAAGCGTCCTTCAAGGACGTTGCCGGCATGCCTGCGAGTTTCGAGGATGCATGGAAAGGGACCGAGCATTCGTTCGGAGATCACCACGACAGTTCCAAGGATGACGGGGAGATGGAGCTCAAGGTGTATCTGAATCTCATCAGTAAGAGTCTACATACATTACTCCATGAACAGCATTCGCCCCTGATTTTTGCGGGCGTTGAGGAGTTGCATGGACTTTATCAACATATGGATACCTCGGGAAAATTATTGCATGAATACATTCGCGGCAATCCTGACCGCATGGAGGCGAAGGAGATCCTGGAGAAAGCCGAGCCTATCGTACGAACGGCCATTGCGGCAGAGCACCGAAAACTTCTTGATTCCTATGGACCGCTGACGGGGACGGGCAGAACGTCGACGGATCTGAGTATGATTCTTGGCAGCGCGCAGGCGGGGAAAGTGGAACTTCTTTTCGTCGCAGAAGGCGCACATGAGTGGGGGACATTTGCTCCCGAAACCGGCGCTCAAACATTGCATGAGTCCCAGACCGACAAGAGTGAAGATCTCCTGAGTACCGCAGCGGTCTTGACGCTTCGACATCGTGGACGAGTGGTTGTGGTTCCGAAAGATGAGATGCCGGAAAAGAAGGAGATTGCTGCAATTCTTCGATATTAGGTCTTGCACGCACATATTCTCTACCCTACACTGCCGCAGCCCTATGGCTATCCATGCTCATAAGCACGGGGAGGAATCCAATGATCGCTTGCAACAGCGGTTCAAGCAGCAGGTGCAAAAATTCGGTTTGGTCAAGATGTTGCGCGAGCGGAACATTCATGTGCGCAAGCCCAATCGCCGTCTCACACGTATGCGTGCACTGAAGCGCGAGGAGTATCGTGCCGCGAACAAGAAGAAGAAGTTTTATAGCAACATGTAGGAAGCGTGGTACACTCCGGGGGAACTATGGCATCCGATTCCAAGTACACCGCGCAGCAGATTCAAGTTCTCGAAGGACTCGAGCCTGTGCGCAAGCGCCCGGGTATGTACATCGGCTCGACCGATGCGCGCGGGCTCCATCACCTCGTTTTTGAAATCGTCGACAACGCAATCGATGAAGCGATGGCCGGGCACTGCGATACGATCCTTGTCACACTCCTGCCGGATGGTTCCGTCAGCGTGGAAGATAACGGCCGCGGTATTCCGGTTGACATCCACCCAACAGCAAAAAAATCAGCCCTCGAGGTGGTGCTCACGACGCTCCACGCCGGCGGAAAATTCGGCGGAGAGGGGAGCGGCTACAAAGTCTCCGGCGGACTCCACGGCGTCGGTTCCTCCGTCGTGAACGCACTCAGCATTCACATGAAGGCGGAGGTGCATCGTGATGGAAAAGTGTATGTGCAGGAATACAAGCGCGGCAAGCCGCTTGCGGATGTGCGTTCGACGGGCAAGACCGACAAGCGCGGCACGATCGTGACCTTCACGCCCGACGAAGAAATTTTTGACACCTTGGAATTCAGTCTCGATACGCTCCTAACGCGTTTCCGCCAGCAGGCGTACCTCACCAAAGGCATCACGCTTGGCGTCATGGACGCGCGCGCCGAGCGCCCGGAGCTCGATCGTGTGTGGCCGCGATTGTATAGATTCAGCTTTGAAGGCGGGATCAGCGCGTACGTGAGCCACCTCAATGAAGCACAGGAAAAGATCGGCAGTCCCATCGCATTCGAGAAAGACACGCCCGACGGTCAGGTGGAGGTCGCTCTCCAGTACACGCAGTCGTTCAACGAACACGTGCTCAGTTTTGCCAATAACATCCACACCTCCGAAGGGGGTCATCACTTGACTGGTTTTAAGGCCGCCATCACGCGCACGATCAATGCGCACGCGCGAAAGTTCGAGCTGCTCAAGGAGAAGGAGGAAAACCTTTCCGCCGATGATGTGCGCGAAGGCCTCACTGCGGTGATTTCGGTACGGCTGCGCGAACCGCAGTTCGAGGGACAAACAAAAGCGAAACTCGGAAACGCCGAAATGAAAACCGCCGTCGAAACGGTCGTGAACGACAAACTAGCCCAGTACCTCGAGGAGAATCCCGGCGAGGCGCGTGATATTGTCGCCAAATGTCTTCTCGCCGCCCGCGCTCGTATGGCTGCTCGCGCAGCCCGCGACAGCGTGATTCGCAAAGGAGCGCTCGAAGGCATGACTTTGCCGGGAAAGCTTGCGGACTGTTCGAGCAAGGACCCCACGCAGTGTGAAATCTACATCGTCGAAGGGGACTCTGCCGGTGGCTCCGCCAAGCAGGGCCGCAATCGCGAGTTTCAGGCGATCTTGCCGCTGCGCGGAAAAATTCTTAACGTTGAGCAGGCTCGGCTCGACAAGATGCTTGCCAATAATGAAATTAAAAATCTGATCATCGCTCTGGGTGTCGGCATCGGCGAGGTGAAGGACATGACGCGCTTGCGCTATCATCGCATCGTGATCATGACCGATGCTGACGTCGACGGTGCGCACATCCGAACGCTTCTGCTCACACTCTTCTTCCGCTACTTCCCGGAACTGCTCGACAACGGCAATTTGTACATCGCGCAGCCGCCGCTCTACAAAATTCAAAAAGGGAAGGACATCGAGTATGCGTTCACCGATGAACAGAAAGAAGGAGTACTCAAGGGGTGGGGGGTGGCGGGAGTGGAGGAACAAGAAGAATCAGACTCCACTTCGCTCGAGGAGCTTCGCGGAGCAAGTGAAATAGAGGAAAATGAAGACAAGAAATCAATCAAGAAATCCGCTCGAGTGAACATCCAACGTTACAAGGGTCTGGGAGAAATGAATCCGCAACAGCTCTGGGAAACGACGATGGATCCGGAGAATCGTCTGATGCTGCGAGTCACGATGGATGACGCGGAAAAGGCGAATGCCATCTTTACAACGCTCATGGGGAGCGAAGTCGCACCCCGTCGCAAATTTATTCAGACGCATGCAAAGGGGGTGAAGAATTTGGATATTTAATCTTCATCTACTTCCTTCCCCAACTGATCCTTGAGCGTGTACGCGTCGAGGTTCTGTTCGCCGAGCATTTTTTTGATCGTCGGGAGAATATCCTTGAACTTGATTTCCTTTTGTTTGCCCGCAGCCATGTCGCGGATGATGATTGTGCCGTTCTTCACTTCCATTTTCCCGAGCAGGAGTGTGTAGCGTGACTGAAATTTATCTGCGAGACGCATCTGTGATTTCAAGCTCGCTTCGCCGAGTGCGCCGAGCGTGTGGATGCCCATTTCACGAAGGTCGGTGATCAGTTTCAAGCATGTTTTCTTTGCCTCAGGTCCGAGTTGTGCGACAAAAATATCGACTTGGTCTTTGTTGGGGACCTGCACACCCGCCTCCTTCATGTGCCATATAATTCGCTCAATGCCGCACGCGGCGCCGAGGCCGGGGGTTGGGCTACCGCCGAGCAGCTCGATCAAGGAGTCGTATCGACCTCCGCCGCCAACTGCATTCTGCGCACCCGTCGACTGATCCCAAAACTCGAAAACTGTTTGATTGTAGTAGTCAAGACCGCGCACAAGGAGGGGGTTTTCGACGTACGGTATCTCCAGCATTTCCAAATACTCGAGTACGGTCGCGTGGTACTGTTTGGACTCATCGTCAATGAACTGCGCAAGCGTCGGTGCGTTTTTCAGAAGCACGCGAGTGTCCTCTTCCTTGCTGTCGAGCAGTCGCATCGGGTTGCTCTTCAGTCGCGCGCGATCGAGCTCGGGCAGGTGACGTTCTTTTCCGATGAAGTAATCTTGCAGTGCTTGTGCGAGGGCTCTCCGGCTCTCGCTCGTTCCGATGTTATTGATCTGGAGTGTGAGGCGAGGAAGTATTTTTAAATCATCGAGAATTTTCGTAAGTACCTGGATCAGCTGTGCGTCGAGGCTCGGATCTTTCAGTCCGATCACCTCAAAATCAAACTGGTGGAACTGTCGGTATCTGCCTTTCTGCGGTCGATCATGGCGAAAACATTGGCCGATTGCGTAGAACTCGACAGGTTGCGGCAACTGCTGCATCCCGTGCTCGATGTACGCGCGGCAGATGCCGGCAGTGAACTCCGGTCGCAGTGCAAATGCCGGCGCGTCATCATCGGATTGTTTGGAACTCACGAGAAATAATTCCTTCTCGACGATGTCGGTGTGTGCGCCGATGCCGCGTTCGAAGATCGCTCGGTTCTCGTACATGGGAGTGTCGATCCGCTTGTAGCCCGCCTGGCGCCCGCGGTGACGGACGGCCTTCTTGATGTACGTCATGTACTGCTGATCCTCAGGGAGGCAGTCGTGCGTGCCTTTCGGTGTGCGGAAAAGGGGCTGGGACATAGAGATCTATTATCGAAGATAGTTGCTGAGGAGATCCGGCGTAGCTTGGCGAAGTCGGATCGGTGTTCGGAAGAGAGGTTGGGACATAGCGAAAACGGCTGTGTACGTGTCACACTAGCAGTAAAACAACCCCTCTGTCCATCAACCCGTATGTTTGGGTGTATAGGACAGAGAGGCAATGGAACTACCCGGCTGTACGATGACACCAACGTCGCACATTGCGACGCCTCTTCTGCTGCCGATACAACCGGCAATCTTGCGACGATCGCAAGAAGTAGCGGGATGATAAAGACGGTCAAGATGCAATGCAAGCGTGAATGTATTCTGCGAAGAACAGAGCACTTGCGTAGGTGCAAATTCAAGCATAGCATCCGCCTCCGATGGGTAATTGTACCATTGTAGGGATTACAGACGGTGGAGGCCGCGGGGACGCACTTGCCGAGGCATACAGCGAACATCATTTAACGGGTACTATTCTTGCCGTACCGGGGAATGATTTAATGCAGAGGAATATTCGATTGGATGTTGGCTTCATGCGTATTTCTGCTGCGTTACAGTCAGAGAATGCAAAGAATATTGCAGATATATTTGCTAGGAACAGCGTAGATCATGTTGATGTGTGTCAGGATGATATGGTGTATGGAGATTTGGTCACGGAACTCCAACAGCGGGGAGTCCCTTCGATTGGACCTACGAAGCAGGCTGGAAAATTAGAATGGGACAAGGCGTGGGCGAGAGCCTTCATGAAAAAATATGAAATTCCCCATCCCTCATTCAACGTATTTTCTTCTGAGGAGGAAGGACGAGCATTTCTTCGTTCTCAATCTGATCAACCGTGGGCGATCAAAGCATCGGGTTTGGCATTGGGTAAAGGTGTCATCCTTGCGAAGGACACAGGAGAGGCAATCGATGCCGTTTCGAAGATGAAAAGTTTCGGTGACGCAGGCAAAACTTTTCTGATTGAACAGTATCTGGAGGGGGAAGAATTTTCTGCGTTTGCTGCTTCTGATGGTTCGCACTTTCAGATTATTGGCACTGCTCAGGATCACAAGCGCTTGAACGACGGTGATGAGGGACCCAATACAGGAGGTATGGGATGTAGTTCTTCACCCCTCATTGTCACACCGGACATCTTGAAGCAAGTGGAGCAGATTTTTGCAAAGACGTTCGATGGAATGGCGAAGGAATTATGTCCCTACCGAGGAATTCTCTATCTCGGTGGGATGGTAGTTGATGGAAAGGTATTCGTCATCGAATATAATTCTCGTTGGGGAGATCCGGAAGCGCAGGTGATCGTCCCAGGTCTTCAGAATTTCCATGAACTCTCCGAAGCGATTCTTTCAAGGAGGATCGATCAATTCAGACTGGAAACGGATGGAAAGATCAGGGTGGCAGTCGCTCTTGCTGCTCGTGGATACCCTGACAGCCCCGTGAAAGGGAAAGAAATTTTTGGTATTGAAGATGCACGACGGCAGCGTGGTGTCACTGTCTACGGCGCAGGCGTGCGTAGGGAAGAGGGCCACGATTTTACCAATGGTGGCAGATTGCTTTACGTTGTGGGAGAGGGGAGTGACACGCTAGAAGCACAGAGTCTCGCGTACGATGCGATTGATCGCATTCATGTTGCAGACGATGCAGGCCACTACCGACGAGACATTGGCGATCGTAACATTCTCCGACCAAACAGCGAGGGCTGAACGTAGAGCAAATACATCATGATCGTTTCCGTGATTGTAAAATTGATCGGTTGCAGAGCGTCAGCCAACGTCCATGCGGGAATGGCCGGGAGGGCAAACAAGCAGGAAACAAAAAAGAATGTCCATGCCGTCCTGTTTTCATAGTGAGGATTTTTGTAGGCCGACACAAAGGTTGGAATCGATCCCAGAAATGTCACCGTCATACTCAGAACAATGGCAAATGTTGCGTCGGTGGTGAGCCACCAGAGGAAGAGTCCAACCATTCCGCCCAAGAGACAAAAAAGATCCAGCCGCGACCACCCCGGCACGCCGTAGCGAAAGGCAAAAAGTGCGACGATGCCGGAACCCGCGAGTGCTCCTGTGATCTGTCCGTTCAATGCGTGCTTCGCGAGCATTCCGGCAACTGTGATGCCATCGAGGGACGCCCAGATAATCCATGATGCTTTTGTGGGATGTGAGGACCCTCGTACCATGCCAAGGACATAGGGAACATAGCCTACAAAAAGCAGGATTCCCGCTACGATAGTGAATATGTGTTGCATAGAGAACATTTGTTGCAATGGGGCGAGCGATGGGACTCGAACCCACGACCCTCTGGACCACAACCAGATGCTCTAACCAAACTGAGCTACGCTCGCCACGGCCGTGGCATCGTAGCAGTTCTTTTCATGGTTTTACATGCTACTTTTTCCCCTCATCCTCTTTCTTCTTTTCCTCCAAACTCTCCGCTCGAATAATCGCAATCGGCAGATCGCTCGGGGCGGGGGTCGGAGTGGGGGCCGGGTTTGGGTTCGCAAGCGCAGCGGGCGCCGGTGAAACAGGTTTTGGTGTAGCGGGAGCCGCAGGAGGCGTAGCCGGTGTTGCAGGTGCGACTGGTTTTGGTGCTGGCGGAGGTGCTTGAACCGGTTTTGCGGGCAGAGGAGGAGTGGGGGTCGGAGTGGCTGTGGGTACAGGTGGAGGTGCCGAAGGTTTTGGCGAAGCAGCAGTCGTTGCACTCGGTGTGGGAACAGCTGCTTTTGGTGTTTGTCCCGTCGCAAGCCACGGAGGGAGGGGGGCGGTGGGGGTGGGAGTTGGTGCCGGGGCCGGTTTTGGGTTTGAGTTTGGAAGCGAGACAGGCGTGACGGGAGCCTTTGGGGCCGCAGGTGGAGCGGAAGGTGCCGGTATTGGCGTGGGCTTTGGGATTGGGTTCGGGTTCGGGTTCGGACTGGGAGTAATGGGCGGCTTCGGTGTAGGTGCCACAGCACTGTCACCCAGTCCTTTCTTGAGCCATGCCGGGGCAGCGTCGGTATCGATTTTCGGTGTCGTAGAATCGACAGGTGTTTGTTTCTGCTCCTCGCGCTTGCTGATTTCTTGCTGCGTGGGTGCGGCCTTCGATGTCATCGGCGCACCGACAGTCGGAATCGTCAACGGAGGTGCAGATACGGATGTCGCTTTTGTTTCGTCTTTCTTCAGGATGTTCTTTTCCAGCGTTTCAAATGTTTGATCGAGTGATTTTCCTTTTCGCATGCGAAGCAGCCATGTCACAGCGCCGATGCCGATGAAGAGGCAGAGTACGAAAATGCCTATGAGGATCACAATCGACGTCCACGATCTTCCGCTCGTCGACATGACAGGTGACTCCGATGATGCACTGGAAGTTTCCACGCTCTGTGCGCTACTTGCGACCGCGCCGCCTTGTACGACGACATCTTGCTGCTTTGTCGCGATCACCTTGCCGTCGAGGAGGTTGCGGACTTCAATTTTCACGGTGTACGTGCCGCCTTGCGCGTACGTATGCGCAGGATTTTGCAGCAAACTTTCTTGACCGTCTCCGAAGTTCCAGTGGAAGAGCAGCGGCGAGGTGGAACCCATCTCGACTTCCGCCCCGAATGTGTAGTCAAGATTGGAAACGGGCGTCACGGTCATTTGCAGAGGACTGATGAGTAGTCCTTGCTGCATCGCATACGCTTCGTCGAGCACGGTCACTTCCTGTTGAACGGCCGCGCCGCTCACTCCCACCGTCGTCACAATCATTGTTCGCGTCGTGATCGGGGTTGTAAACCAGATCGTGACAGGGGAAGCGTATGTTTGGAAGAATGTATCCCGATCATCAAGGTCGTTGCGTGGATTGCCGTCGCCATCGGAATCCTGCGATGCGTCCAGATCAAGTGCGAGCGGCTTCAGGTCGGGGTTGAGAGGATCCAATCGCACGAGCTGTTTGGTTGTTTTCAAAATGACGTGTTTGTTGCTGTCCATCGCAGGGAACGTGCTCACGAGATTCACAGATCCGGTGCCTGTGACTTCCGGCGCAGGAGGGCTACCGGTTGTGCCATCCCGCGGTCGCATCGTTATCTCAAATGTGCGATTGATTTTTGTCGACCCGTCCCCCGATGCGATTTCCGCAAGCAACGTATAATTGCCGGGCTGAATCAGGCGTGCGGTAAATTTCGGTGCGCGGCTCGCTTGGAGAAAGGTACGGTCTTGCGTCAGGATCCACGAGTACGTCGGATTCGCAATACCGACGGACGGGAGAATCTCCAGAATGTCACCGACGAACAGATCGATGTCTTCGGTTCCGGACTCCGCCGCACTCGCAGTGCTGCTGCTTTCGGCATTGCCCTGCGCCATCGCGATCGGAGTTGCTCCGAGCGACAGAACAAGCGATGATGCGAGAATGCCGGAAAGGAGGGAGTGCAATCGCATAGGGTCAGGTAGCTTGGGAAGCCAAGTAGACGGTGACGAAACTGACGATGACCTTAGAGAAGAGAACCACGATGAGGCCGATCAGCGTGTACTGGATGATCTTTTTCGCCTTTTCCTTCGCCTCTTCCTCTCCGAGTCCCAGAATCAAGTAGAGTCCTGCGATCACAATCATCGTGACGGCAATGAGTGCGAGGAAGTTGAGGAGTGCGTTCAGAATTTTGGTTGCGATGTCGCGGACATTGCCGTTTGCAACATTGGCGATACTGTTTGTTTCCTGGATTCCCACTTTGATTCCGCCACCGTTATACACCTGTGCCAATAGTGTGTTTGGGTTCCACATTTCTTCTTATTATAGCATGAATTCCATCATCATGCTACCGTGCTTGCAAGACCTATGCGTCTCGCAGCCCGGACCGTACTCAAGGCAGCAAATACATCTGCACTTCTAGTGAGTGATCTTGTCAATGTTCGGTATCTGACGGGCGTATGTGTGAGTAGTGGCGTGGTTCTTGTATTGCCATCCTCTTTCCTCTTTTTCGTCGACAGTCGTTACAGAGAAATGGCTGAAGAAAACCGATTACCCGGCGTGTCGGTTCGTGACATCGCTGGTCTGGAAAAGGCAATGACGACAGTAAGAATATGCGGGTTTGAATCTGCGCATGTGACAGTTGAATCGTTGCAGCGCTGGAAGAAGAAATTTAAGAATACAAAATTTGTTCAAGTAAGGGGGGCAGTGGAGTGTTTCCGTCGTTCGAAAGACAAAGAAGAATTGCTCTTGATCGGTCGCTCCGCACGCATCACCGCGGAGTTGCTCCGACGTATTCCCGCGAGTCTCAGAGCCGGTATCACCGAACGCGCACTCGCATGGAAGATCGAGCAGTGGGCGCGGGAACTTGGAGCGGAGTCGATGTCGTTTGATCCGATCGTCGCGTTTGGCGCGCACACGAGTCGTCCCCATCATCGGCCCACTACCAAGCGTTTGCAGCGCGGGCACATCGTACAAATCGATATCGGTGTGAAGTACCGCGGCTACTGCAGTGATCGGAGTTGTGTGTATTTCACGGGAAAAATTTCCGCTGAGTACAAGCGTGCTTATCAAGCTGTACGCGAAGCGAAAGATACGGCAAAGCGAGCGGTGAAGGCGGGGATGTCCACTCGAGCACTCGATCGCATCGCACGTGATGTTCTGAAAAAATACGATATGGAAAAATATTTCACGCATTCGCTCGGTCACGGTGTCGGTCTGGAAATTCACGAAGGTGTGTCACTGTCGGTCAGCAGTTCCGACGAAAAATTACGCAAGGATGAAGTCATTACTATCGAGCCCGGAGTGTATTTCCCCGGCAAATTCGGCATCCGTTTGGAGGATATGGTTGTGGTGGCATGAAGACAGTTTTTCTGGTACAATGATCAGTTGAAGCAGCATCCAAAACACACACCGAAACATATCGTGTTCATCATTGTGAGCATTGCTCTTTTGAGTCCTGTGTGGGCTGCGGGTGAGCAAGCTTCACCGAGTGCACATGAACAAGATTTCATCATCACGGCGTATTACTCGCCCCTGCCCGATCAATGTTGCTACGTGACGGGGAGTTACGAGACCGATCGTATTTTGAATGGAAACGGGAGGACATCCGCAGATGGCACGTCTGTTTACCCTGGGATGATAGCGGCACCTTCGACCTATGCATTCGGGACACGTGTACGCGTGCCCGGTCTTGGGAATTTCACGGTGCACGATCGCGGCGGCGCGATCTTGGAACTCGGACAAACACACCGTCTCGATATCTGGGCGGGAGTCGGTGAAGAGGGGCTTGCGCGAGCTCTGGCATTTGGTGTGCGTCATGTGAGCGGTATGGTGTATCCGGATGGATCCGATCAGCCGCCGGAATCTTTTCAGCTGATGCAGATTCCTGCGCCAATCGAGGAGCTCACTCCGTATATGGTGAGTGACACAGATTTACTCGGCATGCATCCGAAGCTCGGAGATCGCAGCCTTTCCGTTTCGCTCTTGCAACAGCAACTGAAGAAGGCGGGAGTGTTTGCGGGGCCAAGCACGGGCATCTTTGGGCAGTCGACACAAGCAAGTCTGATGCAATTCATGAGTCTCTACCGCCTCGCTGGATCTGGGACGGAGCTGAGCGATCGAACGGCGGCGTTCTTGATTGCCTCCAATACGATGACCAAAGAGAAGTCTCCCGTCGGTTTCATCGGTGCGGGGAGTTCGCAGAGTGATATTCAACAGGCCGAGCGGTTGCTTCGGTATCTCGGGTACTACCGTGGACGTACGGACGGTGTGTACGGTGAGCGGCTGGTGACTGCGATCGTTAAGTTTCAACAGGAGCAGCAGCTTGTCGCTGACAGCGCATCTCCCGGTGCCGGGAAAATCGGACCGCGTACGAGGCAGGTATTGGTGTCGAATTGGCAGAGACTTCAGGTCGGCAAGCGCGCTGAGCGATTCCTCGCTCTCAAGCGCGTGCGTGACATTCTTGTGAAGAAAGAGGAGCTCGTGAGTCGGCTCCTCAGCAAAGGGAATCGCGGGTCGGTCGTTTCGGCTCTTCAGAAATTTTTATCGGTGCGTGGATTTTTTCCGCACAACAAAATCAACGGCAATTACGGGATACTCACGCGTGAGAGCGTCCTTGCCTATCAACTGGATCGCGGCGTGATCGCGAGCACCTCAGAGAATGGCGCGGGGACGGTGGGTCCCCTCACGCTGAAAGCACTGCGAAGCGAACAGGTACGTGAGGCGTACAAAATTGTGAGGGAAAAAGGGTGGAATGCGCTCTGAAAATACGGCATGATGAACGTCCATGCATTCGCGTTTTTTCCTCTCTCTTTTTTCGTTCCTTTCTTTCTTCTATTGCTTTGGTTTTGCCCAGGCACAATCTTCCCCCATAACACGCGAAGCAGGATTTCTTCTCATCTGGCAGCCCCTCCACCGAGCGATTGACAATGTCCGCGAAAAACAATTTCTCGACATTCCAGACGGCGATTCCCATGCGCGTGAGATTCGCTTTGCGAAGTCTCGTGGTGTCCTGGATGACGAAGATTCGAAATTTTACCCGAACGATGGTTTATACATTCTCGATGCACTCACGTGGCTGTTTCGCAGCAGAAATGTCGATGATGTCGATAAGATAACAAAAGAACGGTTGTATGTGTACCTGACAAAGTATCCGCTCCCTTCCGGTGATCATTTGATTGCATGGGAACCGGATTACGGTTCTGGGGAGCTCCTCAATCGTGCAGGCACTACTCTTGTAACTGAAGAACAGTTGCAATCCTTGATGCGAGATCTTGATTCTGCCTTACGCGACGAAGTTCATGAAGCGAGTATGTACGGCGAGGAATTCCAAGGAAAGGGCACGGCGTTTGGCGAAACCTTCGACATGAATTTGCTCACAGCCGCACATCGAACCCTTCCGTACAACACCCTCATGAAAGTGACGAACGTCGACAATGGCAAAAGCGTCACCGTGCGAATCAACGATCGTGGTCCGTATGTCAAAGGTAGAGATTTAGATTTGAGTGTCGCAGCATTTACATCGATTGCAGATCGCAGACTCGGTAAAATTCATGCAACGTTCGAGCGTATCGGTGATGCGACAATTGTCGGTCCGTGTGTGCAACCAGGTACGCGCCAGCAACGGATCACGCGTTCGACCATTCTGAATCCCGGCATTCCTCATATTCTGCATCTCGGTGACACGATGACCATTTCCTCGAGCAAAGCATTCGTGATTCGTTCGGTACGGTATCCCGATGGCAACGACACGCGACTTGAGAACTGGATCTTGTCTCGCGAAACATACTCGTTCAAGCCCTCCGTCGAAGGCGATTACAAATTTAATTTATCATCTGTCAATGGACACAAGAGACAGATGGAAATGCGGGTGGTGGATTGCTCAAAATAGCTCTCCCCATAATCTCTATTTTCTGCTATAATTAGAAGATTTCTTATACCCAAACTCATGGTTCTCTTCCTCCGATTCTTCTTCTGGCCGATCGTCTGGGCGCTCGTCTGGGTCGTAGGCGTCGTCCTTCGACCGGGGCTCTGGAGCGCGGTCTGGCAGTGGTTCAGAGCGGCACCCCTCGCGCACTCGCTCGATGTGCTTGGTGCATATCTCGGATGGAGACTATTCTGCGAAACCATTCGCTTCATCAACGAGTACTTCGACGCGCGGCATCTGGTATCCATGAAGGTATTGCTCCCGCGCAGTGACAGTAAAATCGATCAGGAGAAGCGCACGGAAAAAGATTTCAAGGAGAAAGTTGCGATCATGGAGCAGCTCTACCGAGCACTGTGGGAGGTGAAGAGTTTGTCGTTCTGGCAGGCGTTGCATTACTGGATATTTCGCAATATCACCATCAGTTTTGAAACGTACGTCGAGAAGGGTGAGCTGATGTTTTATGTCGTGACGCAGCCGAAGTTCGTTTCGATTGTGGAGAAACAGATCACGGCGTTCTATCCTGAGGCGGAAGTGATCATCCAGCCCACGCCGGAGCTCAAAACTCCGGGCAAGAAGATCGTCGGCTACAACATGATTCTGCAGAAGAAATTCATGTACCCGATCCGCAGTTACGAGCAGATGCAAGATGACCCTTTGAATGATCTTACGAACGTCATGAGCAAACTCGAACCCGAAGACAAGGCCTGCGTGCAGGTCGTGCTGCGACCGTCCTTCAGCAATAAGTGGGGCAAGGAATCACGCCGCTTCGCAAGCATGGGATTCAAAGGCAAGAGCGACAGTTGGGTCGGCAGAATTCCGATCATCTCGCCGATCGTCCGTTTTCTTTCCGGAGGTGCCGGGGCCAATGGAAAAACATTCGCGCCCGGGGCCAAAGAAGGGGATTCCTTCGTCCGTATGATTCAACCGGAGGAAGAGCTCTACAAGCAGATGGGTGAAAAAGCGGGCATGAGTTGGTTCCACTGTTCAGTGCGTATCCTCGCCTCCAGCAACAGTTGGAAGCAGGCGTTTGATATCACGAACAACATGCAGGTCGCTTTCAACGTCTTCCGTCACTTGTATGGCAACGCGTTCGTGAACCGCCGCATGTTTATAGAAATTCTGCCGCTGTCGTGGAATGCTCCGATCATTCATTGGCTCTGGAAGAACCGCATCAACGGTTACTTGCACAAGGAATGTCTGCTCGTCGAGAAAGAACTTGCCGGTCTGTTTCACTTCCCTGATTCGCGGTACAACAAGATTCCGATCATTCAGTGGATCGCGTACAAAGTACTGCCGCCTCCGCCAGTGGTTCCGGCGGAAGGAATTGTGATCGGCGTCAACCATCATCGTGCTGTGGATACGAACATCCGCTTCGCATCCAAGGACCGCAGTCGCCACCAGTATCTCATCGGTAAATCCGGTTCGGGTAAGTCCGCGCTCCTCAGTTGGCAATCGCGTCAGGACATCGCGAACGGTGAAGGCGTGTGTATTGTGGATCCGCACGGGGACTTGATCGAAGATGCGCTTGCTCATGTTCCCAAAGAGCGGGCGAAAGATGTGATTGTCTTTGACCCGTCCGATACCGAGCGTCCGCTAGGACTCAACTTGCTCGAGGCGAAGACCGAGGAAGAAAAAGACCGCGCGTCGCTCGATGCCATGGAGATCTTCATTAAACTCTTCGGCAATGAAATCTTCGGCCCGCGCATTCAACACTACTTCCGTAACGGCTGTCTCACACTCATGGATGACGAGGAGGAAGGAGCGACACTGATCGACGTGCCGCGACTCTTCGTGGACGACGAATTCCAGCGTTACAAAGTGAGCAAGTGCCGCAACGTCGTCGTGCGCAGCTTCTGGGAGCATGAAATCGCCAAAACCGGCGCGCGCGAAAAAGAGGAAATGATTCCGTATTTCTCCGCGAAGTTCGGCCCGTTCGTCACGAACTCCACGATGCGCAACATTATCGGCCAGCCGAAGAGCGCGTTCAATGTGCGGCAAGTGATGGACGAAGGCAAGGTCCTGCTCGTCAACCTGAGTAAAGGAAAAATCGGCGATGTGAACGCGCAGCTCCTCGGTCTGATTTTCGTCAACAAGGTCAACATGGCCGCGATGGGGCGTGCGGATATGCCTCAAGAGCAGCGCAAGCGTTTCTACCTGTACGTCGATGAATTCCAGAACTTCATCACCGATGCATTCGCCTCCATTCTATCGGAAGCGCGAAAATATGAGCTCGCGCTCATCATGGCACACCAGTACATCGGTCAGCTGACGGACAAAACCTCTGCGTACGAAGGTGCGAACAGCAAAGTGCGCGATGCCGTCTTTGGTAACGTCGGCACCATTATGAGTTTCAAGATCGGCGCGGAGGATGCCGAGTACATGGCCAAGGAATTCGCTCCCGTGCTTTCTGAGCAGGATGTCATCGGCATACCGAATTTCCATTGCTACACAAAACTGAATATCGGTGGCACCACCAGCCGTCCGTTCAGTATGGCGACGCTCTGGGACGAATCCCAGCGCAACCCCAAGCGCGCGGAGCTCATCAAGGAGTACAGCCGCATGAAGTACGGACGGAAGAAGATATTCGTCGACCAAGAGATTGAGGACAGAATTGGAATTGTGAGATAAAACTTTAACGAACATTCTTCATGCATATATGACTGAAACATTCGATCTCCCCACGTATATGGATAATCGGCACATCCGTGCAGATCTTGATAGTGCATTGCCTGATGTTCTCGCTGGTATTCAGCATATAGCCGTACAACAGGCTCTTGCCAGTGCTGCTGGTAAAATTAATGATCTGCTTCAAGGAGGCAGTAGTGATCTTGCACTCATGGATGTTCATGCGGGCCCTGCGAAAACAATATTAGAGGAATCATGTAGGGGTCTTGATCCAGACGAGCAGGCACTCGTAGCGCGTGATCTCACGCTGACATTCGAAACTGCTCTGCATGATGCATTGTGGAAAGATATGAGTGGATCTCTACCACTTGAAGATGATTCCCTGAGGGATTCTCCCTGCGGCCATCCATATAATTGGTCTTTTAAGCGACTTGGTGATTTGCTCGTTCGGTATTTCCGAAAAAAATAGGTGCAGACAACTGGAAGGTCATTACCCCGATTTTAATTTTTGGTTTATCAATCAGTTACTGTTGAGGACGTATGACCAGTTTCTCCGACCTCAAGAACGCCTACCGGCTGCAGAAGGATGCGAAGTGCGCGGAGCTCATCAAGGAGTACAGCCGCATGAAGTATGGGAGGAAGAAAATCTTTGTCGATCAGGAAATTGAGGATAGAATAGGGATCATTCGATGACCCTATGCCCTCCTTCTCCCAAATCAAAGACATGTACAAGATGCAGCGGGATGCCAAACGCGTGAAGAAGGAATTGAAAAATATTCACGTCGAGGCGGAAGCAAGCGGCGTGAAGGTTGTTGTTGCGGCGGATCAGGAGATCGTTGCCATTCATATTAGTGACGAAGTCCAGCGTGAGCGGGTTCCGGAACTCCTGATCGATGCGCTCAATCGCGCAATGAAGAAAGCGCAAGTCATTGCTGCAGAGCATATGCAAGGGATTATGGGCCAAATGGGACTATGAAAAAACTCTTCACGTTCATTGCATTCCTCTTCCTCTTCTGGGCTCTTGGGTACGTATGGTATTCGGTGAATCTGAGCTCTGTGAATGCCGATGAGACAACGCATGTTGTGAAGATCCCGAAGGGTTCTTCCGTCATTTTCATTGCAAACGAACTGGAGAAACAGAATTTGATTCGCTCGGCAAACGTTTTTCGCTTCTACGTTGCCCGTCAGGGCAAAACTGCCGGTCTGCAAGCGGGAAGTTTCGCCTTGAATGCCGCAATGAGCGTTCCTGAAATTGTAGATGCACTCTCGGGCGGCAAAGCCGGTCAGGTTGTTGTCACGATTCCCGAGGGCTTTACGGTCAAGGACATCGACGCACTCCTTGCGGCCAAAAATCTTATCAAGGCTGGCGATCTTATTGCGTGCGCGCAAACGTGCGACTTCAGTTCATTTGCATTCTTGCCGAAGCGAAAAAGTATCGAAGGCTATCTCTATCCCGAAACATACTTTGTCCTCGCAGAAGGATTTGAGCCGAAATTTTTCCTCGAGAGGATGCTCGGAGTATTCCGTGATCGCGTCGTTGATGGGTTGAAGCAAGATATCAGAGATTCCAAGCGATCTCTGGATGACATTGTTATTATGGCATCGCTCATCGAGGCAGAGACGCGTACGGATGCCGAGCGAC
The DNA here is from genome assembly GCA_023245865.1 of Candidatus Peribacteria bacterium. Taxonomy (GTDB): domain Bacteria; phylum Patescibacteriota; class Gracilibacteria; order Peribacterales; family Peribacteraceae; genus JAHFJN01. Next base: position 208,174 of record JAHFJN010000001.1, read on the forward strand.
CCGTGGTTGCCGGGATTCTCTGGAAACGCCTGGATGCGAAAATGGGTCTGGGTGTGGATGCGACTATTCGCTACATTCTCGAGAAGCCGACGGCGCCGCTCACTGATAAAGATCTCGCGATTGATTCATACTACAACTTGAGAAAATACCGTGGCCTGCCTCCGAGTCCGATCGGCAGTGCAAGTTTGAGCTCTCTCAGGGCTGCTCTTCACCCGGAAGACTCGCCCTATTTTTACTACCTGCATGATGCAAAGGGCGTCATTCATTATGCAGTGACGAACGACGAGCAAAACGAGAATAGGGCTCGTTATTTGCATTAAAACGTACTTTATGCTATAATTTTCAGATGAATCCTTTTCCACTTCCGACTGCGAACGGCAATGCGCATTATCACCGTTTCAAGATCGGCGTGATGGGTTCGGCGAGCGGTCAGCAGATTCAAGACCCTATCGCACGTGAGAAGGCGAAGAAATTGGGGGAGGAGATTGCAAAACGCGGTCACATTTTCATCAATGGCGCATGCCCCGGTCTCCCGAACGACGCGATGCTTGCCTGCAAAGGTGCTGGTGGATTCACCGTCGGCATCTCGCCGGCGTTTTCGGAGTATCAGCATGTGCAGGAATATTCCTCTCCCCACGATCATGACATGATCATCTACACGGGCATGGGATTCATGGAGCGCGACATCATCAACATCCGCTCCGCAGACGGCGTTGTGATCGTCGGCGGCGGCATCGGTACCCTCAATGAACTCACAATTGCGTACGATGAAGGTCGGCCTGTGGGGATCATCACGCACTCCGGCGGCATCAGCAATTCCGTTCCGCACATCATCCAGGAACTCTGCAAGCGCGAGATCCCTCCGAATATGGTGTTCGATGATGATCCGGCAAAACTTCTTGATAAATTAGAAATGGTGATCCGCACATTCCCGTTGCCCGTGAGGGAAGACGGCAGGGTGGTGGATCACAAAGAAGCGAGGAGGTAGGAGGGCGTGTCATGGTGAGCTATGTCATGGTGAGCACAGTCGAACCACGAACCATACAGCGGTGTCGCCCTTCGACCGTGCTCAGGGTGACACCATTTTTCATGGTACCAACCCACTCCTCTTCAGCCCTTCCATCAGTCGGTTTGCAAACTCATTCTTCGGATCGATCGCGAGCACGCGGTGTAACGTGCGCACCGTTTGCTCTGCAAGATTTTCTTTCGCATAGATTTCCGCAAGTTTCTGCAGCACAGCAACGGTATCACCCTCCCACTTTGTTGTTTCTTCAAACTGTTCTGCCGCTTCGAGCGATTTGCCATCTTGCTCGAGCATGATGCCCAAATTGTAGTGAGCATCGATGAACGTCGTGTCCGTCGCAATGACGAGGCGGTAATACTTCTCCGCGTTCTGTCGCTGATTCTTTGCAAGGTAGAGCGCCGCGAGATTATTCATCGCTCCCAAGTGATGCGGCTCAAGCACGAGCGTCTGCCTATACATCGAAATCGCCTCGTCTTTTTTTCCGGCTTGAGCAAGGCTCAGTGCGAGTCCATAGAGGGGTTCGGGATCGCGTGAATCGAGCAATTGAGCTTTCTTGCACGCTGCAATCGCATCGTCGGTGTGTCCTTGGAGCAGATCGATCGCAGCAATCGCGGTGTACGCGCGGGCGTGCGGCCGGATGGCGAGAGCTGCATTCAGTTCCCGGCGGCTGTCATCCAGTCTGTTCATCTTTCGATACATCACGCCCAAGTTTATGTGTGCAGAAACGGAGCGTGGATACAATGCGAGCGTGTGTGAGAAGAGCGAAACGGAATCTTCCCAGATGAGGGATTGATGATAGGCGAGGAACACAAATGCACATAGGATGATGGTGAATGTCCACATTGCAATGCGTTGGAATCGCTGCAGGAGAATGCAGGAAAGGATTATCAATCCAATCGATGGAATATACGCATACCGATCGGACGCAAAGTAAAAATCTCCTCCCTTCGCAAAGTTTGTGAAGGTGGGCACGAGCGTGACAAAGAAGAAAGCTGCGCCGAAGAAGACGGTGCGTCCGAAGCGAAGACTCCAGAGGACGAAAACGATGAGCAGGATCACAATTGCCCATGGAATCAAAAAATCCGGAGACGTTGCAACAATCGGTTTCTCGTACGGGTAGATGACGGTCAGATTGATGGGTACGAGGAATTTTTCGAGGTAGAACACGGTGCTCTTGCCCGCCATCAATATTTTTTGAAGCAGCGTGGTGGTACTCACAACGTCGCGCTTGCCAAACAACGCGATGACTCCAAAGATCAGGGAGAGCAGGAAGAACGGAATTTTCTCGAGGACCATGGTCCGATCCCACTTTCGCTTGTTCCAAAAATCAATGAGCAGCAGTACGAAGGGGAGTGTGATCACCATGACCTTTGAAAGAAGTCCCAATGTGAAGGAAAGAAGACCGGTATAGTACGAACTTCGTTTTCCTGAGTGTGTGTAGTATTGATATGCGACGAGCGAGCTCAGAAAGAAAAAAGTACTCAAGACGTCCTTCCTCGCACTTGCCCAGAGCGCCGCTTCCGTATGGAGAGGATGCACGGCAAAGAGCAGCCCGCCCAGAAGTGCTGCGGTATGATTTTTAAAGAGCAAGAGCAGCAACCATGCGACGAGTAGCGCATTGAGCGTATGCAGGATCAGATTATCGAGGTGAAAGAGAAACGGATGCATCCCCCCGATCATGTAATCGATCTGCCATGTGAGGAATGTCAGCGGAATGTAGAGTTCCGGATCGTACGTCGAAAAAACATCTTTGATGTTGTGCCAGGTGAGGCCCTTTACATCGGGGTTGGCATAAATCAAGTACGTGTCGTCCCATGTGACAAATGCATCATGGAGTGAGTGTCCGTAGACGGCGAACGTCACTGCAAAAAATCCTATGATCGTGTACAAAATAGGTCGATAGGATGCTTTCATGACTGCAGTATACATCGTGTCATCCCTCCTTCGTCACCCATCGAATGGGAGTTCCTTCAAATGCGAACGTGCTGCGCAAATTATTTTCGAGGTAGCGGAGCTGGCTCACGTTCACGCTCTTCGGTTTTTTTAAAAAGACGACGAACGTCGGTGGCACATCCTCGGCCTGTGTGATGAACTTGCTCTTGCTCAATGCGTGCGATGGAGCACGAACGATCGCAGATTCATACCACCGCAAAAGTTCTTTCGTCGCGATTCTACGCAACCGATTGCGGGCAACGCTTTCGATGAGCGGGAACATTCTCACGATTCCCTCGCGCGTGATTGCGGAGCAAAAGAGGAGCGGTGCATACGAACAGAAAGGGAGCCAAGCGCGCGTTTCCAACTCTTTCTCTTTCCGCGCGGCGCCTTCCATTTTGTCGGATTTATTGAGGACGATGATCAGCCCTTTCCCCGCCTCAATCGCCATACTTGCTATCCGCTTGTCTTGCCTCGAAATCACGTCCGTTGCGTCGAGTAATAAAATGACGACATCGCTGTCCTGCAATGCCTGGATGCTTTTGACGTTGCTCAAGTATTCCAAGTCTTCATCGACACGCGCTTTGCGTCGGAGTCCCGCGGTATCAATGAATATGTATTCCTTGTCCTCGAAGCGGATGATGGTGTCGGAACTGTCGCGCGTCGTCCCGGGAACTTCGGAGACCAACCTCTCGGAAACTTCGCGCTGGGGGTCACTCATGAGCGCATTCACGAGCGAGCTCTTCCCGACGTTCGGTTTTCCAATAATTGCAATCCGAGGAATGCTTGTGTCTTGAGGCTTGAAACTAGTGTCTTTGGAAAAATGCAATTTCTTCAGCTTCTCGACGATCGCATTCCCCAATTCTTCGATGCCGATGTTATGCGCTGCACTGATGCCGATCATGTCCGAAGCGATTCCGAGCGCTCGGTATTCAGGTTCACGTTTCTCGAATGCATCAGGATCATCGCACTTTGTCGCAACCAGAAGAACAGGCACGTGAGAACGTTTTCGTTTGCGAAGAATATCGATCACCGTGAGGTCACTCGCCGTCAGTTCCTCCTGGTTGTTGATGGTAAAGACGATGATATCGCTGGATTCGATCGCGACCATCGACTGGCGCGCAACGTCATCCTCCATGTCCGTGTCCGTCGATCCACCTCCAATGCCGCCGGTATCGAGCAGCAGATAATCTATTTCATCAACCTCCACTTTGTACACGACATGATCGCGTGTGGTGCCGGGTACGGGGCTCTCGATCGCCCGCCGCCTGCCGACCATTCTATTAAAGAGGGTCGATTTGCCGGTATTCGGTCTCCCAATAATGGCGACGGTCGGAAGATGTGCCATGAAGAACTATTCTACAGATTTTCCGAAACTCGGAAAGGTCGCTACAATTCAGCTGATGCACTTTGAATACGATCCTTCATCGGTTGAGGCCAAATGGCAGGAGAGATGGAACGAAGCGCATGTGTATGAGGTAGATCTTCAGAAGGCAAAGAAGCCGTATTTCACGCATGTGATGTTTCCGTACCCGAGCGGGGACAAGCTTCACATCGGTCATTGGTTCAATTACAGCCCCGCAGACACGTTTGCACGGTTTAAGCGCATGCAGGGCTACGATGTGTTCTCGCCGATAGGGTTCGATGCATTCGGGCTGCCTGCGGAAAACTACGCTATCAAAACAGGCGTGCCCCCGCAGCAGTCGATTCCGGAAAATGTGCGAACGATGATCACGCAGCTCAAGCGTATCGGTTGCATGTATGACTGGAATCGAATGGTGAATACCTCGCATCCCGAGTATTACAAATGGACACAGTGGCTCTTCATTCAGATGTTCAAGAACGGACTTGCGTATAAGAAAAAAGCGAGCGTTAACTTCTGCCCGAATTGTCAGACGGTCCTTGCGAATGAGCAGGTGAAAGAAGGTTGCTGCGAACGTTGCGGCACACCGGTTATTCAGAAAATGATGGAGCAGTGGTTCTGGAAAATTACGCAGTACGCGGATCGATTACTCCAAGGACTTGATCAATTGGACTGGCCGGAGAAGACGAAGACGATGCAGAGAAATTGGATCGGGCGAAAGGAAGGGATTGATATTACGTATGCTATTGAGGGGACCAAGGAATCGGTGACATGTTTTACGACGCGCCCCGATACGAATTTCGGAGTCACATTCATTGTGCTAGCACCCGAGCATCCGTTTGTGAAAAAGATTTTGATTGGTGAGCTGAAATCAGACCATAAGAAAGAGATCGCAGCGTACGTTTCTGCATCGCTGAAAAAAACGGAACTCGAACGGCAGGAAGAGGGCATGAGTAAGACAGGCGTATGCACCGGTTTCTATGCAGTGAACAATCTCAACAACACAAAAATCCCCGTATGGGTCTCTGATTACGTTCTGGCGGGCTTCGGAACCGGCGCGGTCGTCGGTGTGCCGGGGCATGATCTGCGCGACTTTCAGTTTGCGCAAAAATTTAAACTCCCCGTCGTTCGTGTCGTCGTGACATCTGATGGAGATACCTCCGCCATAGAACGAGAAGTTCAGGTCCAAGAAGAGTCCGGCACTATGATCAACTCAGGTTTTTTGGATGGACTGGATATTCACGAGGCGACAGAGAAGATCATGGATCATTTGGAAGAGAAAGGATGGGGTAAACGCATTGTGACCTATCGTCTCCGCGACTGGTCGATCGGCCGCCAACGTTACTGGGGCGCACCCATCCCCATTATCTATGATCCCGAAGGAAAACCTCATGCTGTTCCGGAAAAGAATTTGCCGTGGTTACTTCCGCAGGACGTTGAATTCAAACCAAAGGGAACCGCGCCTCTCGCCCAGAGCAAAGAGCTGTTCGCCCGCACCGAAAAAATATTTGGCAAAGGCTGGACGCCGGAAGTGGACACGATGGATACCTTCGTGTGTTCAAGTTTCTATTCCTTCATGTATCTCGGTGCTACGAACGAGAGAGGGGAGTACCGGGAGCCGGATGTCACCAAAAACGTTCTTGTGGATCCGGTACTCGAAAAGAAGTGGATGCCGGTTGCCATGTATATCGGTGGCGCGGAGCATGCATGCATGCATTTGATCTACGCACGATTCGTGACAATGGCTTTGAAGGATTTTGGCTTCGTATCGCATGAGGAACCGTTCAAAAAATTAGTTCATCAAGGAGTCATCACCAATAAAGGAGCGAAGATGAGTAAGAGCAAAGGCAATGTCGTCAGTCCAGATGCATTCATCGAGAGGCATGGGAGCGATGTCTTTCGAATGTACCTGATGTTCATGGGCCCCTTTACTGACGGAGGAGACTGGAGTGACACAGGAATCAAAGGTATTTCGCGATTTATTCAGAGAGTCTATAAACTCATTCAGCCCTTAGGGGAGAGTGATAAGATGAATAACAAAAGTGTTCAAGAGGATGTGTCGGTCAAACGAGCACTTCATAAAACTATCAAGCAGGTGACGGAGAGTTTGGAGACTCTTCACTTCAACACAGGGATCTCAGGGCTTATGGAACTGCTGAATGTGCTCGAAAAAGCTGAATATGTCTCAGTCGAAACAGCACAAACATTTACAAAGCTGCTGGCCCCCTTCGCCCCGCACCTAGCGGAGGAATTGTGGGAAATATTGAATAATGTGTCATTTCGAGCGCAGTCGAGAAGCGATACCTCTTCTGATTTTATTATCAATAAACCTTGGCCATCATTCGATCCATCTCTTCTTGTGACCGATACCATGACGATCGTGATTCAGGTGAATGGCAAGGTCCGGGGAGATGTCCAAGTTGCCTCTGATGCATCGAAGGAAGAGATCATCGCATCAGCAAAGCAAAATGAGAATGTGATGAAATACATTCAAAACGGTATCAAGAAGGAAATTTACGTGCCTGGGAAATTGGTGAGTTTTGTAATCTAAAAACATGAAGAGTATTGAGATTATTTACTATCATTAATTAATATATGATAGTAAAAGCCTGAACAGATTTCAGTATGTTTTCTCAGTAAAGGGATCTCCGAGCAGGAGATTGAGAAGGAGGGCATGGCCGGGGTATTTTCTATGAATCGCACGGAAAGAATGTGGATCAATCGGCTTATCAGATGGATGGCGGAACGGACGAAGCACTCTTCTGTAGGAACGAAATTTACCCTCAAGCCAGCGATCAACCGAGACAATAGTAATGGGGCTTGCATGAATCTTGCTCTGTATGTGAGCGAAGGTAAATCCGGCAACGAGCATTCTGGCGATTTGTAGACGCCGCCCCAGCATTACCAATTCGCTTGTTGTCAGAAGGTTTTTAAGAAGTGATTGCCCTTCTTTCCCAAGTCCCATCTTTGCGAATGGCAGAAGGAATCCTCTCTCAAGGATCATTTTCTGCGAGCGTGTGAGTTGGCGATGGTTGATTTTCCCCATGATCCTCTTTGTGGAAACACTATCATTAATTAATATATGATAGTGGCTTACGGAATGCAAACTCTTTCTTTCTAATACGAGCTATCTCTTGATTAGCGTGAGAAAGTATCTAGAGTGAGAGTGTCGTTTATGGAGAATCCTCATTCAAAGCCCAACGTACAAGATCCTGAACTTGAAGATTTTCTTTCAGAGCGTACTGCGCACAATCTATCACTGGCAATGCCATCAGGCGATCCGTACTGGCAGGATCTTGCCTTCTATGCAAACAGTTACTATGCTACTGCCTTTTCAGGCAGCGAAATGCATTCCATCGTGACATATTTCGGCACAAAGAAGCAATTATCCATCGAAGAAATCTTGGACACGCTGCTCGCTGCTTCCAGAAACTATGTTTGCTCCAGGATCACCCTCGATCGCCATACACTAAATCATCGTACGCATTTTCGCAATGGTCTGTTGAGGGTTTTATAGCTTAACCAATACTCAATGGGCAGCTAGTGGCTTCAGCATTTTTCAGCATTGGCTGTTCTGAAACAGGTGACTCATCAGCCCAATGTCGGAGTGCAGGTTCATCTATCAAATCTATCTCAGATCCAATAAACATTCCTCTAGCGGCCTTCAGTGCCAACCCTTGCACATTTGGAAAATAATTCCCGAGCAGTACGCAAATATCATCATAGGTAAACCGCCGATGTTCTTCCAAATAAACTGGGATCGTTTTTGCAAGCATATTTTCGTGTTCAAGATTGGCGGTAAATAATTCCATTGCCTGTTGGTCTGTTAGTTCGCGCATCGTGTAATCCGCAATGATCAGAGCTGCTGCAGGACATGTTTCACGAATGTTCGTAAGCAATTGTTCATGAAGGTCACTCGGGAAGTCGTGCAGTACGTAGCTCAGAAAGATAATTCCGACATTCTGCATGTCCTCAAGAGTCTGAGCAGACATATCTTCAAGTTGTGCAAAAATTTCGCTATTCTCTCCATGAATGCTAAAGCACCTTGAATCTTTAGCACAGGTTAATGCCATGGTTCGTTTTCCAAGGGGCTTCCTCCTTGTAGGATCAACAGAAAGATTGTTCGCTGGAAACAAACGTCTCGAATGCGACTGCTGTATATTTTGAGCCTCTGAGAACAATTGTTGCCCTGCTTCAGCCGATGTTCCACTGAGATCTAATTTCATTACGCAGGATTCTAGCGATCTGAGTGAAGGCGTCTATGAATTCTTCATTTTTTGACTGTATATGAATCAATTATTTGTTCAATGAAAATGTCTGCAGTAATGACAAAATTGGGCAGCGACACAATTTGATCTATGATTGCGATAGAGTGTCTCACCCCTTCGATCGTTACGCGGCTTTTACAGATCTTGCAGTTTTGAAAGACTACAGTGCGCGTCCACTGCGTAAGTCCATTCGTGTGAATACGCTCAAGATGTCCGTTGAAGATTTTCTCGCGTATGCGAAGAAAAAGAAGTGGGAGCTGACTCCTGTTCCCTGGTGTCGCGAAGGTTTTTATATCGATCGCGAGAACAGAGAGGAAGCGCTCGGACGCGATCTTTTTCATCTGCTTGGATATTTTTACATGCAGGAAGCAGCATCCATGCTTCCCCCTGCTCTGCTCGATGCGAAACCTGGAGATGCAGTACTCGATATGAGTGCGGCACCGGGCAGCAAGACGACGCAGATAGGAGCGTCCCTCGTCTACGCTCGGGATGACACGCCAAAAGGAATCATCGTAGCAAACGATGTACAGGAGAAACGATTATGGACATTAAAAAATGCGATTCACCGCACTGGCTTAACGAATGTCATTGTGACGAAGAAGGTGGGGCAATGGTTTTCCAAGCACATGACCGAGCGGTTTGATCGGGTCCTCTGCGATGCTCCGTGTACCGCCCAAGGGACATCTCGTAAAGATACCGACGCACTGCGCTACTGCTCTCTCGAGAGCATCGAAAAAATGTCTCGCCTTCAGTATCAACTTCTTGAAGCTGCGATTCATGCTACAAAGGTTGGTGGGAGAATTGTCTACAGCACCTGCACGCTCACTCCCGAAGAGAATGAAGCAGTCATCCTCCAAATATTGAACAAATTTAGTACTCAATTAGAAGTCCTTGATCCGGGGCTGATAGCAAATACGCCATCAGAATTTTGGAGCATAACACTGAATGATTCCTATCGTGTTCAGGAGAACTTGGCTCTCACCGCAAGCCGCCAACCGCTCCTGCGGCTTTGGCCTCAGACCTATGATACCGAAGGCTTCTTCTGCGCAGTCCTACAAAAAAATGCACCGACGAAAGCTGTGGAGCCGATGGAGATGGTGGATTTTCAGGAACGAGAGCTCTCGAGATCAGAGCGCCAGAGAATAGAAGGGGAGATTTCCTCGATCTATGGAACAAGTTTCTTGTCAGAGAGAGATCGACTGTTCGAAAGAGGAGAAATGTTGCTCCTGAGCACAGAGGATGTTGCTCATTTCGATCTTCCATTGAAGAATTACTCGCTCGGAATTCCCTTTGGGAAGCGGCTGAAAGATGGTCGCGTGCTGCTTGATCATGAGCTTGCGACTCTTCGTGGTTTCATGGCAAACAATGCTCGATTGGATATGAATGAATCGCAGCTTGCTGATCTTCTGAGTGCGCGGGACACAACATGTCCGGAGGACCAAGCAGGACATATCTTGCTTTTCTGTGGTGCCAAATGCATCGGGCTCGGCCTCGCGGTTCGTGGCGTTCTCAAAAACAGACTACCACGCTGGATGGTTCGTTATTCTTGACCGATTGCAGTATACTCAGCCTCCACTATGGATGCTGTTTTTGAAATCAAAGCGCGTCTACCGATTGAAGATTTGGTGCGGCAATACTGCCAACTTACCAAGAAGGGGAGGAACTTTGTGGCGCTTTGCCCGTGGCACCACGATACGCGCCCGAGCTTTTTGATATCACCGGACAAGGGGATTTGTTACTGCTTCCCGTGCCAAAAAGGTGGCGATATTTTCAGTTTCTATCAATTGATGGAGGGCGTGGATTTTCCACAAGCCATAAAAGAACTTGCGGAACGAACAGGTGTGGTTGTTGAAAAGCGTCCTGCAGATGCGTCCCGGAAAGACGAGAAGGAACGTCTGCGCGAATGCTTGGAGTGTGCGGCACTGTTTTTTGCTCATGCACTGAGTGAGTCTTCGAACACGAAAGAATATCTTGTATCTCGAGGTGTGACGCAGGAGGAAGTGGGTCGCTACGCCCTTGGTCTGGCACCGGATTCTTTCAGTGCCACCTATGATCATTTGCTCAAAAAGGGCTTCAGCCGGAAAGAGATTCAAGCTGCGGGACTCGGCATACAGAAAGATTTGAACGAAGAGCGCATGTACGATCGCTTCCGCAATCGCGTGATGTTTCCGATTCATGACGTGCAGGGTCGTATCATCGGATTCGGCGGTCGCACGCTTGCAGGCGACGATGCAAAGTATTTGAATTCTTCCGAAAGTCCGCTCTACAGAAAATCCACCGTACTCTACGGACTGCACCATGCTCTCAAAGACATGCGCGAGACAAAGCGCGTCCTCATTGTTGAAGGGTACTTCGATGTCCTTGCGTGCCATCGGGTCGGAGTCGAAGAGGTCGTTGCAAGTTGCGGTACTGCGCTTACAGAGGAGCATGCGCGACTTCTCAAACGGCACGTGGATACTGTCGTCCTTTGTTTGGACCAAGATTCTGCGGGGCGCGCCGCAGCGGATCGGGCATTCTGTGTATTGAGTGCACTCGATGTGCAGGTGCAGGGGATAATCTTGCGGGATAAAGATCCCGCGGACGCCGTACTTGCGGGCCCCGAGGAGTTGAAGAGATTGCTTACGGAGGGTGCGAAACCGTACCTCGACATCGTATGTGCCGAGATTGCAAAATCAGATTTGAGTAACCCTGCAGTCCGACATGCTGCATTACAGCGCTTGCTACCCTTGCTTCGGTCGCTTGCATCCTCAACCGAGCGCACACATGCCGTCCGCGACTCTGCCAACGCGCTCGGCACAACAGCAACATCTTTGATGGATGATCTGCGAACGTTCGAGGCCAAACTCAGCGTGCCAAAGAAAATGGCGGATGCGCCGATAGCTTCTTCGCCCTATTCCACCGCGGATATCGCTATCGGACTTCTGCTGCTCTACCCAAAACACCTCGGGCTTCTCCAGGAATTGATCCCTCCTGAAGAGGGCTTTGCTGGGCAGTTGTACCCTGTACTCAAGTCTCTCCCTGCCGATACGAAAGATATTCTTGCGTCTCTTCGGGATTGTGAAGAGCTGATCAAGCATGCACGCATTTTACAGCTGTACTGCGAAGAGCAGGGATTTACGGATTGGAGCGATGCGATTGCGATTCGTGAAATCCGGCGCAATTGCCATCATGCAAACAGGGACTTGCTCCGTCATAAGCAGCAGGAGATCACGAGGCAGCTGCTCGAAGCGAGGAGGCTTGGCGAACTGACACAGGAAGCACTCTTGCAAACGCAGTATCAGCAACTCATAAAACTGACAAAAATGGCACTCTGAACCGAAGATATTTGCTTTTTGACCGTTTTCGAGTAGTCTTTTTCCACCCTTTCCCGAGATTGTTTCCCTATGGCTTCACATCCGCGTAAATTCATTGCTCAGCCCTCGGAAGATGATCTGAAGAGATTTCCGGAAGCGATTCGGCATTTGGTCAAGAAGGGCCGGGAACAACGCTACGTCACGCACCAAGAAATCATCGCCGCGATTCCGAATGCGGAGGAAGACGTCGATCTGCTCGATGAAATTTACATGCTGTTTGTCGATCTGGGCATCGAAGTGATCGACGTGAAAGATGCCTTGATTTGGGAAAAGAAAGGAAAAGCCGGACTCATTGTTCCGGAGGCCGCGGAGGATTTGTCGGAGATGGTTACCGACGCGCCCGCAGGAGACGAAGAAGCTGAGGCGGAAGGTGAGGAAGAGGAAGAGAAAGACAGTGTTGCGGAAAAGATGGAAGAAGACGAAGACAGCAATGTGATGCAGATGGTGGCGACGGCGGGCATAGCAATTGACGATAAAGATGTATCGGAGGAGGAGAAGAAGAAACGTCGCCGGGAACGCGAAGTGGATTTGCTTGAAATCAGCAATGATTCCGTTCGCATGTATCTGTCGGAAATCGGTCGTGTGCCGCTGATCGATGGCAAAAAAGAAGTCGAGCTCGCGCGCAGAATCCGCAAAGGCGATGCCAGTGCGAAGCAGCAGTTGGCGGAAGCGAACTTACGTCTCGTCGTCAGTATCGCCAAGAAGTACATCGGGCGCGGACTCTCGTTCCTCGATCTCATTCAGGAAGGAAACATCGGTCTCTTTCGCGCCGTCGAAAAATTCGATCCGGAGCGTGGATTTAAATTCAGCACCTATGCGACGTGGTGGATTCGCCAGGCGATCACACGTGCGATAGCCGATCAGGCACGTACGATCCGTATTCCTGTCCACATGGTGGAGACCATCAATAAATTGACACATACGCAGCGGCGACTTGTGCAAGAGCTCGGCCGTGAGCCGACACTCGAGGAATTGGCTGTCGAGATGGAAATGGACATCAAGAAGGTGCAGCACATTCAGAAGATCAGCCAAGACATCGTTTCACTCGAGGCACCCGTCGGGTCAGAGGAAGACAGTAAGCTGGGTGATTTTATAGAGGACGAGGAGGCGATCAACCCGTTTGAAGCGACGAACCGCCAGCTCAAGAAGGAGAACGTTCATGCGATGCTCGACTTTTTGACGCCGCGTGAGCGCAAGATCATCGAAATGCGTTTCGGGCTTCAAGATGGAATCGGACACACGCTCGAAGAGGTTGGGCAGGAGTTCGGTGTCACCCGCGAACGCATCCGCCAGATCGAGGCGAAGGTGCTCCAAAAAATGCGAGATCATCCGCGTTCCCTTACGATTCGCGAACATGGACTCCCGCCCAAACGCGTCGGGTTTGCGCCGGTGCCGAGCTTCGCACAGTCATTGCTTTGTTCAAAGTGCCAGCAGGGGATCCTCACGCCGCTCCAGAAGGACGGAAAGTCGATCCTCAAGTGCGATCATTGTGCGTTTGAGAAGGACGACGATGAGTTATAGTCACAGAAAAAGCCCCAAACTCTAGGCTCGGGGCTTCATTTTTAATCCTTGTCTCAGGCCATTTTCTTGCACGGGCACTTTGCTCCGAAGAGCTTCACGACCGCTGCGACTCCGACGAGCACGTAGACAATCCACTCAACGGACGGCCAGCTGCCCAGAACCATGTGGACCACGTTCAGGTCCTTGTTGATAAATCCGCCGATGCCGATGAGTCCCCAGTTGAGGCCACCGACGATCAGAAGAATCTTAGAAATATTACAAACGTTACACATAAGAATGAGAGGGGAAGGAAACGAGACCCGGTTACCATAGCACGCAGAGAAAGCAAGAATTCTTGTATTTTTTTGTAAATAGTACATTGTACTGATTGCTGTGGTACGATGTCTCTATGCCTCTGCAGTTGAAAAATCGTCCGGTTCGTGCTGCGAGACTGCAGAGTTCACCGTTTGATGAGGCGTATAACCAACTGAATGAAGCCCAGCGTCTTGCGGTTGATACTATTGAGGGTCCTGTCATGGTGATTGCGGGTCCCGGGACGGGCAAAACGCAGGTATTGAGTCTGAGAGTTGCCAATATTCTGAAGCGAACACAGGTAAATCCCGCCAATATTCTCTGCCTGACATTTTCGAACGCGGGAGCGACCGCGATGCGCGAGCGCCTGCGAGAGCTGATAGGGGGCGATGCGTATGCTGTGGCGGTACATACGGTTCATGGGTTTTGCGATGCGATCATCACCAGAAATCCGACGGTATTCTCCGAGTGGTCAACGAAAAAATCGATATCGGATATTCAAAAGTACAAAGCGATGCAGAAGATCATCGATGACGTCAGCGCATCGTCCGCTCTGATCAATCCCAAAAACCCGTACGAGAGAATTCCTGCCATCCTCGGTCGTATCAGTGATTGCAAGCGAGAAGGCAGATCGTATGACGATCTTTGCAGGGTCTCTGATGCGTATGCGCGGATCATGGAGGAAAAAAGCAAAGAAGGAACGAAGCAGCACAAAAAAAACCTATTGCAGTCACGCAAGTTTCACGATTTTGTCGAGCTCTTCGGTCGATACACGGAATTTCTCAGTGAGAAAAATTTCTATGACTACGATGACATGATTCTGGTGGTACGCAGTGCATTGTCGCAGGAGGAGTGGCTGCTCTCTTCGTTGCAGGAGCGCTATCAGTATATTCTGGTCGATGAGGCGCAAGATTTGAATGGTGCGCAGTGGGGGGTGATCGAGCGTTTGACGACGTACGATGTTGTGCCGCACGAGCCAAATTTTTTTCTCGTCGGTGATGATGATCAGGCGATCTATCGGTTTCAGGGGGCGAATCTGGAGCATATGATCGCATTCCGTGAACGCTTCCCGCAGGCACCCGTTCTTGTTCTGACGGTGAACTACCGTTCCACGCAGACTATTCTCGATGCCACAGGCAGGCTGATTGCCCATAACGAAGAACGGCTGATCGGTCGTATGCCGGAACTCACAAAGGAGCTGAAAGCTTGGACGCAGGAAAAAGGTACTCAGCCCATCTTGCTGCGCCCCGCATCCGATGCTGCGGAGCCCTGGCTCATCGCGGATATTGCCGAAGAAAGAATCAAGGGTGGCATGGCACCCGAGGAAATCGCCGTTCTTGTCCAGACAAATGCGGAGCTGCGCCCGATCTATGACGTGCTCCGTGCGCGGAATATTCCGGTGGTGCTCCAGGGTAAGGCCGATTTGCTCGCGCATCCAATTGTCCGTCAAGCATTGCTGATATTGCAAAGTATGGAAAAATTGAATGATGATGCCTTCCAACATGCGATTGCATGTCCGTGCTTCGGTTGTCATCCGGCGGATATTGCCCGGATGGTGAGCAGAGCACGAGAAAGCAAAAAGAAATTCCACGATATCGCGCTTGGTCTCGAGCAGTCCGATCTTCCCCTGCATGACGTGAGCGCACTGATTGCGGCGCGTGACACATTGGAAGATTTGCGTTTGCGCGTGGAATCACGATCGATTCTGGAGTCTCTGGAACATCTGCTGCGTCAGTCGGGCATCGCTGCTTCTGCCGCAGAGGCGGATCCTTTGGATTTGGCTGTCATCGAGGCATTTTTTCAGTACGTGAAACAGCGGTGTCTGGAGACTCCGTCGCTTCATCTGCGTGACTTTCTTCATGATCTGCGATTTTACTCTGATGAGCAGTACGGACAAATCCGACTGAGCTACCAATTGCCGCATCTGGTGACATCGGGAGTGCAATTGCTCACGGCGCACCAGAGCAAGGGGCTCGAATTTCATACGGTGATCCTGAGTGGTTTTCGCGATGGTCATTGGGACCAGCGTCGTCATCCGTCGCAGTTATCCATTCCGGAAGATTTGCTCTTTGGGTGGGAAAGTGCGCAGAAAACATTCGAGAAGCATCAGGATGAACGCAGAGTAGCTTTTGTCGCAATGACGCGTGCCAAGCGAGAGCTGATCATGCTTTGCCCGAAGGAATTCTCGGTCGGGGAGCGTGTCCGCGCGATTTCTCCGTCCGCATTCTTTGCAGAGGCAGGACCTCTTCCCGAGGCTGACGGCGTTCTCAAAGATCCGGAGCGATCTTCCCTTTTACTTTTTACGCCCGTGCGTCATCACGATGCCGAGATGGAAGCGTACGTGCGTGAAAAACTCGAAACATTCGCGCTGTCGCCGACGTCTCTGAGTGCGTTCCTCGAGGATCCGGAGGAATTCAAGCGTGTACATATTCTCAACCAACCTCAGCCATTCACCGAGGGCGCGCTTCGCGCTATGGCATATGGCAGCGCAGTTCACTGGGCGCTTGGCAAGTGGGCCGAGGGGGTCTGCGCGGGGCGTTCACTCGCGATCGGGCAGTTCATGGAACAATTTGCATGGCATCTGCGTGAAAAAAATATTCTTACCGATCTTCAACGCAGCGACTTGCTTGCACACGCGAAGGAGAATCTTCCTTTGTATTTTGCACAGCGCCTGGAAGGGCATACGCCCGCAATCTACGCAGTGGAGCGTGAGTATCGTGCGATGATTGTTGACTTGCCTGCCGGGGCAGGTATTCCCATCAAGGGAAAAATCGATCGTATCGATCGTACATCCATGCAGTCTTCCGATGCCCTGATCATCGATTACAAAACCGGGCGACCGCAGGCACCCGCCGAGATTCGTGCCGGTGATTACTTCCGTCAACTTGTGTTCTATGCACTCCTGATTGAACGAGCCGAGCCGATGTTGGTTCCTCAATCATTTTCACTCGAATTTATCGGAGAGCGAGGCGAAGAACCGATCACTCGCTCGTTCACTATCACGCAGCAGGAGAAAGACGACCTAAAAGAACTCATCCGAAAAGTCTGGAGCAAGATCCAAGCGCTCGACTTTACGCCCCTTTGAACCGTCACCCTCCGTTTGCCATCTGTTCGATGTATACCTTCCGCGGCTTTGCGCCGTCCGCGGGGCCGACGATCCCTTTTTCTTCCATGATGTCCAGCAGCCGTGCAGCGCGCGCATACCCGACTTTCAAATGGCGTTGAAGCAAACTTGCGGACGCTTTGTTGGTTTCCTGCACCACACGAACAGCCTCGAAGAAGAGTTCATCACCACCGTTATCATCCGCTTCCAGATCGATGTGTCCCTGTTGACCGTCGGAGATGCCGTCCTGGTCTTCGTCATCCTCGGCAAGTCCGATCTGCTCCGTGATTTTGCCGCCGCCCGCGATCTTCACGGCATTGATCACGCGTTCTGTCTCCTTCGTGTCGATGAAAATACCCTGAATGCGCACGGGCTTCGCAGTATTGGCGGTCATGTAGAGCAGATCGCCTTTGCCGAGCAGATCTTCCGCGCCGATGCCATCGATGATCGTACGGCTGTCGACGGAGCTCACGACGCGGAACGCGATGCGTGAGGGGATATTTGCCTTAATGAGGCCCGTTATGACGTCGACACTGGGGCGTTGCGTGGCGATGATAAGGTGCATCCCCGTCGCACGCGCCATTTGTGCGATGCGCACGATCATGGTTTCCGTGTCGCGTCTGAATTGTCGCATCATGAGGTCCGCGAGTTCGTCAACGACGATCACGATGCGCGGGAGTAGGTTGGCTTCGTCGGTTTGTTTCTCGTTGTACTCGACGATATTTTTCGCTCCGACTTCCGAGAAGCGACGGAGTCTTCTGCCCATTTCGGCAACCGCCCAACGAAGCGCTTGCAACGCTTTATCAGATTCCGTGATGACGGGAGTGAGCAGGTGCGGGATGCCGTTGTAGGGCATCAGTTCGACGCGCTTCGGATCGACGAGAATGAATTTGAGTTCATGCGGAGCGTTCTGATAGAGCAACGACGTGAGAAACACGTTCATGCAAACAGATTTACCCGATCCTGTTGCTCCCGCAATAAGCAGGTGCGGCATATCATCCAGCGCAGAGACCACCGCTTCACCGGAGACGTCGCGCCCGAGTGGAAAGGTGAGAGACGATTCGCTGTTATGGAAAGCGGAACTCTCGAGAATTTCGCGAAGGTGGACCTTTGTGCGAACGGAGTTTGGCATTTCGATGCCGACCAGAGACTTGCCTGGAATCGGCGCCTCAATACGCAGGCTCGGAGCGGAGAGTGCGAGCGAGAGATCATCCTTCAGGTTTGCAATGGAGCTGAGACGGACGCCTTCCGCGGGTTCCAGTGTGAATTGCGTGACCGTCGGGCCCGGGCGCGCGTCGCGCACGATCACATCGATATCGAATTCCTTCAATTTTTCCACGATGCGTTTCGCTTGATCCTTGAGTTCGGTATCGTTCACGGCCAATTCACTCTGCGCGTCATCGAGAAGATCCATGCCCGGGAATGTCCATTCCTCGAAGCGAGTGTCTTTCATTTCCAGAACATCCGCAGGGTTACGTTTGAGTTTATCACGGATTATTTTGTCTGATTTTGCTTTTACGAGACTCTGGGCGAAATTGGGACGAACGATGTTGAGTTCAGGTGCTTCACGATCATCTTCGATCAAATCACCGGAGACATCCTCTTCCTCTTCTTCAAGCTCCTCTGCGACAGCTACGGGCTCTTCCTCTTCTAGGTGCTGTCTACGACTCGTTCGCAAGGGCTTCTTTGAGGAGATCATCATGCGTACCAATGCGGCGATGTCCGGCTCGAAACCGAGAAAGAGTCCGATAAGGAACACACTGCCGAGTACCGTATAACCGACTGCTCTGCTCATAAAAAGCAGGAAAGGCAAACTCACCATGAATCCGATCGCACCTGCGAGCAGGTCGCGTTTTGGGCCGATGTCTTCGATCGCCGCACCGATGTGCATGAGTCCGAGGAAAGAGAGCAGGCACAGCAGCAGCCCCACCGATCGTTTCAATTCTAATCTCCCGGCGCCGAATGCATGAAGCAGCCCTGAGGTCAGGAGGAAGAGGGGAAACAGGATCCCGTATTGCCCGAAGAAGAAGGTCAGCACGTGACTCACCGTTTCTCCGAGCGTCCCCGCTTGTTTCTGGAGGGCTAAAAACAGCAAAATCGCAGAACTGATCTGCACGATCCCGCTGATCATGCGCTTGGTTGCGGACCGAAGCTCCAGCACGGGTTCGAGTTCCTTCTTTCGTGCGGCCTTTCGACGTCGTTTGCGAGCCATCGGTGTCTAGTATAGATCATCCTCGCCTTCGGGAGGAGGGGATTTGTGTCCATCAATCGACCCTGTCATAGCATGGAGAATATCTTCAATATGATAGAGTTTTCCTCCCAGGGACTCGGTCTTTTCTCGATACGATGGGAAAAAAGCAGGAAGGAGATCAATTGCAATGAGATTGTTTCGAACAAAAGAAGCTATGAAGCGAGTGATTGCATGCTCCCCTAAAATCTCTTGTTTTTCGAGGTATCGATCCATTGTTCCTGTCCAACCCGGAACGGCCCGTACGTGATGAATTCTCTTCAGAATTTTGTATCGCAATGATGCAAGAATTTCAATGATTACATCGCGATCCAGCAGAAGGTGTTGAAACCTGTTCGCAAACTGGAATGGATCCAAACACATTTCCCGCGGAATCGATCTCCTTTCGATCAATGCCTCTTCGATGAGTGCTATGGTCTCGCTTTCGCAGAACATTTTAAGTGTCTCGCAGCACGATGCATTTTCCTGTGCATCCATACATGCATCATACAACTCTCTGCTACACTGGAAATAATGAAAATTCTCCTCCTGGGGCGTACCGGCTACCTCGGCACGCAGTTTCTGACGCTCTACCCCGATGCCGTGACGCCGCGGGTTGATATCGGTAATCCTGAAGCGGTTTCAGCGCTGCTGGAAGCAGAAAAACCGGATGTGGTCATCAATGCCGCAGGAAAAACCGGTCGGCCGAATGTCGATTGGTGCGAAGATCATAAAGAGGAGACCTTGCATGCGAATGTCCTTGGCCCTCTCGTGCTCCTCGAAGAGTGTGCGAAACGTGACATCTACTGGGTGCACATGAGCTCGGGTTGTATTTATCAGGGGGATAACGGCGGCACGGGATACACCGAAAAGGACACTCCGAACTTCATGGGAAGTTTCTATTCACGGTCTAAAGCATGGTCGGATCAAATATTGAAAGAATTTCCCGTGTTGGTGCTCCGGATTCGGATGCCCTTCGATGATTCCCAAAACGAACGTAGCCTCATCACCAAGATCAGCAAGTATTCGCGCCTGCTTGATGTTCCAAATTCCCTCACATATCTTCCGGACTTTCTGACTGCAGCGAAAGTTCTCATCGAACGTCGCAAGACCGGTCTCTATAATATCGTGAACCCTGGCGCACTCTCGCCTTATCAAGTGATGCAAAAATATTGCGAGATTGTCAACCCATCCCACACCATCGAACGTCTCACCCTCGATCATCTTTCAGATGTCGTCAAAGCAGGACGGAGCAATTGCATCCTCAGTACGGCTAAAATCGAGTCTGAAGGCATTATGATTCAGCCGATCGAGCAAGCAGTCGATCAAGCGCTGAGAGCCATTGCGACGGCAAAAAAGTAGACAAAATAGCGTGTTTTGGCGTAGTCTAAGACACTTTCGCGATGTTCCCTATGTCTCTCATGTCTTTGCAGCTCATCAAGGCGTTCACGCTGCGGCACAGGTGGAAACTGATCATCACTGCCTCCGTCGGTGTTCCATTTCTACTCCTTCTTTTTTTCATCCTGCGCCCGAAACAGCCGACCTACGTGACGGCAATTGTAGCGAGGGGTGATTTGAGGCAGACGGTCGAGGCGGTAGGGACGGTGATCTCTGATCGTGATTTAAAGTTGCAGTTTCCGTCATCTGGGATTGTCTCAGAAGTTTTTGTGAAAGAAGGCGACACGGTGCATCCGGGTCAGAATCTTGCAGCGCTCCGTTCCGGTACCTTCGCAGCCGACATCGCCTCAGCGCAAGCGCGCGTGATGGCTGCAGCCGCAGATATGCAGGCGAAGCAAGAAGGAGCGCGGCCCGAAGACATTGCAATCACGCAGGCTGATGTGCGAAGCAAGCAAGCATCGCTTGATGCCGCGCGCGGGAGTCTGGCCTCCGCGGAAGCGTCACTCAAAAATTCGCAGGCGCGCTTACTTTCCTTGCAGCAAGAGGCAACAACAAGTCTCGCAGGATCTGTGTCGAATGTCGGAAGCGCTGTCAGTCAGCAGCTGACAGTTCTGGATAATGCCATCGCGACAGCGCAAGGAGTCTTTGCCAATAACGATGTGACGGACGCCGTGATTCGCAGCGGAACATCGGAGTATGAATTTATGAATGCTGCATTCAGAACAGAGCAAGGTGTACTGAGGACACTTCGCGTCAAAAATACTGTCATCGATTATTCTTCCGCACTTGCGGTCCTGGATCAGGCGAAAGCTGTCATCTTTCAAGCGACCATCACGCTCGATCAGGTTTTCAGCTTATTGTCGCGACTGCCTGCATCAGGATCCTTCAGTGAGAGTGCTCGTGAAGCATACAAAACGACGGTGGCAGCGCAGCGAAGCAGTACGCAGAGCGCGCTCGCGAGTATCGATGCGACGAGCAAGGGACTACGTGATGCTTCTGCGAGTTTCCAGACGCGCATTGCGACGGAGCAGGGGAACCTCACTTCTGCGCAAGGAACAAAGGACAGAGCTCTCGCTGACATCGCGTCGTATGATGCCGCACTGCAAATGGCGCAGGCACAGCTGCAGTTGAAACTCGCTCCCACCCGTGACACGGACATCCGCGCATCCATGGCAAATTTGCAGCAAGCGAGAGCCGGGCTCGCCTCTGCGGTTGCGAATTACAACAACACTATTCTTGCGGCACCGATCGACGGCATCGTGACCAAGGTGAACGTGAAGGTCGGCGAAATCACTCCCGTAGGGCCTGCAGTGGCGATGCTTGGCACAAGTCCGTACCGGATTGAAATGTTTGTCTCAGAAATCGATGTTCCGAAGGTGCACTCTTCTCAGTCGGGAAGTATCGAACTCGATGCATTCAGGGGAATGCATTTTAAATTGCACGTGAGTGAAAGTGACAGCGCCGCGACCGATAAAGACGGCGTATCCAAGTATCGCGTGAAACTGGATTTTGATTTTCCCCACGCCGAACTCAAAGTCGGCATGACCGGTGATGCCGAAATCGATACCGGTTTTCGACGGAGTGCCGTCCATGTTCCTTTGCGCGCAATTCTCGATGCACCGAATGCAACAAAAATAGTACGTGTCCGCGCACCCGACGGAAGCATCGAGGAGCGACCGGTGGTCACCGGCATGGAAAGTGCCGATGGAAATGTTGAAATCATTCAGGGATTAAAGGCGGGAGAGGTTGTGATTGTTCTTGAAAAGAAATGATATGGAGAAAACGCATCCGCTCATCGAAGTGCGGCATCTCAGCAAATCATACTTCAATGATGGCATTGAAACACCTGTCCTCCATGACATCGATCTGGTGATTAGGAAAGGTGAATTCATTGCAATCATGGGTCCGTCGGGATCGGGGAAATCGACACTGATGCACATTCTTGGCTTTCTGGATGTGCATACGACCGGCGATTATCTGTTCCAGGGCGAACGAACCATTCGTATGGATGACGACGCGCTTGCAAAAATTCGAGCGACGCGCGTGAGTTTCGTGTTTCAAGCGTTCAATTTGCTGCCGCGTACGACGGTGTTGCAAAACGTGATGTTGCCGCTCTTGTATCATCCTACGATCCCTGTGGCAGAACGTATCGAACGATCTCTGCAGGCGATCGCTTCTGTTGATCTTTTGGATCGCAAGGACTTTCTTTCATCACAGCTTTCCGGCGGACAGAAGCAGCGGGTAGCCATCGCGCGTGCTCTTGTGACGGATCCCGATGTGATTTTTGCGGACGAACCGACGGGAAATCTGGACAGTGCTTCGGGCATTGCCGTTATGAACGCATTGCAGAAGCTGCATGCTTCCGGACATACGATCATTCTGGTGACGCACGATCGAACGACTGCGGAACATGCAGATCGCATCATTCTTGTCAGAGATGGACACATCGAAGGAGATACGCACAGTGAACATGCTCGCACGTGACACATTCTCAACGGCTCTTGGTGGCGTCATTGCGAACACATCGCGATCTCTCCTCACGATGCTCGGCATCATCATCGGTGTTGCATCGGTGGTGCTTATGAGTTCGGTCGGTGCATCAATGAAGCTCGTGATCTTGAGTCAGGTGAGCAGCCTCGGAAGCAAGAGTATGGTGGTTTTTCCGGGTACGCAGGAGGGAGGGCCTGCCGCCGTGCAGACCGGTCATGACAGTTTGACATTTGAAGATCTGGCGGCTCTGGAGAAACTCAGCACCATTCAGGATGCGGCACCCGTGATTTTTCTCACAGGGCAAACATCGTACGGTCGCGAGGAAGCAACGCCACAAGTGTTCGGCATTGTGCCGCAATTTTTTCTGAATCAGAACATTGCCATTCAGGACGGACGGTTGATCGACGACAACGACAATCAAGGTGCACGGGCGGTTGCGGTACTTGCACCCGATGCCGTCCAAAAATTTTTCGGCAATACTGACCCGCTCGGAGAGCGCATCAAGATCGGCGATAATCATTTTACGGTGATCGGCACAACCAAGGCCCTTGGGTCGCAATTTTTTCAGAATGCTGACGATCGCATCTATGTACCGTTTTCTGTCGCACGCACGATCACGGGACAAAAATATTTGAATTACATCACACTGAAGGCTGTCGACGATTTTGACCGCTCATTCGATGACATTAAATTCCTGCTTCGTACGCGTCATGGGATTAATAATCCGACGGATGATGAGAAGAAAGATGATTTTGTCGTTCATAGCTCGGCACAGGCGAATCAGATATTGGGATCCGTGTCACTCGGACTCTCGCTCTTTATCACCACGATTGCCGCGATCTCACTCATTGTCGGTGGCATCGGCATCATGAATATCATGCTGGTGACTGTCACCGAGCGCACGCGCGAAATCGGCCTTCGCAAAGCCGTCGGTGCGCGAAGTCGCGATATCCTGTTTCAATTTTTGCTCGAGGCGGTGATGCTGACGGGTCTTGGAGGCATGATCGGCATGGTGCTCGGGATAGGTGCGGCAGGTATCCTCTCCCTCTTGGTCCGCTATTTTCTTGCGACGTACACCTTTGCCATTTCCATTCCATCCGTTGTTGTTGCCATTTTGATGGCGGCATTCACAGGACTGATCTTCGGGATTTCACCGGCTAGAAAGGCCTCCCTTTTACATCCCATAGAAGCTTTGCGCTATGAATAACAGTGATCTGCTCAGAGCGGCTTTGCGAGGTATTAAGATTCATACATCTCGTTCATCCCTCACCATGCTCGGCATCATCATCGGTGTTGCGTCGGTGGTGCTTATGGTGTCACTCGGCAACAGTTTTCAGAATTATATTCTCACACAGATCGCTACGATCGGTACAAACACGATGGATGTGTTTCCCAAGGGGTTTGAAAAATTTGGCGGGAATCTCGATTCGTTGACGTATGAAGATGAAGGCGCAATCAAGCAATTGTCGACCGTCGAACGTGTCACGCCGATTATTATCGTCGGAAAGCCCGTTCACTATGGCAAAGAAGAAGTGTCACCCATGGTCATGGGAGCGGAGCGAACACTCTTCGGCAATTACGGTCTGACGCTCGATCATGGTCGACTGCTTGAACAGAGCGATGAAGATGGTGCCAAGGCGGTCGCGGTGCTCGCATACCAGACTGCAGTCGATCTGTTTGGAAACAGGGATCCCGTCGGACAAAAAATTACAGTCGGGGAATCTTCTTTTCTTGTCGTTGGAGTGCTCAGGAGCATGGGGTCGGCGCTTCTGCAAAATCTCGACAAGCCGGTTTTCATTCCGTTCTCGACCGCACGAGCGGCCTCGGGTCAGAAATTCCTCAGCTTCATCAATCTTAAGACGATCGGGGACAGTGCTCTCGCAAAGCAAGATATTACGTCGCTGCTGCGACAACGTCATCACATCCAAAATCCGGGCAATGATCCGGATAAAGATGATTTCATTGCGCGTGGCGCGGAGCAAGTGACCGGTATCGTGAATTCCGTAACGCTCGGTCTCACGATTTTCCTCGCGCTTGTCGCGGGAATTTCACTGATTGTGGGTGGCATCGGCATCATGAATATCATGCTGGTATCTGTTACCGAGAGAACGCGAGAAATCGGCCTTCGCAAAGCCGTCGGTGCGCGCAGGCGCGACATCCTCCTGCAATTTCTTCTTGAGGCCGTGATGTTGACCGTGACGGGAGGACTTGTCGGGATTGCTGTGGGCGGAGTGGCAGGATGGTTACTCTCGGTGATCGCTGCAAAGTTTTTGGGAGAATTTTCCTTCGTGCTCTCGATCACGGCGATCGCACTCGCAGTATGCATGGCGGTAGGAACAGGATTGATTTTTGGAATCTATCCGGCACGAAGAGCATCCACTCTAAGTCCGATCGATGCTCTGAAATACGAATGATGTTCACGTGTCATCCTGAGCCCGCCGTAGCACTCTGGGCAAAGGAGGGAGCCCTGTCGAAGGACCGATGGAGGCATTGCGATTTGAGTAAATTACCCTACACTTTGCACTATGCTTTTCTCTTTCAGAAGGACCGTCATTCTCGGACTTGCGCTTTGCTCCCTTGTGGCATGCACGTCAAAAGGTGCCAAGGTTCCTTTTCCGACGACCCTTCCGGACGAGCAGGTGCTCGACGACACGTACAACCGTTTGCATCACGATCTCTCACCGTTATCGGCGTATCATTTTCAGATCATGATTCCCACGCCCTGGAAGACGTTGAGTACAAAAATCACCAAAGCACCGGAGAAAGGGGGTCTTGCCGATGTGGGCATCTTTCGGGAACCGGGTGATTGGATGAAAAATGACAACGCCCCGATCAATGGTGAAATTTCCGTCAGTGTCCTCAATGTAGAGGGCGATACGCAAACACCCGCCGCATGGTTGGAAACCATCCTCAAGAAAAACACAAAAGGATTCACCGTTTTGAATCACCGGTCCATTCCTTCCGCCTCTGGTGAGGTGTCAGATATCCTCATTACATATCAGAGCGGCAGCGACACGATCATTTCCCGATTGATGGCGCTCAAGCGAGGCAATGAAATGTTCGTGATTACAGGGAGCGACACTGCAAAAGGATACGAGAAAACGGCGGAGGTTTTCGCTGTTGCGGTGCAGACGTTTAAGCTCGATCCGCTTGAGAAGAAATAAAAAATGGGAGGAGACGGAAGATCCGTCTCCAGCCCACTGTTGTTATATCAATGCCTTCAACGCATGGATCATAGAGAAGGCAAGGACTGCCATGAATGCCATGAATAGCAATTCATTTGCTACGGTTGATTCATGGCTGCTTCGACGTTGGTTACATCTGGAGATGTCGCCCGTTCCTCCGCTGCATGGTCGTAGATGCGCAGTCTTGCAGTTGCATCGGGTTCCACCCGAGCACGACGGAGGTGACTGAGATCGACACCGAGTCGTTTGTCGATCTTCATCAACGCTTTTCCAGTGACGTCTGTCGACATTCATTTGTTCCTTTCATGTTCCAGTGGAGAGAAAAAACAACAGTTTTAATATTATAATATAATTCAAATATATTGCAATACGTTCAATCCACGAAATGCTTATGTAAACCTCTCTCCCTTGCCCTCTCGCATGGGAAGAGGGCAGAATGCAGCGATGCGCATAGTCAAACGCAACATCGATATTGTCGTTGCTGTCGGTGTGCTCCTTTTCTTCGCAGTACTCCTCCTCTCCCTCAAAAATCCAACGTCCCTCGATGACGGGCTGAGACATTTCACGATGGCAGCGCTCATGCGTGATCGCGGAATATTCGCCGTCCCAGGGTGGAGCGTTTTTTTCTATGAAGGATACTTAAGCACGCTCCATGCCGATCCGTGGTTTCTCTCGAATGTCGTGATGATTCCATTTACGTATTTTTCCATTGCGGAAGGTTTGCATCTCTTCATTCTTGCAGAATTGGTCGTTCTTCTCACTGGATGCCTGCTGCTCCTTCGAACGTTCTCTCTCACGCCGATTGCACGCGCTCTGTTTCTTTTCCTCATCATCTTTGGTGATTTGCAGTTTCTGGGACGATTTTTGCTCGGGAGACCGTATGCCTTGATGACAGGTGTTACGCTGCTGCTCCTCTGGGCGATTCTGAAAAATCGATGGGCTCTTGCAACACTGTTTCTTGCGCTGAGCGTTCTGCTTTCTCAGCTCTTTGTCTTTCCTCTCTTGATCGCTGTGTGCGCTCTACCGGCATATTTCTTTGCGGGCAGGGTCGCACATTGCAAATCATTATTTGCAGTTATCATCCTCGGACTTGCGGCGGGGTTTACCCTTCACCCGTATCCTGCGGAATATCTTTCGTACATCACGACGGTATTTCTGCAGATTCCATTTTTGAAAAGTGTCGGTCTTTCGGTCGAAATGCAGAGCAGTATCACCGATCTCTCATTCATGAGTGTGACGATTGCCGTTGGCTTTGCCGCATTGACTGTCTTGATCCTTGGAACGAGAGGCTATCGACGACGATTGTTGTACGATCCTGTGATACTACTTCTTTCCATTCTCCTCGTCATCTTTGGATGTGCGTTTCTTCTGTGGGTGCGGATGATCGATCTGCTGTGGCCTGTTCTCATTCTCTTCATCGCAAGATTGTACACAGTGGATGCAGCTCTTCTTCTGACGATGCGACAAATATTCTTGCCGGGGCATTTTCGCCTTCGGTGGATCGCTGGCGCTCTGTCAGTACTGATCGTCATGCAAGTGATCGCAACACCGCGCGCATTCATGAAAAATGATGCGGGAAATTCTCTCCGTTCATTTGATGCATTGCGTCTGATTCCTTCCGGCGCTCGCGTGCTCAATCTCGACTGGGACAGATTTTTCCCGTACGTAGCAGTGCGGCCAGATCTCGAGTACGCAACCGGCATTGATCCGTCATTCACATACCTTACCGATCCCGCCATCGCCGAAGATCTCCATCACCTTCACGAGAGCGGTGCGACTGTCGAGTCTTTGCAGAGAATCCTCGAAGCGTATCCCTCGGATTATCTCCTCGTCGATGTGAGCAAACAGATTCCAGGTCACGGTTCCGGTGCTGCACTTTCCGAACTTTCCCTCGTCGCTCATTCCGGTGGCATCATGTTGTTTCACATTGGGCATGCACTTCCTGCTGCTGCCGGTACGGGTAGCGTCGTCACGCACGTAAAACCATTTCGCGTCCCGATCTTGATGTATCACTATATCCGCGACCTGCCGAGGTCCAGGGATAAAGTAGGTATTGGTCTCACCGTCACGCCTGCAACATTTGAGATTCAGTTGGATTATTTGCAGAAGAAGGGATATCACACCGTGAGCTTTTCGCAACTGTCAGATTCGGGAGCCGCACTTCCAAGTAAACCGATCATCCTGACATTCGATGATGGCTACGAGGACGCGTACACAGAGGCTGTTCCGATGCTCCTCAAGCACAAGATGACCGCGACGTTCTA
Source organism: Candidatus Peribacteria bacterium (assembly GCA_023245865.1). Taxonomy (GTDB): domain Bacteria; phylum Patescibacteriota; class Gracilibacteria; order Peribacterales; family Peribacteraceae; genus JAHFJN01. The sequence goes on from JAHFJN010000001.1 coordinate 236,593, forward strand.
CATTGTGACGGGATTCATAGGGAAAAAGAATTACCTCACGTGGGAACAACTACGCGCGATGACAGGGTCAGGGATGGAGATCGGCGCACACACTGCTCATCATCTGGATCTGCGTAAACTCACACTTGCTGAGCAGACGCGCGAGATAGCAAATTGCATTCAATTGCTTCAGGAAACACTCGGGATTCATATCTGGAGTTTCGCCTATCCCGCGGGTAAATACACCGCGACGACGATGCATCTGCTCGAAGAAGCCGGTGTGCCGTTCGCCGTTACGACGCACAAAGGAATTGCAACGGAACTCCAAGATCCTTTGGAACTCCCACGCGTCCGTATGAATAACGAGGTGAAGATGCGGAAGATGTTTTAGTGGTGGGCCGGGAAGGACTTCCTTGGTCAGGCTCAGGATAAACTTCTCGTCCTTCCGACTCGATTGATTTTAGTGGTGGGCCGGGAAGGACTCGAACCTTCGAAGGCGTAAGCCACCAGATTTACAGTCTGGCCCGTTTGACCGCTTCGGTACCGACCCACATGTAAATTATATCGCATATTGATCATCCTATCCACCAACGCCTGATCCACGGCAGCGACAATGTCGAGAGCATGTAGCCGCCTGTGGGTACCAATGCACTGAGGGCGAAATGTTCGATGTCGATCAACCAGAGAAAGAGCAGGGATGTCAGGTAGGTGAGTGCCGCGATACTGAGGCGACGGGTCCAGCTTACTTCCCACGCTTTGTCCGCCTCTACGCGACGATTGCGTTCTTCGATTGAGGCGACTCTTTGTTCTATGTCGGACATGGAAGTATGATAACATTTTTTCATGAATATTCGCACCAACGAACGCAAAGGTGAATTGTATATTGTCGCAGAGGCGTTGCTGTGGAGTTTGTTTCCGGTCGTCACCATACTGACGTTTACAGATGTAAGCCCGCTTTTTTCGGCTGCTTTGAACACGCTGATCTCTTCTTTGTTCTTTGCATTGGTTTTGACCGTGAAGGGCGGGTGGCGTCAATTTCGCAACTGCCCCCCGTGGAAAGACATTCTGGTTTCCACGCTCTTCATCGGGATCATTCTCTATGCGTTTTTCTTTCTGGGCCTCCGGCATACGACCGCGGGCAATGCGGCGATCATGGGACTCATGGAAGTGTTCTTTTCATTCTTCATTTTGGGTGTCGTGATCAAGCACGAATCCCTCATTCCATCGCAGCTGTTCGGTGGTGCCTGTATGGTCGCGGGTGCGCTCTTCATATTGCTTCCGAAGGCCTCGGGATGGCACAGCGGAGATTTGTTGGTGCTGGCCGGGACCGCATTCCCTCCGATCGGGAATATGTTCGCTCAGCGCGCTCGGGCGCGTGTGAGCGGAGAATTCATCCTGTTCGCGCGCAGCATTATCAGCGGACTTTTTCTTCTTGCGCTGGCATTCGTCTTCGAGCCTGCTCCTGCTATGCAGCACATGGCAGCTTCATGGCAATTTCTCTTCTTGAATGGGCTGATCCTCTTCGGAGTTTCAAAAATTCTTTGGATCGAGGGAATACGATTGATCCCGATCACGAAGGCGATTTCTCTCGCGAGCATTGGACCGCTCTTCACGCTGGTCTTTGCCTACTTCATTTTGAGCGAGCGTGTGACGATCTATCAAATTGCAGGATTCGTTCCGATTGCGATTGGTATCTACATCCTCACGAGGACAAAGGGCACAGCGATCGCATCATAAAAGATGACCACCCGCACAAGCGTGGGGTGGTCGATCTTCGCTTCGTGCGTTTGTTACGAAGCGAGTCGTGGACGCTGATCTTCATCAGTGTCCTGTTGGCTCTGGGGGTTGTTTGGAGGGACTTCCGACCGACGAACTCTAACTGAAGTCGGTGCTTCGATGCCCAGCCTCACACGATTTCCTTCGATGCTGACAATCTTGACTTTGATTGTCTCGTCGTCGATGTAAATCGTCTCCCCAGGTTTTCGTGACAGAACCAACATAATTCGGATCCTCCGAAGTGAACTGTTCCGACTCGATCTCCAGATCAAGCAACACGGAACATGGCAAGTATACAACAATCAATGATTGTATCAAGTCATAAAACTGACATTTGTCTACTTTTTTCTTTCTTCAACAGGCTCCCGCCTTCGCCAAAAATGCGGAGCCTGCCCTGAGCATGCCGAAGGGGTCGGGCAGGCAGGATGACACGATTTACTGAAAGCGAAAGCTCCTTCTCGTCAAATACAGCATTGTACCAAGCGTAGCAGCAACCGTGATCCAGGTTGCCGGACCCGTTTCGGATTGCTCGGAGGGCATGTGGCTTACGATGTCTGCTGTCTGTCCACCCGTTTGTCTCGGCGGCAAGGAACTTTCTCCATTTCCAACGGTGTGAGCGTTTTGCGGGATTGCGGGTGACGTCGGGTTTGGGTTCGCAGAAGGAATGTTTGTTATGGGGGCAGAGATCATTGCCGAGGGAATGGCATTCGGGTTGGAGGGGGTGGGTGTTGGAACTGGGATCGGGTTTGAATTGGAGAGAGTCGCAGGGCTCGTAGAGATCACAATTTGTCCTGAGATATTCTTTGATGTTTTTGATATGTACATGTACGTGCCCGGACTTGCATTCAGAGGAATCAGGATATGCGTGCTGCTTCCTTGAAACAGAGGAGATGTTTCAAAATGGTTGTTGTCCGCGGTGGGGAGTGAATCGGATGTCAGTATGTGGGGGATGGTGCTTTCATTGACCCACGTGACGGTGTCACCCGGTTGCACGGTGATCGTCGCCGGATCTAAGCTTTCTTGCTTAATGTGAATCAAATTCGGGGAATTGGAAAGCTGCCCGCGCAAACTCGAAAATCCTTGGATCAAGCTGAAGCCGATCAGTGCAAAGAGCGCGATGCCGGTAAGGGCCGCAGGCCTGCGTGAAGCGGGGAGAGGTTCACTCTTTGACTTTGTGCTGATGCGCACAGGACGTTCCTGTGACTCATCCTCCGCTTGCCAGTGAGGATGCATGGTATTCATGATACAAGTATATGGCGTGCAGAAAGCTGACGTCGGAATGCCAATGTTGTTCCGATAACGGCAGACAGTATGAGGAAGAGACTGATGCTTGATGGTGCGCCTGTTTCACCGGAGAGCGAGCCGCCGGTGCGGGGAGTCTTCGGTGATTTTTGCTTAAGCACCGCAGCGGTGAGAGGAGACGTCGACGTCGCGGCATTTCCCACACTGATACCAACCTCCTGGCTGAAGTCTGTCTCCTGATTGGCCGCATTCACACCGCGCACGGCGAAGTAATACGTGGTTGCGACCGGCAGCGCGCGGATCGTGATGCTGGTCGTATTTTTGTCGACGCTGCGGCGCTGGATGTATTTTCCTGAAATCGTACCGTAGTAAATGTTGTAGCCAACAAGCTCCTGAGACGGCAATTTGTCCCATGCAAGAAACACAGAGCTTCCCTCGGTGGTCACTCGCAGTCCCTGGATCTGGAGAAGTGTGAAGACACTCGTGGAAGGCTTGGAGGTGATCGGACTCAGTTTTGGAGCGGAAAAGGCAGAGGTGGCAACAGAACTCGGACTTGAGGTTGCAGGTGCAGAGGAAATTGCGGACGATGCAGATGCAACGGATGTGTTCAATTGAACGATCAGCGAGCCGAGGTTCGCAGCCGCAATGTTCGTTTCCTGCGTGCCGCTCTTTACAAAGATGCCCGTGTGACTGTCCAGCTTGCCGGAAGCGTCATAATAGGACATCGGTGTCGACGCGGCGCTCGGGTGCAGAACATGCATGCGGATGTGCGCGAGGACGACAGTGTCACCCGATTGAGGTTTTGTCGCAGTACCGCTGAGTTTTACATAGCCGTCCGCCACTGAGAAATTCATTTCGCCCGGATTCGGTGTCGGGAACTGCGTGCTGATCTCGATCTTTTCACCCTCAAGCACCGTCGAGTCATACGCGATCCACGCGCGGAAGCGTTGGATCGGTTGATGCGTCGGATTATGGACAATCAAATCCATGTCGAGCGGGTCTCCCTCATTCAGCACGTCCGTTTGTCGCGTCAGCGGATCGCGTACGGCATACGATCTGCATGTTTCCGGAACCGGATCGGTCATGTGCGTGGAGGGAGGAAGCGGGCCGCCAAAGACATTCTCACCGAGAAATACGTTACAGTGCGGACGCAATTCAAACGTCGTCTGCTGCGCCTGTGCCAAAGCGACTACCGGCATTGCGATTGCCAAGATACTTATGGCGAATATCGTCACCGAGCTGCATTGCCGATGAGCGGCGCGTGTAAGGTGCATCATGGTGTCAGCGGATCGACAGGTCGTTCAAAATACGAATGGCATCGTCAATCGTCAGATGACCGTCGCTATTGGGGTCAGCGAGCAGTTCATCGGGTGTTGCAACGCTGTAGCCGCGCGCGATCTCGAGAATCTGAATTGCATCACGAACTTCAACGATACCGTTTCCATCGATGTCGCCACTGGTGCGTAGGCCCGTTGCTCCAATGGATCCGACAGTATGTACCTCTCCCGCGGTTTTGATGCCGACCGTGAACGAGGAAACGACTGCGAAGAGTCCGAGCATCACATAGGTTACAGGCGTGGACCACGAGCGCGATTGTGTGTGTTTCTTTGTTGGCATTTCTCATCATTGTAGCGCAAAAATGCATTTTTCTCAATGTGGCATGTGTTGACTGCGTGCTATACTCGTTGCATGAAGCAATTGCATCTCTTTCTTGGCGAGAATTCCTACATGCTTCGTGAGGAGAAAAAGAGGTGGATATCGGAATTTGTCAAGCGACATGGACAGGACAACCTTGTCCGACTGGATGCTCAGGGCCTCAGTATTCGTGCGCTGCTCGATGAGGTATCGGTACTGCCATTTTTGGCCGAACGCCGTCTGGTTGTCATTGATGGTATTCCGACCTGCAGTCGTGAGGAAATCGAGGCACTCTCAAGCCAGGTGCATCCCCAAGTCATCGTGCTTTTTTGCCAGTCGAAAATAGACAAACGCTTGACCGGATCGAAGGAGTTGCTCGAACGCGCGGAGGTGAGCGAATTCTTGCCCCTGAAAGGAAAGCAATTGTCTCTTTGGCTGAGCGCGTATCTCCAGGATCGGCACATTTCCATTCAACGTGATGCACAGGAACTGCTCATCGACTTGCTTGGGAACGATCAAGATCTGTTGACGCAGGAAATCGATAAACTTGCGCTGCTCGCAGCGGGCCGCAGCATCACTCGCGGGGATGTCGAAGTAATGACGATCCCATCGGATGAAGGCATCGTCTGGCACATGACAGACTTACTCTGTACGGGTGCAAAAACCGAAGCGGCGCGCGCGGCGAAGCGCATGATGGAACGCGGCAGTGACCCGTACGGGCTGTGGGCGATACTGCTGTCACATTTGAAAAATGTTGTCTTAGTACATGCGGCCAAGGAGGCCGGAGCAAGCAGCGCCAAAGACATTGCGGAAAAAACCGGCGTGAATGTGTTTGCGCTTCGTTCGCTGCTCCCGTACGTGACGCGTGTGCAGACTGCTCGCCTGTGCGCATTCCTGTCGTGGGCAGTCAGGAGCGAGAAAGATCTCAAAACGGGAGCGCTGCGCGCGACAGATGAAGCACCGCAGGAAATCCAGTGCCTGATTGATCAATTTATTTTGACGGGACCATAGTCATTCCATCTTCTTCAGTAACTCCTCCGCCTCAACCTCTTCCGTACTTCTGGCGGATTCTTCTTTTTTAGATAATTGAGAATGACGTTGCCTGCGCTCTTCAGTGGTCTGCACGATAGCCGCCGGCTTTTCATTGTTTGCTATTTGATCCGCGTATTTCGCATCGATCGCTGCGAGTTGATCGTGTTCATTTTGCAGGATTCCCTGGAGCTGAGTGATCTGCTCGGGCGTCATGATCGGGAGGATGTCGATCCAGTACTGCCGCTCTTCACCGTTCATGCTTTCGGAGTGCAGAATCAGCTCGATGAGCAGGGGAAATTGCTCGCGCAATTTCGGAGGAACAGCGGTCGGCAATGTAGAGTCATCCATGACAAAAGAATACATTCATCACGCCACTTTCACCACTTCATACTCGACGATGCCGGAGGGGGTCGGTACTTTCACGTGATCCCCGCGGCAGGTATTGAGGACGGCCTTGCCGATGGGGGACTCATTGCTGATCTTGAAATCAAATGGGTCCGCCTCAGTTGCGCCGACAATCGTGTATGTGAGTTCGCCCTCTTCGCCGCTTGTGATGTCACGGATTGTGACCGAAGAGCCGATGTTCACTTCTTTGCCGATCTTTTTCCCCTCATGGTCGGAAATGATTTTTGCACTTTTAATCTTGCGCTCAAGCTGAAGGATGCGACCTTCGATGAATGCCTGTTCATTTTTCGCCTCCTCATACTCGGAATTTTCCGACAGGTCGCCGTAGGAGATTGCTTCCTTGAGTCGTTGCGACACTTCCTTCCTCCGAACGTCTTTTAGATAATCCAATTCTTCCTTCAGTTTTCGTAAACCTTCTTTGGTCACGAGTGTTTCCTCATCATCATATTGCACGGCGGCACCCCCCGAGCTTGCGGTCGCTGGAGTGTCGGTCGCATCATCGGTGATAAAATCGTCTGAGGAAGTCATACGGGGCGCTCAGTATAGGGAGATCGCTGTCCGTGTGCAAGAAGCTGCGGCCAGGCCAGACATGGCAGTTTCAGGGGGTTTTCCTGTGCGAGGGCCTCTACAAGCCTTTTGAGCAATTGAACGTTCGTAATCAATGGAATGCCGCGATCTGTTGCAAGGCGGCGGATAGAATACCCGTCGGTTTGTTCTTGGGTGCTTTCGTGGGTGGGGATATTGATCACGAGCTCAATGCGACGACTTTCGAGGTATTCTCGAATATTCGGACTGCGAGGTTCACTGACCTTGTAGAGCATGACCGAGGAGAGCGTGCGGCTCTTTAAAAACTCGTGCGTGTTCTCCGTTGCAAAAAAACTGAATCCCTTTTTGTCGAGTGTCTGGATAGCCGGCAGTAGTGCGACTTTATCTTCGAGACGTCCGATGCTCAGCAGCACATTTTTCTGCGGAATCTTAAACCCGACCGCACAGAGCGCGGTGAGCAGTGCCTGTTCCGCATTCTCTCCGAAGCAGGCAACTTCGCCTGTGCTGACCATTTCCACACCCAAGCGGGGATCCGCACCCTTGAGACGCGAAAAACTGAATTGCGCCGCCTTGACGCCGACGTGATCGAGATCGAGCGTTTGGTAATGCACGTCGGTCGGGGCGTTATGCAGGAGTGCTTGCGTCGCAAGCACCGCGAAGTTATGCCCCGTCACTTTGCTGGCAAATGGAAAGCTGCGACTGGCGCGGAGGTTGCACTCGATCACCTTCAGGCGATTATCTTTTGCGAGGAACTGAATGTTAAATGGCCCCGAGATGTTCAGCCCCGTTGCAATCTTTTTTGAGATGTTTTTCAACTTCCGGATGGTTTCGATATGAAGTCTCTGGGGTGGCAGGACGAGCGTGGCATCGCCGGAATGGACCCCGGCATTTTCGACGTGCTCGGAAATGGCGTAGAGCAGAAGTTTTCCATCCTGTGCGACGCCGTCGAATTCGATTTCCTTCGCACCGACCTCGAATTTTGAAATGACAATGGGAGCGTCTTTCCCGACGAGTGCAGCTTGATCGATGAATGAGGCCAAGTCGTCGCCCGAGTGTACCACGGCCATCGCGGCTCCGGAGAGCACGTAGCTGGGGCGCACGATGACAGGGTACTGAACGCTGTCCGAAAATGTGCGGGCGGATTCGAGATCGGAAAATTCTTTCCACTCCGGCTGGTCGACATCGAGCGTATCAAGCAGCGCGCTGAATTTATGTCGGTCTTCCGCGCGATCGATGTTCAGCGAATCCGTTCCGATGATCGGAAGCCCGGCGCGCGCGAGCTTGGGCGCGAGTGAGTTTGGTATCTGGCCCCCCATCGACACCACAATTCCCGCAGGGCCCAGAAGATCGGCGATGTCGCGCACGCGCTCCTCCGTGAGCTGCTCAAAGAAAAGCAGATCGCATTCGTCGTAGTCGGTGCTCACCGTTTCCGGATTGCTGTTGATCATGGCGACGCGGTACCCCTGTCGCTGGAGTTCATGGGTGGCTTGCACGCAGCACCAGTCGAATTCGACCGATGAGCCGATGGAGTATGGACCGCCGCCGAGGACGATGATAATTGGTTTTTCGTTCCTCGTTCCTGGTTTCTGGTCGGAAAAATCAACATCATGCTCGGTCCCATGATACGTAAGGTACAGATAATTCGTCTGTGCGGGGAATTCGCCCGCGAGGGTATCGATTTGTTTGACGACGGGGGTGATGCCGGCGGATAAGCGCAGGCTGCGAATGGACTCCATATCCGTGTCACGCACGCGAGCAATTGATGCATCGGAAAATCCCGCGCACTTTAATTTTCGAAGCAGGCTCGTCTCCAACGGATCTGTTTTGGACTTTAGAAGAGTGCGTGCGAGAGCCGCACATGAGGCGATGCGATCCAAAAACCAAGGATCGATCCCCGTTGCGATCGCCACTTCTTCCACACTCCAGTCCTGCTCCAATGCCGCAGCGACGGCAAAAATTCTACGCGGGGTCGGACGCTTGACCTCGCGCGTGATGTTCTCGAATGGAAACGGTACGGGGTACAGTCCGTCCGCGCCGATATTCAACATGCGGATGGCTTTTTGCAGGGCTTCCTCGAACGTTCTTCCCAGTGCCATCACTTCGCCGACGGATTTCATTTCGCTCGTCACTTGGTCGGAAACGTGGCGAAATTTCTGGAGATCCCACCGCGGGACCTTCACCGCCACGTAGTCGAGCGACGGCTCAAAGTCGGCGCACGTCACTTTTGTAATTGCGTTGCGCAGTTCCGGCAGCGTGTGTCCGAGTGCGAGTTTTGCAGCAACGAATGCGAGAGGATAGCCCGTTGCCTTGGAAGCGAGTGCGGAACTGCGACTCAAGCGAGCGTTCACCTCGATGACGCGATAATCGCGCGATTTCGGATCCAGCGCGTATTGGATGTTGCACTCACCGACGATTTTGAAATGCCGGATCACGGTGAGCGCGATATTTCTTAGCATCTGATACTCGGTATTGTCGAGAGTCTGGCTCGGCGCGACGACGATCGATTCACCCGTGTGGATCCCGAGCGGGTCCACGTTTTCCATATTGCAAACGGTGATGCAGTTATCCGCGCAGTCCCGCACGACCTCGTATTCTATTTCCTTCCAACCGGTGAGATCCTCCTCGACTAGCACCGTACTGGACTCCACGAACGACGTGCCGAGAAGCTCCCTCAGCTCCTCCTGGTTTGCGGCTCGCCCGCTCCCTTTGCCTCCGAGCGCGAAGGATCCCCGCACAATAACGGGATAACCGATGGACACCGCCGCTGTCATACCCTCTTCAACGGTTGCGCAGCTGAAGGACCGCGGAACGCTGATGCCGATTGATCGAAGTTCTGCATTGAAAGCTGCGCGATCCTCGGTTTTGCGCACACTTTCGATCGGTGTACCGAGCACGCGAACCGCATGTTTCTGTAGCACTCCTGACTCTTCAAGCTTCAGACCGCAGTTGAGTGCCGTCTGCCCGCCAAAACTGACCGAGATCGAATCCGGTTTCTCTTTTTCGATGATTCTTTCGACAAATGCCGGAGTGACCGGGACAAAATACACCGTATCCGCGAGCCCCCAGCTCGTCTGGTTGGTTGCTATATTAGGGTTTATGAGAACGACTCGCTTGCCCTCTTCCTTAAATGCCTTGATCGCCTGGCTGCCGGAATAATCAAATTCTCCGGCCTCCCCAATCTTGAGGGCACCGGAACCGAGTAACAGTATGGTTTCCTGCATGTCCGCGGCACCCTACCTGATTACATCTTCACCTTCAAGTGTTTCTCCAGGTGTTCAGAGGTCGGATGCGCTCCAAGCAGCTCCAGGAGCACGGTCCCAAGGATGATGAATGCCCCGCCGACAAAGTGGTACCAGAGAATCGGCTCCCCGAGGTAGAGATAGGCAAAGAGCGTGCTGGCGATCACTCCGAGGCTGCCAACGAGCGACACGGTCGTGACATCCAGCCTCTTGATCGACTCGTAGAACGTAACGCTATTCAGGAAGCGGCCGATGAATGCAAAGCCGATCAGTGTCGGAATGAGCGAAGAGGGAAGTGCGTGCATCTCAGCGATGAACGGGTGCGGAACAAACGGTGATACGATGAAAAACATGACGATGGCGATGATGCTCCTGCTGAAGAGTGCGATGTGCGGCTCGACATGGAACAGGTACTTGCGGTAGTAGATACTGCCGTACGCATAACCGAGTCCGGAAGCGATGATCAACGCGTCACCAAACTGCAGTGTGAGGCCGTCGGTGAATCCTTTCAGGGAGATGATCACCGTGCCGGCGAGGATCGTAAAGCTAGCGCTGTAGTGTGCGGAGGTCATTTTCTCTTTCAAGATGGAGTGTGCGAGTACCACCATGAAGACCATCTGCATGTTTCCGAACAGTCCCGCGTTGATAGCTGTCGTGTGCGAGAGGCCTGCGAACAGCAGAAAAGGGCCGACGACACCTGTGAGTGCCCCGACGATTGCCACCCAGAACAGTTCTTTTCTACTCAAGCGAAGAACGCTCTTCACGGTTGGCAGCACTCCGAACGAGAACAGAACGAAAAACGCAGTGAGCACTTCACTCAGAAACAGCAGCGAGAGCGAAGAGAGAACGCCCGTGAGCTTCTTTGCAAATCCATTGAACGTTGCCCCCGAAAGCGTGCTCACGGTCAGTGCGATGCCGCCGATCGCAGCGTTGCTGGCAGATTTACTCTTCCAGCGGATAAAGGGCCAACGGGTGACGGAGATCTCAACCAATCATGCTATTATAGCATATTATTTATATTTGTGCAAATCTAACTTCCATGATGCAAAGCAACTCAGAATCAGCATCGATACAGGGATCATCAGAGGTCGGTAATACGATTGTCCGCTTAAAAGAAACGCGACGTTGGGTGTGAAGAGGTAGGTGAAGAGGACGATGACTAGTGCGGCAAGTCCCCAGAGTGATGTCAGAAGCATCGTTTGGTCAACGCGTGGATCTTTTCTGTAGGCGAGGATTGTGAGCAGTAGCATCGCACATGCGAGGCAGAACCATGTCACGCCAAAGGATCCGGCTGCAAACAGTCCTGAAAGCGCCTGGAGAAAGCCCTCCGGATGGAATGCGATATGAAAATCAGTTTCGTGCGGAGTTAAGCCAAGACCACGGATGATGAGGAAGAGTGGCCATAGAAATGAAAGAGACAAGATTGCAAGATGCCAAGAGACAACTGTGATTTTGTTCGATGTTCTACAGAGCAGTGCGATCAAACAGAGCCACGGCAGGAGCCCGACAATCAGTCCTTCCGACTTCGTCCACACGCTTGCAGTCACAAAGAGTGCAGAGAGAGAAAGCCAGCTCATATTTTTTTCTTCGAGCCAGAGCAGCAGCGCTGCGAGGGAAAGCAGCAGCATCGTGACCAAGTGAATGTCGCCGTACTGGACGGCGAGGTGAAACCCGAGCAGGGGAGTGCTGATGAGCAGTGTCACTGCGAGCAGGGAGACATCGGTTCCTCGGAGTCGTTGTAAAAGCAAAAAAAGTGCGGTGAAGGAGCTGAGGGTGAGCAGCCACAGAATTGCATTAGCACTGTGATCATTCCACTCACGGTTCCCTTCATTCACGATTATTTGAAGTGAATGAACGAGAATGGGATATTGTGGCTTTGCCATGCCACGTGACTCATCGGTATCGAATGCAATGGAGTGATCGTAAAAAGATATTTTTGAGCGCATCGTCCAGTTCGTGAAGCTGTCGATTTGATAGCTGGGCAGCAGTACTGCGTGAGAGAAGCTGAAGAGAAGGCTGATAAGTAAAATAGTCCGACAGAAAGACCGAACAATTTTAGTGTTCATAGTAGTGCTCTCTTTACAGGGCTGTACCAAAATCAGCCTAACATTTTTTTGAGCGAAAAATATTGTAATGACTACGAGTGTATGTTCCAGAAGTAGTACTGCAGGCTTGAGTGGAACATGGATGACCGTATTCAAAAATAAGATCAAAACATTACTCAAGGCAGCACACGGAAGGGCCAGTGCAAGGCGCTGCTTGAAGTCTGTTATGCGAGCAATCAAAGTCGCAATGCAGAACCCCTCGATCATCAGAATTCCCGTCCAACCTATGAAGATGATAAACTGCGTCATGAAGAGGGGAGTGAGAAGAGCGCGGAGCCATCGTTGAAAGTTTGAATTCTTTTCGCTCGCTGATTGATTTCCCCGCAATGCAGGATCGTCCCATCATATGACCACTGTGTTTTTCTGGTGACGAGCACGTGGGTCATCTTGTCCTCCTGTTTTCCGGTAATGGAAACAGGAATGGGATACAGAAAGTAGCGGACCAATTTTGCGTAGTAATCGGTACTGTCGAAGCAGACGTTTACCGATGCAGACGTCTCTGGGTGCAGCGCAATGTCGTTTTTGAGAGCATCGGAAACAGAATACAAATCACGCGCTTCGCCGTACGTATGCTTCCTCCACCATTCATTGAGATGGCGCTCCGTATAGACAAGGAGATCGACATCAAAGCGAAGTGCATAGAGAAACGTGCTCGCGATCAGAATGCAGAGCACGGGTGCCAGAGCGCGCGTGCCTTTGCGAAGCAGAATAATTCCTATGACAATCAATGTGAGAAGCTCAAGAAGAATACTGAATGGAATTCCAAGAATCGTATAACCGCGTAGAAAATGTGCGGACGATATCCAGTAGGGCTCGACTTGCATGAGATGTTGCAGAGATGCTCCGATGAGATCGCCCGCAGTCGTTTGAAGAAATTGCATCTGCGAAAACTCAGCGTCCGTGTCATCCGCATCACTCAGAAAGTTCAGATAATAGGAATGAGCAGAGCCATTCCAGGTCGTAAGTGCCGTGAGATCAATTGTTGCCGTTCCACCGGCGTCGGCAGGCAAGAGAAAATGATAGAGATTTGCGGGGTTGTACGTCGTTCCTTCGAGAATCGCGATATACCCGTTGAGCGGAGAGCTGGAATGGTATGAGATTCGCAGCTTCGACCCGGCTCCCTGCACGGACCCCTCAGAGTACTCCTTGTAGCTTGCAAGAATGCTCGATTGGTCCGAGGAAAGCGCAAGCACAGGCCGTATTCTCACATTCTCTGCTTTGCACGGTATCGCGAAGAGCAACACTGCGAAAAACGAGAAAGGGAGAAGTATGGATTTCATCCGTGGGAAGTGTACCAAGAAGTCATGAAAATAACCCTTGGAAAAAATCCCAACCTCTGCTACCTTGCGCGAAATCGTACTTCTTTTTTCTCCTTTGTTTCTATGCCAGGATCAGTCGTTCAAGTGGTAGGAGCCGTCGTTGACTGTCAGTTCGATGACGGGGAATCGATGCCGCCGATTTTCGGCGCTCTCACCGTACACATTGATAAAAAGATTTTGATACTCGAAGTACAGCAGCACCTGGAGCAAGGGCTCGTACGGTCGGTGGCGATGGGTTCGACGGATGGCCTTCAACGTGGAGCGACCGTCACCAGTACCGGTAAACCGATTGAGGTCGGGGTGGGGCCCGAAACACTCGGAAGAATGTTCAACGTTCTTGGAGAACCGATTGATGGTTTGCCTCCGGTCAAGACGAAGAAGAAGTATCCGATCCATCGCCCTGCTCCCTCCTTCACCGATCAATCGACCGAAACCGAAGTTCTCGAAACAGGTATCAAAGTTATCGACTTGATTTGTCCGATTCTTAAAGGTGGCAAAGTGGGACTCTTCGGTGGTGCGGGTGTCGGCAAAACCGTAATCGTGAAAGAGCTCATCTATTCCGTCGCAACAGCGCACGGCGGATTTTCGGTCTTTGCCGGAGTGGGGGAGCGCAGCCGCGAGGGAAACGACTTGTACTATGAAATGAAGGAATCGGGTGTGCTCGAAAAGACTGCGCTCGTGTTTGGTCAAATGAATGAGCCTCCCGGACCACGTCTGCGTGTCGCGCTCGCGGGCCTTTCGATGGCGGAATATTTCCGCGACGAGGAGGGCAAAGATGTTCTTCTTTTCATCGATAACATTTTCCGCTTTACCCAAGCGGGTGCGGAGCTCTCAGCGCTGCTTGGTCGCATTCCCTCGGCTGTCGGATACCAACCGACGCTTGCGACCGAAATGGGACAGGTGCAGGAACGCATTGCCTCGACCAAAAAAGGATCCGTAACATCGGTGCAGGCTGTCTACGTTCCTGCGGATGACTTCACCGATCCTGCCCCAGCGACGACGTTCGCACACCTGGACTCCACGATCGTGCTCACGCGCGCTCTCGCAGAGCTCGGCATCTACCCGGCGGTCGATCCGCTCGAGTCCACTTCTACGATTCTCACACCGTCGATTGTCGGGCAGGATCACTATGACACAGCTCGTGGTGTGCAGAAAATCCTCCAGCGCTACCGCGAACTCCAGGATATCATTGCGATTCTCGGCATGGAGGAGCTTTCCGAGGATGACAAAAATACCGTTCAGCGTGCACGTAAAATCCAACGATTCCTGAGTCAGCCGTTCTTTGTCGCTGAAGTCTTCACGGGCGCACCCGGCAAATTCGTGCCTCTCAAAGAAACCGTGCAAGCCTTCAAGGCGATCATCGAAGGAAAGTACGATGCAGTCCCCGAACAAGATTTCTACATGAAGGGTGGTATCGAAGAAGTCCTTCCTCCGAAATAATCTATGCATGTTGAATTGATCACATCAGAGGGAAGCGCATACAGCGCAGAGGCAGTGTCCGTAACCATCCCGAGCGGCGACGGGGAGATCACGGTGCTGGACCAGCATCTTCCGCTTCTTTCAACCGTGGAGCCCGGAACCGTCATCGTTCGCACAGCCAAGGAAGAATTTTTCTTTGCAGTGTCGCGTGGGGTGGTGCAGGTCACGGCGACGAGTGTTCGCATTCTCTCGGATATTGCCGACAGAGCGGACAGTCTTGAGGAGAACGCGATTGAACTCGCCAGAGCGCGTGCAGAAGAGTTGAAGACTTCACGCAGGGCGGATGCGGAAGGCTTCGCAGAGGCAAAAGCGACACTTGATCGGGAACTCGCACGCCTTGCGAGCATTCGCCGACTCCGTTCCCGCCGCAGGTTTGGCAGAGCATAATTCTCTTTGATCTATGGATACTTCTCCTTCTCAACCGCCGGCTCCGAACCCTGCTCCTCTCAAGGATGTGTCTCCCCAGGAGAGCACGATACTCGGGATCGGATTTGCATGGGAACTCGGCTACACGATAGCAATTCCAGCTGTTCTGTTTGGTATTGGAGGAGGGTATATCGATGTCTACATGGATTCTTCGCCGCTCTACCTTCTTTCTGGGCTCGCATTCGCATTCATTCTTTCGTTCACGGTCATTGCTCGAAAGGTGCAGTTCATTCTGAGACGAATGCCAAAGACTCTCCCAAAGAAAAAGAAACACGACGTCGCGCCCGAGGTCGTACGACAACAGGAAGCCCTGCACGATCTCTTTCGTCCTCCCACCGAATGAAGCCACTTTCGATATCATTGGCGTCTGAAATGATTGCGTCTGTCGGACCGCTCGAAATCAGAAATACCATGCTTATGGCGTGGCTTGTGATGCTGACGTTATTTCTCGGCTCATTCGCACTTTTTACCTCAGGCTACAAAATGATCCCTGGCAGAGCGCAGGCCGCCATTGAGCTCATTATCAATGGACTTTATGACCTGTTTGCATCCGTTGTTCAGGATGAGCGTTTGTCGCGGAAGTTCTTTCCGCTCGTCAGCACCATGCTGATTTTCATCGTTCTCGGAAACTGGATGGGGATCCTACCCGGCGTCGGGAGCATCACTATTCAGGCGATGCATGAGGGCCACATGGAAGCCTTGCCGCTATTTCGTTCGATGAATGCGGACGTAAACATGACACTTTCCATTGCCATCATCGCCATGCTCGCCGTTCAATTCTACGGCGTCTTTGAATTAGGCATTGTTTCGTACAGTGCCAAATTTATCGTACCCCCATGGAAAAATCCGATTCAGACATTCGTCGGCTTCTTGGAGCTCATCGGTGAGCTTTCACGCATCATCTCGTTTACGTTCCGTCTCTTCGGAAATATTTTTGCAGGTGAGGTGCTCCTCATCGTGATATCGTACCTTGTCCCGTACATTGCGCCGGTTCCGTTCCTAGGCATGGAGCTTTTTGTCGGTCTCATTCAGGGATTTGTTTTTGCACTCCTCACCACGGTTTTTCTCAAGATAGCGGTTACCGAACATGAGGCACACCACGACGATGAAAGTACTCCTTCTATAACCGCTCCGGCGGTCTGAACACTGCGTTTTTTATCACTTCTTTCCCCCTCATCTCATGGACCCATCTGTCGCCACCACCGCTGCTTCCGGTCTGCTCTCCAATAATGATCTCCCGGTCGCCATCACGATCGGTTTCGGTTCCATCGGGCCCGCCATGGCCATCGGGTTCATTGGCGCCAAGTCCGTTGAAGCAATCGGTCGTAACCCCGAGGCCGGTGCGCGCATTCAGACATTCGCGATTCTCACAATCGCCTTCGCAGAGGCCATTGCCATCTACGGACTTGTTATCGCTCTCATCATGAAGTTCACATGACCGACCTCCTCCATGCCTTCGGCATCCAATGGTCCGTGCTCCTTGCACAGATCATAAACTTTACCATTCTTATTTTCATTCTCTCACGATTTGTCTATAAGCCGGTTCTCAAGATTATCGATGAGCGCAGAGCCGTCATTGCCGAGTCGATGGAGAAAGTGAAGGAGATCAATCGAGGCAAAGAACAACTGGACATTGATCGTGCCGTGATATTGCGCAAGGCAGACGAAGAAGCGGGAGAATTGCTTGAGCGTGCGAAAGCCGAAGCGGAGGCCGTACGAACGGAAATAGAGAAGGCTGCGAAGCTGCAGGCGAGTCAGATACTTGTAAAAGCGAAGGAGCAGTTGGAGAACGAGCGTGCAACAATGGTCAGAGAGATTCAGAACAAGCTGGCCCACGCCATCGTTTTGTCGGCTGAAAAAATTCTCCGTCGTGAATTTTCAAAGGATGATCAGGAAAATTTTGAAGATGAACTCAAGAAAAATCTCCCCTCGTTGCTCTCATGAAGGTCACTCCCAGAGACATCGCGCGTTCTTTGATTGACTCTCTCGCGTCCTCATCAGACGTATCCGTTGATGATGCATGCGAAAGTGCCATCGTGCTTCTGAAGAAGACAAACCCCGGTGTCCCGTTGAAGCAATTTCTGAAGGTTGTGGAGCGTGAGCTGGTACGGCGCGGCAATACCGCAACCGGCTTGCTCGTTGTACCTCATGAGCACTCTCTCAAGGCCGAAACGCTTGCACCGCTTCTCGAGGCAAGAACAGGCAAGCATGTTCATGTTGATCGCAAGGTCAGCCCTGAGCTGATCGGTGGCGCGGTTCTTCTTGTCGACCATCGTCGTATCGATTGCAGCATTCAAGGAGCTCTCGCTGCACTGCTTCGTACGTGTCTGCTTCCACTCGATTAATTTCGTTCCTCCCTTTCCCATGAATTTGTCTGCCAATCTCATCAAGACGCTCGAGGAGCGCATTGCCCAATATAAGCCTTCCGTCGCCGAGGAACATGTCGGAACCGTTGTCCAAATCGGAGACGGGATTGCAAAAGTCGCAGGACTCACGACGATCAGCGCCGGTGAAATGATCGACTTTGGCAATGGAGTCATCGGCAGTGCACTGAACTTGGAGCAAGAACTCGTCGGTGCCGTCATTTACGGTGACTACACGAAAGTGAAGGAGGGCGACACGGTGAAGGCCTTGGGCCGCGTGCTTTCGGTCCCCGTCGGCAGCGGCCTGATCGGTCGTGTTGTTTCTGCCTTGGGTGAGGCGAAGGACAACGGCCCGGCTCTCAAGCTCGAGACGATGTATCCCGTGGAAAAAATCGCACCGGGTGTTATCGAGAGGCAGTCCGTCACCGTACCTCTTCAGACAGGTATTACGGCGATTGATGCAATGATTCCGATCGGTCGTGGTCAGCGTGAGCTCATCATCGGTGACCGCCAGACAGGAAAAACCGCCGTTGCCATCGATGCAATCTTGAACCAGAAAAAGACACAACTCACGGACAGGCCCGTCATTTGCATTTACGTAGCGATCGGGCAGAAGGAAGCGAAGGTGGCACGCATCGTCAAAGAGCTCGAAAAGAACGGTGCAATGGAATACACCATAGTCGTAAGTGCATCGGCATCCGAACCTGCCGCTCTTTCCTATATAGCGCCGTTCTCCGGTACCGCTATGGGCGAGTTCTTCGTGGATCAAGGAAAAGATGTCCTCATCGTCTACGACGACCTCAGCCGTCAGGCGTGGGCGTATCGACAAATTTCCTTGCTTCTCCGGCGTCCTCCTGGACGCGAGGCCTATCCTGGCGATGTGTTCTACCTCCACTCGCGCCTACTCGAGCGTGCGGTGTGCTTGGATGAAAAACATGGTGGCGGATCACTCACGGCACTCCCGATCATCGAAACGCAAGCCGGCGACATAGCGGCGTACATTCCGACGAACGTGATTTCCATCACAGACGGACAGATTTTCCTCGAGGCGGATCTCTTCTATAAGGGCATCCGCCCCGCAGTCAACGTCGGTACGTCGGTTTCCCGCGTCGGGTCCGCCGCTCAAAGAAAATCCATGAAGAAAGTTGCCGGCAAAATGCGCCTGGATCTTGCACAGTACCGTGAGCTCGCGGTCTTCGCCCAATTTGGGTCCGATCTCGACGCTGCAACAAAAAAGCAACTTGATCGCGGAGCACGATTGACGGAAATCCTGAAGCAAAATCAATTTGAGCCTCTCTCCGTCGGCGAGCAGGTATCTCTTCTCTACGTTGCGGTGAACGGTCATCTGGATGAAGTGCCGGTTGCCAGTGTCAAAACATTCTCCGACAAATTTTTGAAGGGGATGCGCGAGAAGCATTTTGACCTCCTAAAAATTCTTGATATGGAACTGACAAAAGAAGCTGAAGACCAGCTTGTGCGTCTCGTTACCGCCGAGAGAAATGCTGCATTTCCCCCCGTTGTCGAGGAAAAGAAGGCCGTAGAAAAGAAGAAGAAATAATTCCACGCACCACATTTATGTCTCGAAGTTTACGCGACATCAGGCGCAAGATGAAAGCTATCAAGTCGACGAGACAGGTGACGAAAGCCATGGAGCTCGTCGCCGCGTCCAAGATGCGCAAGGCCGTTCAACACGCTCAGCAGCTGCGTCGTTACGCGCTGCATGCGTGGGAGATTTTGCTCAGTGTCGGCCGCAGCACAAAGGCAAGTGATCACCAGTTTCTCCTTCAACGCAAAGTGAAGCGTGTGCTCGGGATAGTCTTCACGTCCGATCGAGGTCTCTGCGGAAGCCTCAACGCTCAGTTGCTCCGATCACTCCTGCAGTACATTAAAACTGTCTCTGCGCTTGGTTCCTTTGAATCGATGGATTTTATTACGGTGGGTCGCAAAGGTCATCAGATGCTCACGCGCCAGAAACGAGCGGTTGTTGCAACGTTTCCGTCGCTCTCCAATCACCCGACGATCAAAGACATTCGACCGATTGCGAAGCTTGCGATTGATGAATTTAAAAAAGGAACCTACGATCACGTTGTCCTTGTCTATACAGACTTTATTTCACCCATTGTGCAGCAGGCGTCGGTGAAAGTGCTCCTGCCATTCTCCCCGAGCGAAGTACGCGAGGCGGTCAATACACTTACAGAGCAGCGCAAGCGCTCAAAGGAAGAGAGAGAGATCGTGCAGACGGAAATCGGCAAAGGACAGGAGTATTTATTCGAGCCCACGCCCGAGGAAGTGCTCGATGTGATCCTCCCGCAGCTCACAGAAACCCAAATATTCCAGGCCGTGCTCGAGTCCGTCGCATCGGAACACTCCGCCCGCATGCTCGCGATGCATAACGCAACCGACAGCGCATCGGAAATCCTCGATGACATAACGCTCACGTACAACCAAACCCGCCAAGCGAATATCACGGGGGAACTTGCGGAACTCTCGGCGGGTGCGGCGGCGCTGGATTAATATCGCCAATGAATCGCAATGTCCGGACATCGTTCACGCATGGATGTTTCTAGGCTTCTTATGCACTCTTCGACAGAAACTCCATCCTTCAGTTCCTCTTCAAGGAATTTTGCTGTCTCCGTGGTCCATAATTCGCTCAGAAATATCTGCTTGTGTCTTTCAGTAGGCATTCGTTTTACCAATCGTTTCACAATTTTTCGCATATCAAGATCGACCTCCATCTTTTTATCCGAAATTTCGTACAAATAATCTGATTCATACTTTTCTTCTTTTCCCTCTTCTTCAGGCTCAGACTTTTCAGCGTCTTTGTGAATCACTGAAGAACGTTGAATTTTCTCAGGACTCAATGAAAAAACTACCACATCATCTTTAAATTCCGAATGAAGAATGCCTGCGTTGGTTAATTTGTGAAGTGCTTTTGCTACGATCATTTGCCCTTTTCTGATTTCTTTCGACAAGAGTTCACTATTCATACGCTTCCGCGTTGACAGTGCATGAATAATTTCTATGTGAATCCACTGGCAGCTTGTCCCAAGTCTTGCTTTCACTTGCCGGCGTACGATTGCTGATTGCATTGCATTCGCATTCGGTGCGACCTCTCTCAAAAAGTCAGTGAGTGAAGCGCTGTGGCCACTACGAGTATGAGCTTCAATGTGCATCGGCCGGATAATGTAAAGCAATCAACCCGTACAAACAAGGTTATTGATGGCGTTGCCATGAAGCGATTGATGGAAGCGAAGTCTGCTTCATGGTGCCGCTGCCCAGACTTGAACTGGGAAGCCCTGTAACGGGCAGAGGATTTTAAGTCCTCCGTGTTTACCGTTTCACCACAGCGGCATGTGTCTATCTTACACCTCTCTTTAGATTGGCAATTGCTCCATCTTCACTTGCGGCATCTGTTCACTGCCATGTTCTCCCACCTTCAACTCCGTAGCCGTAACTGGATCCACTTCTTTTGAGCCAATGATCAGACGTCGTAAGGTCGTTCCCACCGGCGTGCAGGTCATGAGTGAACTTCTTCGCTTGCTGATGGGTTGATCGAGTACCGTGACATCGGAGGGATTAATCTCCTTTTTAGTGTCGATGACATAGCGATGTTTGTCGCCGCCGTAAAAAACCCAATACTCATCGCCCACACTCAGTTCGCCAAGGCGCGCAAAGACCGATTTAAAGTGTCCTTCCGCCCACGGAAAATACGAGCTGTGTCCCGTTACGAAGAAGTTGCCCGCCTGGCCAGGGCGCGCCGTTCCGGGATAGTGCACAACACCGTCTTGCAGCCCATGTTGGATATCCTCCTCCAGTGCCTTCCAGTCTTCTTTCAGCAAGTGATCTGTGGGGGGAACGACGATAGGGACATTCAGTCCAAGCTTCGGAATGATCAAGCGGTTTTCAGGAGGGCCCACCTCAGGCAGTGCTGCAAGGAGATCGCCGGGAGTTCCGCCCGCCATTGAGAGAGTGGGGATGCGCTTCAATTTTTCTGCCAGCGTACTATCCATCGTGGACACCGAATTTCGATCGGCTGTCAAATCCGCAATAGGATTCACGTACGACTCTGCGATCGCCCAAAAACTTTGATAGTTAAGCGATACAAAAAGCACCACAAAGAGTGATGCGAATGTTCCGCCGAAGCGGACGATATCGAGGAGAAAGAGTGTTCCACGTCCGTATTGCTTGGGTTCGCTATTGCGTCCGGGAACCCACACCGGTTGTGTGAGAAATTCCCAGGTTGCACGCGGGAGACCTTGCAGTGAAACAAATACTCTTTGTCCGAGTCCCAGTCCGTCTACGATGCTTGCCTGGTACTGAGCCGCGCCTTCCTCAACGAGTGCTTCCGTGACGCAGAGCAGTCGAGAACGGAAATTTTCGGTCTCCTCGTCGATCTCATACCACATTTCAGATCGTACATGCGGCTGCTTCGGTTTGTACCACATTCCCTCCTCCATATTTTGCAGAGCAGGTGTTTCAAACTCCATTCCACTTCCCTCCGAGACGGGGAGAATGATATTGCCGTCTGCATCGTACAGGGCTTTGGAGGCATCCATAGATATCTCGTTATTATAGCGTAAAAGTCCGAGTTTTGCACGGCAAAAGAGGGTGATTATAGCATGGTTCGGCAGGCCTGCCTGCCGGTAGGCAAGGCTCACCATGACGTGCTTACGTCATCACCCCACCACCAACCACCTCCTCCCCCCGATACAATACCAATGATTGCCCCGCTGCAACAATCGGGTGCGGCGATGAAAATCGAAACACTCCTTTGCCCTTTGTGTGAGTCAAAGTTCCTCGCTTGCGATCTGAGAGTGATCGTACTCTGCATTCAAATGCATCTTCATGATCTTCAGGCGGCTGCCAAGAAACCCATTGAATATCACTGAGTGAAACTTGAGTAATCTTCTCTTTCCCTTGCTCAGCAACAACAATTTCATTGTTGGCAGTATTCTTTTCAACGACTTCGAGGGGGATCTTGAGTCCTCCGATTTTCAGTCCGCGACGTTGTCCGATTGTGTACAGGGCAACACCCTCATGTGTGCCAACAACCATTCCATCACGTCGCACGATGTTGCCCGGCTGCAGAGAAGAAGACAAATGTCTCCTCAAGAATTCTTCCGGCGATTTTTCGGGGAAGAAGCAGAGGTCTTGACTCTCGCGGTATTCGTCATCGAACGGGACGGAGTAATGCTTCGCGAGCGCGTAGACGTCGTCTTTAAACATACTGCCAAGAGGAAAAATCACTCTGGAAAGTTGTTCCTGCGAGAGGCCATAGAGGTAGTAACTCTGGTCCTTGCTTTTATCGCTCGCTTCTAAAAGGAGGTGCCGCGAGTCACACTCGACTGCAACCCTCGCATAATGGCCTGTCGCCATCTTTTCGCATCCAAGTTGATCTGCCAATTCCAAAAGTTTCCCAAACTTGATCGTGCGGTTGCAGTTGATGCATGGATTCGGTGTGAGTCCATTTTTGTATCCTTCAAGGAACGGGTCGACGACGTTTTCTTTGAATTCTTTTTCGAGATCAACAATGTGGTAGGGGATTGCCAGTTTAGATGCAACATTCCTCGCCCGCGCTGCGGTCTGTGTGTTGCAACATTTACTCGGCAAAATCTGCGCCATCGGCGGTGCCAGTGGATCGCTCCAGAGCGTGAAGCGCACTCCTATCAGTTCATGCCCTTGCTCATGCAGCATGTGGGCGACCGTGCTGCTGTCGATGCCACCCGATAATGCAATAAGGA
The DNA here is from genome assembly GCA_023245865.1 of Candidatus Peribacteria bacterium. GTDB lineage: Bacteria > Patescibacteriota > Gracilibacteria > Peribacterales > Peribacteraceae > JAHFJN01. Next base: position 259,880 of record JAHFJN010000001.1, read on the forward strand.
TTTTCATGGACAGTAAGAGTATACAGCGCTACGCTTTGATTCAATGGACAACCACCTCACCGCCTTCATCGCCCACGCACGACAAAAAGGAATGGACCACAACACCATTCGTATGATTCTTCTCAGTGCCGGATGGAAGGAGAAGGATATTGCAGAGGCGATGACGGCGGAAACACTGGATATGGCTGTTCCACTCCCCCCCGATGCCGGCGGAGCGCGCGATGCATTTTTTCATCTGCTGAATTTCGCATCGCTCTATACACTGATCATCAGCCTCACGCTGCTCTTTTTCACGTACATCAATCGTCTGCTCCCCGATGCTGCGACGAATAACTATTATAGCTACGACAGCGATTTCTCCACGATTCGCTGGTCGATTGCTGCGCTCATTGTCGCGTACCCGATCTTTCTTCTTATTTCGCGGTCACTTCTCAAGGAAATGAAGCAGCATGTGGAAAAGGCTGCAAGCGGTATTCGCCGCTGGCTCACGTACTTAACACTCTTTGTAGCTGCAGGTGCCCTCATGGGTGATCTGATCACATTGATCTTTTATTTGCTCCAAGGGGAATTGTCGATGCGCTTCATCTTGAAGGTGCTCGTTATATTTGTCCTCACAGGAGGTACATTCGGTTACTACTTCACAGCGCTGAAAACTTCGCCGCAAGCAGCCAAGGCTATCCGCATACACACACTCTTCGGATGGTTTTCCTTTGCCGTTGTGATACTTGCGATTGTGTGGGGTATTTGGATCGTCGGATCACCGGCGACCGGCCGTCTGCATCAATTTGATGATCGTAGACTCGAAGATCTGCGTGCGATCGATAATGAAATCATCAGCATTGTGCGGCCATTCTCAGAGCAACCAGGGGCTCCGGTCCCGACCAAATTGAACAAACCCTTGCCTACGTCTCTCCAAGAAGTGGCGTTGCAAGCGCAGTATCAAAAACTCAGTCTCAATGATCCGCAAACAGACAAACCGTACGAGTATCGCGTTCTGGACCCAGCACACTTCGAGCTGTGCGCTGCATTCAATTTTGCCCGTGACCAGCAGTATGATATTCAGTGGAATCATCCTGCGGGGCATCATTGTTTTACAGTTGATGTGTTGGAGAATGTGGTGAAATAGGTATCCTGTATCCATGCTCGACCGCATTCGCCCCCTCCAAACTGAATATCAGGATCTGCAGCAAAAACTCCATGATCCTGCAGTATTCAATGATCCCAAAGAGGTCGCACGCATTGGTAAGCGCCTCGCGCAGCTAGGCCCCTTGATGAAACTGATTCAAGAATACGAGCAATCAAACCGCTCACTTGATGAAAGTAAGGAAATGCAAAATGATCCTGAATTTGCGGAGATCGCGAAGAACCAGGAGATCATTGCACTTGAAGATTTGAAGAACATCGAAGTTCGGATGCAGCAGTATTTGATCCCCCGCGATCCCCTAGATTCTCGCAATGCCATCCTCGAAGTACGGGCGGGCACCGGCGGCGAGGAAGCGTCGCTCTTTGCGGCGGAACTTCTTCGCATGTATCTGCGCTACGCGGAAGAGCAAGGATGGAAGGCGGAATTGATTGATAAAACGGATGCCGATCAGGGTGGCATCAAGGAGGCGATCATTCACATCGCAGGAAACGAAGTGTTCGGCCATTTGAAGTACGAAGCAGGTGTGCACCGCGTGCAGCGGATTCCCGTGACGGAAAATAAAGGCCGCGTGCATACGTCAGCGGCGACCGTGGCGGTACTCCCTGAAGCCGAGGAGCAGGATCTTACGATTCGTACGGAAGATCTTCGAATCGACACCTACCGCAGTGGCGGTGCGGGAGGGCAGCACGTGAACAAAACAGAATCCGCGGTTCGGATTACGCATATTCCGACTGGTGTCGTCGTAAGCTGCCAGACAGAGCGCAGCCAAATAAAAAATCGTGCTCGCTGTATGGAGCTCTTGCGCACGCGCTTGTACGCTGCACAGCAAGAACGTGCAGTGCGCGAACATGGAAATTTGCGCAGTTCACAAGTCGGATCCGGTGATCGCAGCGAAAAGATCCGTACCTATAACTTTCCGCAAGACCGTCTGACCGATCACCGCATCGGAGAAAACTTTCACAATCTCCCGAGCATTATGGAAGGCAATATTGCGCCTATCATCGACGCTTTGTGTTTGAGGGAACAGAAGAACAAACTACAAAATTCTTTGTAACCGCTTGTCTTAGGCAAGATTGGCACTAGAATTGCACGCTATGAAAGAAGTGATCCTCACTCAAAATGATTTCAGGGAGTACATTCCGAATGATGTGATGTACCGCTGTGGTCATATTTCGTGGGCGATTTACAAACTTGCTAGCGAAATGAAACTGCATACATGGTCAACCGGCGATGCGTATCTTGGTAGTTTGAGGGATGCGCTCTCTCGCACAGTAAAGGAGTTGATCCCGGATGGCGCTCCCATCACGCGCAGTAATGTGGCTCTTGTGTGTGCTGCACTCAAAAAAAGGCTACTGAAATAGTAAAGAACACAAAAAGGATCAATCGCCCAGCTGCACGAGCACAAATTGTTCGGCGTTCAAAGAATGGATTATTGGAATCATGATGTGAGACGGTCATTCATCTGTCTCTCTTTTGCACGCACGCAATTTCGTATCAAACTTGCAACAGTCATCGGGCCAACGCCGCCCGTCACAGGTGTCATGGCCGATGCAATTTTTTTCACACCTGAGTCAACATCACCCCGAAGACCCTGTTTCGTTTTCGTGAGTCCTACATCGATCACCACCGCACCCCCTTTGACCATGTCGACTGAAATCAGTCCCGGCTTCCCGACTGCACTGATGAGGATGTCCGCCTGCTTCGTGTGCAATGCAAGACTTTTGGTCTTATGGTTGCACACCGTGACGGTCGCCAGGCGGTTTATGAGCATCACAGCAAGCGGTTTGCCTACAAGATTGCTGTGTCCGACGACAACGATGTGTTTGCCTTCAATTTTTATTTTGTAATATTCAAGCAGAGCGATGATGCCGGCGGGTGTTGCGGGCGGGAGATGTTCAAACTCCGTGGAGAGGAATACTTTGCCGAGGTTGTATGCGGTGAAGCCGTCGACGTCTTTATGCGGATCGATCGAGCGGAAGAGTTCCGGCTGGAATTTCTGGAGAGGTTGGGGGAGCGGCAACTGAATAATGAAGCCTGAAACATCATCGTCTGCGTTTAGTTTGGCAATCAGAGCAGACAGTTCGTCCGACTTAATACTTTTTGCTAGGTGGATGTGTTCTGACCGCATACCAACGGCGCGACAGCTCTGCATCTTTTTCTTGATGTAACTTGTGCTGGCAGCGTCGCTACCCACTTGCACGATCACAAGTTTCGGATTGAGTTTTTTGATGGCAGGTCGAAGTGACGTGAGCAATTTCTTTGCGACGATTTCACCGGAAAGCATGCGTGCATTCATGAGCTTAAGTGTAGCACAGTATCCAGAATCTTTTTCGCTACCTCTTCCTTGCTGCCCGCCGTGTCTACGCAGAGAAGTGCAGGATGTTTTCTGCTGTAGTCGACGTATGCGTCGTAGACGCTTCGTTGCAACTCGTTTGTCTCGAGCATGTCTTTCACAGGGCGACTACTCACGCGCTGATTGCTCGTTTCGAAAGAGGGGAGCAGCAGAATCTGACAGTCTGGTTGTATAAATTTTTTGTTCAACTCACTTAACCACAGAGGGTCGAGTCCCAAAGCGGTTCCATAGACAATTGTGGACAACGCATAGCGGTCACTAATGACGGTCTTTCCTTCGCTCAGAGCAGGCTCGACCACAACCTCATTGTGCCATGCTCGATCGGCGCAAAAGAGCATCTGTAATGCCGCAGCAGGCATGGTGCCCTTCCCAAGCTCTTGTCTGATGGTTTGGCCAATGGGGCCATCTGTCGGCTCTTTTGTCAGTACGATATCCACAGTAAGCGACTGCAGAGACTCTGCAAGCAGACGGCTGTGGAGCGTTGTTCCTGCGCCGTCGGGGCCCTCCAGTACAATGAATCGAGACCGCATACTACTCGAATCGTAAACGACTTTGCGGTATAATGATAGGATACACTCGCACAAACTATGTCAGAGTCCGACACCCTAGCAATACAGGCATACAGAGCTCCCTCCGGTGCACGCTTTTTGATGTGGTACTGGTCGGTACACCCCAGAAAAGTTCTTCGAATGTACGCCTCATACGCGCAGGCCTTCGGCGAAATGTTTTCGATCATATTTCTCCTCAAAACTCTCTTTGCCCCGTGGAAGAGCATACGAGACGCATACCCAACAAAGGGATTCGATATTTCCGCGATTTTGGAAACCTGGACACTCAACGTAACCGCGCGATCTATCGGCTGCATCATTCGTATCGTCGCGATTGTGGTCGGTGTCATTTTGCAAGTCATTGTACTCGGATTTTTCGTGGCTTACCTCACGCTGTGGTTTGCATTCCCGTTCCTGATTCTTGCTCTGATTCCGCTTTCCGTACTTCCTTTACTCTGAATGCGGTTGCATACAATCACACTGACAGGCACCCGTCCGTTCATCGCCCGAAGACTGCGATTGATTTTCTTGAGCAGATTTTCCTCCCCAGCGTACGTTGCCCTCGTACTCCTTTTAGGTTGGCAGCTTCAGCGAGCGCATGACGTTCGATTGCCATTGCTTTGCATTCTCATTCTTCTTCTTTTTATACATGTCATCAGCACCTACCTGCAGGAAATTCTTGAAAATGATGCTTTGCCACTGCCCGAGAATGCTCCGATCGTCGACTACTTGTCCTCGGAATTAACCCATGCGCTCAGAAAAACTTCCTCTGTGGCTCCGTCAGATGTGCTTGATGCGGCTCTCAGAACAAAGCGAGGCAGATTTATCCTCGAGGAAATGAATATTACTGCATCTCATATGCGTGAGCGTTGTGAGAAGGAGGTCGATGAGTCGGTCGAATTGTCGTCGTTTCTAGACTTTGCAAAGAGTAAGCTTGCGACACTCGGAGAAACGCGAATTGATGCGAACGTCGTTCTGTGGTTGTTTTTTTTGTACGTCCAGAGTTGCAAAAAAGTTCAGGAGGAAGCGGATCTTTCCGATGAAGAGTTGCTCGGCATCATGCATTGGGAGGCTTTTCATCATCGTTTCCGTGTGCGTGAGAATCCTTGGGATGCCACGACGATCATGCGTAACAGCTCCATGGGTCGAAGTTGGGTCATGGGTTACACGGATATGCTGGACCAATTGACAGTCGAAGTGCCTTGCGAGGCTCGCGTTGCAGGTGAGCGAAGCGTCGTCATACACACAGACGCAATCGATGCGGTACTGCGCTCACTCACACGCTCGAAGGGCCACAATACACTGATCCTCGGAAAGGTTGGAGTCGGAAAACGGTCACTCGTGGAAAATACCGCTTGCGCGCTGCGTACGTTCGAGCAGCAGAGGCATTTGTCTTTCACGCGCGTGCTTACGCTGCAAACGGAGACCCTGCTGTCGGGTGTGGGAAATCCCGATACCTTTCTTCTTCATGCGCTCAGTCGTGCGCAGCAGTCCGGTCGCTTTGTGCTGGTCATACGTGATCTGGCGTTGCTACTGCGTTCTGCAAACGGAAATCTGAAGGCAGTGCTGCTCAAATGCTTGCAGGCCCAAAGTATTGCAATTATCGGCATTGCTGACACGCAGGATTATCATGCGCTCATTAAAACTGATCCGCTGCTCGATAACTTGTTTGAGAAAATCGTTGTGGAGGATCCCTCCGATGACGAAACGATGCAAGTGCTCATGGCTCACTACTTTGCACTGGAATCGCGCAATGTTCGCATCACCTACAAGGCACTTAAATCCATTCTCGATCTTACGAAGCGTTACCTGAGCACACGCAAAGGTTTGCCCGGTATTGCGATTGACGTGATGGACGATTCGGTACTCCGTGCACGCGAACAAGCGGACGCATTCGTGCGTGAAGATCATGTACGCAGCGTCATTTCCTTGAAGAGCAAGGTGAACGTGGAGCGCGTTGGCCAGGGGGAGAAGGAGCGTCTGTTGAATCTCGAAGAAACATTGAAGAAGAAAGTGATCGGGCAGGAGAACGCCATTCGTGCCGTTGTAAGTTCGCTCAAGCGAGCACGGATGGATCTCCACGACCGCCGAAAGCCCGTTGGAACATTCCTCTTCCTCGGACCCACAGGTGTCGGTAAAACACAGACTGCGAAGGCACTTGCGGAGGAATACTTCGGTTCGAGTGACGCCATGATCCGGCTCGACATGAACGAGTACAGCCAGCCGAATTCCGTTTTCAACATCATCGGCGATGCCGGGTCGAGTGAGGGCTTCCTCGCACAGCGTGTTCAGGATAAGCCCTTCTCACTCGTGCTGCTGGACGAAATAGAAAAAGCACACCCTGCGGTGCTCAATTTGTTTCTTCAAATTCTCGACGAAGGCTTCCTCAATGACAGCCGTGGTATGAGAACGGACTTCCGCAACACTATTATCATCGCAACGTCCAACGCAGGAGCTCTCTTCATTCGAGAATTTATCAAATCACACGCAGACATCGACAAGAGTCAATTCAAGCAGGCTCTCATAGAGACCGTGCTGCGCGAGAAACAATTCGCTCCGGAGTTTATCAACCGCTTCGATGAGGTTGTCCTGTTCCACCCGCTCAGCCCGGAGGTGGCGTCTCAGGTTGCGTCGCTCATGCTCACCGAGATTGTCTCGGATGTGCAAAAGCGTCGTGGAATCACGGTAAAATTCGGCGATGATGTTATCGCAACTGTTGTCGAGCGCGGATACAGCGTCGATTTTGGTGCACGTGAAATGCGCCGTACGATCACGGAATTGATCGAAGATTATCTTGCCGACTATCTGCTGAAACACGAGGTCAAGCGAGGTGAGGAAATCGTCATACACAAGGACGATTTGCGATCGTAGGTGTATCGTATACGCATGCACAGCAACATTTGGAAACTCAATTGCATTGCCGGTTCCATCGGGAGTGTCATATTCATTTCCGTCGTTGTGCCCTTTTGGCAAAGCAATGGCCTGACATTGCACCAGATTTTTTTACTGCAGAGCGCGTTCGGTTTTGCTCTCGTTCTGTCGCAGATTCCTACCGGATATCTTTCTGATGTGTGGGGGCGAAAAAATGTCATCGTTACGGGCATGTTTCTTCTGCTGCTCAGCATGGTCGCTCAGGCAATGTCTTGGACTTTCTCGGGATTTCTTGTCGCTGAGGCGCTTCGTGGCTTTGGCCTGAGCTTTCTTTCCGGTACGGTGGAAGCAATGCTCTACGAGAGCATGCATACTACGCCCGGTCAGCGAACGTATCGTGATCTGATAGGGAGTCAAATGTTCTTACGCTACGGGTTTGAGGCGATCACATCTGTCTTTGGCGGCTTTCTTGCAGTCTATGGACTGCGGATACCCGTGGTTGCGAGTATCGCACCGTTTGCATTTGGTTTTGTCGTTGCACTTTCCCTCAAAGAACTTCCCTTGAGAGCTCGCATCAAACAAGCTCACAGCAAGGCAATCGTAAATGTTTTTCGGTATACGCTTTTTCGACACGGCGAGATCCGCAGCATCATGCTTCTTCACTCCACAGTGTCCGCATCGACACTTCTTATCTTCTGGTTTACGCAGCCATACCAATCTCTTGTCGGGCTTCCATTGGGTTTGTTTGGTATCACGTATGCCACTATTGTCGGCTTCGGAGCCGTTGCCTCACGCTACGTTCACGTGCTTGAGAAACATGTCAGCGATAAGGCGTTGCTGTGTATCATCTGCGGCATGGTTGCGGGAAGTTACCTCTTCCTTGGCTCCGTTCTTTCCTGGTGGGGTCTCGTGTTCTTTCTGGTCGCGCGCATTGCGTACGGACTTATTTCTCCGCTCACGAACGATGTTTTGAATCGAATGACGCCGGCACACATGCGGGCAACCGCGCTTTCTCTTCGTTCCTCGATCACGAGTTTGCTCTTCGCATGTCTTTCTCCCATTGCAGGGTATCTCACCGACGCCTACACATTAAATCAAGCTATTTTTATTACGGGGTGCGGCATTACCGCTCTGCTCCTACTCCAGTTATTTTCAATGCGTCAATCTTTTCTCTCATCGAGTACTGTTAGAGTTCGTACATGAAAAAATTAAAGATCTCCGTCATCGGCGTTTCATTGCTCGTCCCGTTTCTCGTACAGGCACATCCGGGTCTTGTTGATAAAAATGGTTGCCATGTATGTACGAGGGCTTGTGAGGACCGCTACCATGTAAAAGAGGGTGCATATCATTGTCACGTCGGAGACGATCGCATGAAGAGTTATACGTATGAAGAGATGAAGGCTATGAAAGGCGAAACTCCGAACACCAGTTCCGCACCTGCCGTGATGAAATCAAGCAAGAAGTCAGCAGCATCTGTCGCGACTGTGGAGAGGGCAAAGAAAGGAAACAAGCCAAGGAAATAGCATGAAAAACGTGTCATGGTGAGCACAGTCGAACCACAGACACGTTTTCATTTCTAGAATCCTTCCATTCCCCCCATTCCTCCGCCACCGGGCATTGCAGGTTCCTCTTTTTTTGGAATTTCTGTGACTGCAACCTCCAGCGTCAGGAACATCGCGGCCACAGAAGAGGCGTTTTCCAGAGCAACTCTTGTCACTTTTTTCGGATCTATCACCATATCCTTTACGAGATCCGTGTACGCCCCTGTGAGGGCGTTATAGCCCATGTTGTCTTTGCTCTCTTTCACTTTGGAGACAACCACATCACCGGCAACGCCGGCGTTTTCTGCAATGTTCTTGGTTGGCGCTGTCAGGGAATTCATGACGATTTCCACTCCCACTTTTTCATCCTTATCTTTCGTACTTTGGTGTAGCTTCTCAAGCGTGGAGAGTGCGCGAATGTAAGCGGTTCCGCCACCCGGGACGATACCTTCGTCTGCTGCAGCGCGCGTAGCAGAGAGAGCATCTTCGACTCGGTGCTGTTTTTCCTTTTGCTCCACTTCCGTTGCGGCGCCTACTTTTATGACCGCGACGCCTCCCGTGAGTTTTGCGAGCCTCTCTTGCAGCTTCTCGCGGTCAAAGTCACTCTTCGTGTGTTCGAGTTGCGACTTGATTTCGTTGATGCGCATTTCGATATCCTGTTTCTTTCCGCTTCCTCCGACAATGAGCGTGTTATCTTTCGATGCCACGACTCTTCGTGCGGATCCGAGATCCGCCACGGTTGCGTTTTCGAGCTTCAGACCGATCTCTTCGCTGATGACTCTGCCGCCTGTGAGTGCTGCGATGTCCTTCAGTATCTCTTTTCTGCGGTCTCCAAATGCAGGAGCTTTCACGGCAAGCGCGGAGAACGTGCCGCGCAGCTTGTTGACGACGAGTGTTGCCAGTGCTTCGCCCTCAATATTTTCGGCAATGATGACGATTTCCTTTTTCCCTTTCTGAGCGAGAGCTTCCAGCAGAGGGAGAATTTCTTGAATGGATGCTATCTTCTTGTCTGTGATGAGGATGGATGCACGCTCGAAGACGGACTCCATCCGTGCGGTGTCCGTGACGAAGTACGGGGAAATGTACCCGCTGTCGAATTGCATGCCTTCGACGAACTCCCTCTCTAGTCCCAAGGTTTGACCCGCTTCGACGGTCACCACTCCGTCTTTGCCCACTTCATCAATCACTTCTGCGATCACAGAACCGATTTCGGGATCCTGCGCGCTGATCGTCGCGACGGCTGCGTATTCCTCTTTTTTGCTGACATCTTTCTTCATCTTCGCGAGAAAATCCGTCACGGCAGAGACGGCGTGTTCCATACCGCGTTTGATGAGGATCGGATTGCTGCCGCTGCTCAAGTGCTTCATTCCTTCCTCCATCATTGCTTGTGCGAGGACAGTCGCCGTCGTGGTGCCGTCGCCGGCGGCGTCATTGGTTTTGGTCGCTGCTTCCTTCACGAGTTGCGCACCCATGTTTTCAAACGGATCATCGAGTTCGATTTCCTTCGCGACAGAAACGCCATCCTTTGTCACCATCGGACCACCGAATTTGCGCTCTATGACGACGTTGCGGCCTTTTGGGCCCATCGTTGCGCGAACGGCTGCCGCGAGCTTATTGACACCCGTGAGAACTTTTTGTCGTGCTTGATCACCGAAGAGAAGTTGCTTTGCCATGATCTAGTAGGTTAGGAGATAGGAAATAGGAAATAGCTTCGTTAGAAGCATAAGAAAATTATTTGACGAGACCGAGGACAGAATCGAGATGCAAAATCTTCACCTCGACGTCTTTACCATCTTTATCCTTTAACTTCACCTCATCACCCGCGTACTTGCCAAAGAGTACCTTGTCACCGACTTTCAGGTAATCGTGGGGATTTGCCATGTCTTTGCCGATACCACCTTTACCGAGTGCAAGGATGATTCCTTCCTGAGGCTTTTCACCCTTCGCCGTGTCGGGGATGACAATACCAGAGGCCGTGACTTGTTCCGCCTCGAGTGGGAGAACGACGACGCGATCGCCGAGGGGTTGAATACTGACCGTGAGTTTGGGGAGGGATGCCATATGAATGGAGAATGTAGGATGTAGAATGCCTGCCTGCTGCAGGCAGGGAGAATGTAGTGCGGCTGTCTCTGGCCGCAGTCAATTAGCAGTCGGCATTTTAGAGTGATAATTTTTCCAGTCAAGGGATCTTGGTGACAGAGCGTACACTTGATCGGATGTCCGATAGGAAACAGTCTTGGCTTGCTGCAGGAGCACTCCTTCTTTTGGTGCTCTGCCTCTACGCACCTTCACTCGAAAACGGTTTCGTTGATTGGGACGACGGTTCACTCATCGAACAGAACCCGATCGTGCATGGACTCACGTGGGAGCATATCAAAAGCTCTTTTTCTACCTACGATCCGGAACTCTACACGCCACTGACATTCTTAAGCTACCAACTGACCTACGCGATCGCCGATCTACAACCATTTGCGTATCACCTCGGGAATGTGATGCTCCATGCACTGAATGCGATTCTGATTCTTTGGATGGTATATGTATTGAGACGCAAAAAATTCGAAGCGTTCGTGTGTGGACTACTGTTCGCAGTCCATCCACTCAATACTGAGGCAGTTGCATGGGCGAGCGCACGGAAGGATGTGCTTGCGGCGTTTTTTTTCCTCTCATCCATTGTTGCGTATTTGTATAGAGGCGAGGGGAAAAAATATTATTTCCTGAGTATTCTGTTTTTTCTTTTGGGACTTCTCTCGAAGGTCAGCATCCTCATGCTGCCCCTTGCACTTGTTTTGATCGATCGATTGCAAGGCAGACATTTCGATCGCAAACAATTGATGGAAAAAGCCCCGTACATGTTTCTGAGCATCGTCTTTGGAATCGTCGCAGTGTTTGGTAAGTTCGCAAATACATCTTTTTACTGGGAGAAATTTCTTCTCGGATGCAAAGCGATTGTTTTTTACCTCGGCAAATTATTTCTGCCCGGTCACTTTTCTCTTCTCTATCCTTACACGCAAACAATTTCTCTCGCATCGACGGACATTCTTCTCTCCGTTCTTGCTGTGATCGCTCTTTGCGTTACATCGATCCTCGTACGTAAACGGTATCCTCTTGTTTTCTTTTGCTGGTGGTGGTACGTGATACTGCTTCTGCCAACCTTTACGACGATCGCCAAGGGGCACGATGCGGCACTGGATGTGTACTTTGCGTCTGATCGCTATGCCTATGTTCCCTCCATTGGGATCCTGATACTTATAGCGACAGTAGTCGATGTTCTTTACCGAAAATTCCAAGCAGTTGCCATCGCATTTGTCTCGTTCACTTTCCTCGTCCTCATCATGCTGACGTATCACCAGAGTCTTGTGTGGTCTGACACAGAATCACTCTTTCGGAGTGTCTTAGCATCATATCCCAATTCCCACGTGGCACATACGCAACTCGGCGTCGTCCTCTTCAATCGCGATGAAATCGATGGTGCTTTTGCAGAATTTCAGAAAGCGCTCGCCATCCGTCCCGATGGAACTGCGTACTATGACATCGGACAGATCTATCTCAAAAAAGGAATGATCGATGAAGCAATGCAAGCGTACCGGAGTGCCATTGTCGCAAATCCCGTCGATCCGGACCCGTACATTAATCTCGGTGCTCTTCTCCTACAGCAAGGCAAGGACAAGGAGGCACTCGCAATTCTTGAACCGGCAAAGGATTTGAAGTCCGATTCCCGACTCTATATCAATTTGGGTCTCGCCTACGAGCATCTCGGACGCAAAAAGGATGCTATCGATGCCTACAAGCGTGCACTCGAACTTGATCCTGAGAATGAGGAGATCCGCCAATCACTGAGTGAGCTTTCGCAATGATTATCAGCCGACCCATTCCTTGTGTGTGAACAGGTCGAGCAGGTGGAGCTGCAGTGTGAGTGCTGCGATGCAGTAGACGGAAAATACAATACAGGCAACGTATTTCGTACGTCCTTCAAGATTCGACTCTGTAAGTCTGTGCGAGACGATGATTGCAAGCAGAATAAAAACAGGGAGGCAGTAGCGAGACATGCTCCGAAAACCGAGAGAGGAAACTGCCGACGCCTGCAGGTAAAAAAGAATGATAGCGAGGGACAGGAGCCCATACCGTACCTCGATAAATTTAATAGCTGTGTCACACTGAGTGTTCGGCATCTTCCGTCCCTCGATACTATTTTGCTTTGCAAAATCACTCGGGATGACACAGGAAGATGCCGAACGTATCGAAGTGCGGTGTAACATCGCAAGAGAAAGTAACACAAGAATCCAGAACATCAGCGTGGTGATGTTTGCACTCACTTGATTCGGGTCCAGAAGGTGCTGGCCGAATGTTGGAAGAAAATGAAAACCGTCATGAAGCGGAAACAGATAATCCGGTACCACGAGCCACCCCACTCTTTGAATTTTGAGATAGAAATCCCAGTACCCGAATATGAAATGCAGATACGTAAAAAATACTACCACTCCCATCATCGATGCTATGGTAACGAGAATGCGTCGTTGTATCAGTGCATAGAGACTCACAACCAGTCCGAGGATTCTTGTAAGAGACATAGCAAAACCATGAAGTCCGGCAAGTATGCAAGCATATTTCGATTCGCAGTTGCACCAGTACAAAAATCCCATCATGAAAAAGAGAAACAGTGATTCCGAGTATCCCGTAACCAGAAAAAACGTCGATGGATAGACGATGATCGAAAGTATGCACAGCTGTCGCATTCGTTTTGAAACTCGTAATTGATTCAGAAATAGTTGCAAGTAGATCCAGAATCCCACACAGAATGCTTGCGAAACAAGAAGCATCGCAGTGCGAAATGGTATTCCGATCATTCGGTGGAAGAAGTGAACAAGGAGCGGATACGCAGGAAGGAAAGCGATGTTCGTCAATTGCTGAAATTTGTCTTGATCAATATCCTTCCAATCGTCTCTGTCGCGAGGGAGATTGCTGAAGTATCCCTTCTCTGCAATTCCTTGGTACCACACACTGTCGAATGCATTGAGATGCTCGTACGACACGATGGGAGATCGCTGACCTTGTACCAAAATGGCAAGGAGGATTTGGATGAATGTGATTCCGCATGCAATGGCGAAGATTCGCATAAAGCCAGTTTCGCATACAAGCTGAATCCTTGCTATCATCTGTGTAGTGCCGATGTGGCGGAATTGGTAGACGCGCACGCTTCAGGAGCGTGTATCCGCAAGGATGTGAGAGTTCGAGTCTCTCCATCGGCACCAGTATGGAGAGACGAGAAGCCTGTGGTGAGCTTGACGAACCAAGTCTCTCCATCGGCACCATGTGATGTATACTGTTCACGATGAAGCGCATCTCCTTATCACGGTCCAGCGAATGGGTTGTTCTCCTCCTCATTGCATTTTCCATACTCTGGCGCGGTGGCAAAGGGATCGAATCCACACTGTTGCTTGCACTCGTCGCTGGCTTTGTGACACTCATCTACAGTGCTCGCAAGATTCTGCGGATCAGGCATCGTTTGCCTGACGGAGTACGGACCGGCCTGCCCAAGAGTAATGCCCAAGTACCACTTTCTCTTTGGGGGGTAGCGTTTCTCTTTGTTCTCTGGACGCTTCTTAGTTGGATTTTTTCTGATACCCGCAACTACGGACTCGATGAGGTAATCCGCGATGCGTCGTTGCTCCTTCTTTTTTTATGGATCGTTCGTGCAGGGGTTGATGGCATGCAGGGTGCGCTTTTTGATCGTTTCGTTCGATTCGTAGCGTACGGTGCGATTTCCTCCTCCATTGTCGGACTCTTTGTCTACATGCTGCAGCCTGCAAACCGGTTCGTCGGAACATTTTTTTACATATTCTCCCATGCTGACTACTGGCCCAACGCTTGGGCAGAGTTTGTCCTCCTCAGCTGGCCGTTTGTACTCATTGCCTACATCAGAGAACAACGCACAAGGGTGAAGAGGTTGCTTCTTTGTGGCTTCACACTGCTTCTTACCTCCTTGCTTCTTAGCTACTCAAGAGGGGGTTTACTGGTCTTCTGCGTTCAGATGCTTCTGGGGGTCGGCTTTCTTATCACCCTTGCTCTTCATGATGTTCGGTTTCGCCGTACACTTCGCATGCAGCGCAGTCGTACTGTCATTTGTTTCCTGGCGATTACCGCGTCTGCTTTCCTCCTTGCAGGCTGTATCAATGTTGTTCGCTCAACTTTGTACACAGTTCAATCTGCTCAAGAAAAGATTACATTCACCGCCGCCGAGGGTACATCGTCCATTCAGGAACGGATCCAATTTTGGAAGCAAGCGCTGACCCTTTCTTTCCATCATCCGCTTCTTGGATATGGCCCCTATAGTTTTCGATTTGAACAGCCTTGGCTTGCAGAAGGTGTGCTGCAGACATCGGATCATCCCCATAACGTTCTGCTGAAGCTTGCCATGGAGCGTGGCTGGCCTGCCGTGTTCCTTTTCGTGTTGCTGATCGCAGCTGTCCTATGGAAATCTTTGCTTGCCTACCGCCGTGATGCGGCGTCCATCCTCATGATGATTTCTGTGCTCGGAGTACTTCTGCACAACTTGATTGATTACAATCTCCAATTTGTCGCCATTGCGTTACCGTTCTGGCTCTCGCTCGGGTTTCTTGTCGTTCCGGAATCCTCAGAGCAATCGATCGTTACATCATTCGGTAAATGGAAAAGAGCACAGTATCTATCCTACGTAAAAATTCTCGCAGCAATAGTCATTCTATGCGTGACTGGATTCGAATCGATCAGCCTTGCATCGACTGCACTTGCACGTAGTTTAATAGCACGGGGAGAACTATCGCGTTCATTGTACTGGTACGGTTTTTCCGATCACACTCTTTTTGGTAGAGATATCTATCTGAAAGAAGCTGAATTGTCTCTGCAACGTAGTAAGCTCATCGATGCCCAGGAATTTCTGTCGTCGTATCGTCAGCAAAACTCAGTCGATTATCGTTTCTGGAAGCTGCAGGGAGTCCTTCAGTTTCGTCAGGGCGACATTGTAGCTGCGAAGGATTCACTCAAGAGAGCGTTCGAGATCGGAAAGTACATGGATCTCGATATCCTGCACCTCGTCCTCAGTACGGCAAAGACAGAACAGGACCGACAACAGCTTCTTCCCGGTAAAATGATCTATGATGCTGTTTTTTCGGATTTCTCTGATGCCATTCTTCATAATACTCACTATGTTTCCCTTTCGCAGAATCCTGAGTACCTCATGGCGGTTTCGAGAGATCTCGGTAAGCTCTTTCCGTCTGACGCGAAGCGTTACACTGTCATTGCCAGAAAGGCCTACAACGAGGCTTCCATACTGCGAAAAAATGCCGCAGCGCAGGGCACCGGGTTTCTTTGGTAAGCCAGAGTGTCTTTGTTCACAGCCTCAACACTTAACGCAAGACCGGGAGGCTCATCACCATGCTCAGAGAGAGGAAGGTGATGAAGGCTACGTGCATCAGCACGAGCGGTAGTGAAGCGGCACGATGAGTAGGATACTTCACGTATTTCATAGTACTCCTGTAACGGAGTGCGGGGAGTGTACGGAGGTGCGATTTATTGTCTAGTCACTATTGACGCAATTATGTGTTCGAGTTGAAATGTCTTCAATAGGTGCATTTTTGCCTAGGTGCCACTCATGTCTAATGGGATGCTGAATTGCATGCGAAATTTATGAACAAATTATTTGTACAAACTGACTGTAAACTTGGCCTTGGGATGGATTGCTATAATGAGAAAATATTTCAAGGTAGTAATTGATGGTCGGGATGACAGGACTCGAACCTGCGGCCTTACGGTCCCGAACCGTACGCTCTACCAACTGAGCTACATCCCGGTAATCGTATGCTACAGTAGAGGAAAGTATGATTCCAGCAACGTACTCATCTCTCGGCCGTGATCTTGCAGCCATGCTCAAGGGTGGAGTAATCATGGATGTCGTCAGTGCAGAGCAGGCGAAGCTGGCAGAGACGGCAGGGGCAAGCGCGGTGATGGCTCTTGAGCGTGTACCGGCGGATATTCGTCGCGATGGAGGCGTAGCGCGGATGAGTGACCCTTCACTTATTAAAGAGATTCAGGCATCCGTCACGATTCCTGTCATGGCAAAAATCCGTATCGGCCACACGACGGAGGCGAGGATTCTCGAGGCTCTGAAAGTAGACTTTATCGATGAATCCGAAGTACTGACGCCCGCAGATCCGTTCGACCATGTTGATAAAACAAAATTCGCAATTCCGTTTGTCTGCGGAGCGAGAAATCTCGGAGAAGCACTGCGGCGAATTCAGGAAGGAGCAGCTATGATCCGCACAAAAGGTGAGGCAGGCACAGGCAATGTCATCGAGGCTGTGCGACATCTAAAGGAAATTCAACGTGACATTGCTTCCTTAAAACTGATGACAGAGAGTGAGCGTCGAGACAGGGCTGTCATGTATCGAGTGCCTGCTGAGCTTGTCGAACAGGTGTGTACCCTCGGCCGCCTGCCGGTCGTGACGTTTGTCGCCGGTGGCATTGCGACTCCTGCCGACGCCGCGCTGCTCATGCAGCTCGGTGCAGAGGGGGTGTTTGTCGGCTCGGGCATCTTCAAGTCTGAGAGTCCTGCACGCACGGCCGCTGCGATCGTACTGGCGACGACGCATTTTGAAGACTCTATGAAGCTCGCAGAGGTATCAACGAATCTTCCAAAGCCGATGCAGGGACTGGAAATTGCGGCGCTCGAAACGCGTTTACAGGAGCGAGGATGGTAGTGGGAATTCTGGCATTTCAGGGTGATGTTGCGGAGCATCGCAGCATTCTGACTCAGCTGGAGCTCTCCGCACGGGATGTGCGCACTCTGCATGAGCTCGCGGAAGTGACGCATTTGATAATTCCCGGTGGCGAAAGTACGGTGATTGGATTGCACATGAAGTTCACCGGTCTTGATACTCGTATAACGGAGCGCGTACGAGAAGGATCTCTCTTCGTGCTCGGGACATGTGCGGGGTTAATTTTGCTCGCAAGATTGGGGCTTTTGCATGCGACTGTTGAGCGTAATGCCTATGGATCACAAATCGATAGTTTTGATGCAGCCATCAACGTACGAGGAATAGATGCGCAAATGTACGCCGCCTTCATTCGCGCCCCAAAAATAAGTCATGTGGACGGGTCCGTTGAAATACTTGCCGAATGTGACGGGATTCCTGTTGTCGTACGTGAGGGTAATATTCTCGCCTCGACCTGTCACCCGGAGCTGCGAGGTGAAAGCCTCTTGCACGAGATGTTTCTTGGGCTACGATGAAGGAATGAAGCATCCAGTTGTGTATGTCGTTTGCGCGGTTGCCGCGCTATCAGTGGTTCTCATCGTCTGGTCGCAAACATTTGTAGCCCCGATGCGTCTCACGAGCACGGCGTTTGGAGAAGGCGAACGAATCCCTGAGAAATACACGTGTGATGGAGAGAATGTGAACCCTCCTCTTGCCGTACGTGATGTCCCCAAGGGCACAAAGAGCCTGACGATCACGATGATCGACCCCGACGTGCCAAAAACTCCGTGGGTGCATTGGCTGGTATATGGCCTGGATCCTGGAACTGAAATAGTTGAAAACATGAAATTCGATATTGCGTCTGAAGGAATGACAAGTTTTAAAAAGAGTGCGTACGGGGGTCCCTGTCCGCCGAGTGGTAAGCATCATTATATTTTCACGGCTTATGCCGTTTCCACTCCTATGGTGTTTCATAAGGCACCGGATATCAACGGCCTCAAGCGCGCGATGAAGGGAAATGTCCTTGGACGTGCAGAATTGACCGGAATCTACTATCATCCGTAAGCTATTTCAGCTTTTCTCAACAATTTTATGAGTAATCAATTCCTGCCCATTCGCCGGTTGTGGATAGTTCTTGGAGTCATTGCCTTGGCCCTCCTCTGGATAGGTTTTGGATACAACGGACTCGTGACAGAGAAAGAGAAAGTGAATAATGCATGGAGACAAGTGGAAACACAGTATCAACGAAGGGTGGATCTTGTTCCGAATCTCGTGCGTACCGTTCAGGGCGCTTCGAATTTTGAGAAGTCGACGCTGACGGACATAACGAAAGCGCGCACCGATTGGTTG
This sequence comes from Candidatus Peribacteria bacterium, assembly GCA_023245865.1. Taxonomy (GTDB): domain Bacteria; phylum Patescibacteriota; class Gracilibacteria; order Peribacterales; family Peribacteraceae; genus JAHFJN01. The sequence goes on from JAHFJN010000001.1 coordinate 278,413, forward strand.
GCTGCCTCAGGCAACAGAACGAAGCAAGTAGCAGCTGCCGAAAATTTGGACGGAGCGCTCTCTCGGTTACTTGTTTCTGTGGAGGCATATCCGCAGTTGCAAGCAACGCAAGCATTCAGGGACTTAATGACGCAGCTGGAGGGAACGGAAAATCGCATCGCGACTGCACGCAAGGATTACAATGATGCTGTGCTTTCGTATAACCTTTCCGTGAAGCGCTTCCCGCGTAATGTCATCGCGGGGTTCTTTGGTTTTGCCGAGGAAGCGGGCTACCACGCGGTGTCCGGCTCTGAGAACGCGCCAAGTGTCAATTTTATGCAGTAACCATGAGAGTGCACGCACTTACCTTGTGGGTCGCTACGAGCGTATTCATTCCGTACATGGCGTGTGCCGGTGCGACTCCCGCCAATGACGGATTTGTTACCGATGACGCACATCTGCTCACAAGCAGCCAGGAGGCAACGCTTGAGAAAACCCTGCAGGACTACCAGTCGACGACAAGCAATGAAATAGCAGTCCTCACGGTCCCTTCTCTTAGCGGAGCTGATATCGCTCAATGGAACGTCGAAATATTTCGAAAATGGGGTATCGGTGGCAAGGAGAAAAATAATGGCATTCTCCTGACAATTGCTTACGCTGACCGACAAATCAATATTACGACGGGGTACGGTCTTGAGGGTGCGGTGCCCGATATTGTTGCCAAGGGTATTATCGATCAGGATATGAATCCTAGATTCAAAAAAGGGGATTACTATCAGGGGATTGCCGCAGCGGTCGATGCGCTCGAAAAACATATCGGAGGTGAGTACACAGCATCACGGTATGATCGGCAGAGCTCGAGCTTTGCCTCGTGGGTCTTCTTCTTTTTTATTTTTCTCAACTGGATTGCTGCATACCTTGCCCGCAGCAAGTCGTGGTGGGCGGGAGGGATCGTTGGTGCTGTCTTCGGTATTATTCTGACACTTGTGTACGCGTGGTGGGTTAGTATTCCGCTTCTTGTGATCATCGGACTGATATTCGATTACATTGCATCAAGGATCGGTCCTCGCATGCGTGGAAGGCGCAGCGGCACAGGAGGCTGGAGCGGGGGAGGGGGCGGCGGACTGGGAGGTGGGGGGTTTGGCGGAGGATCCACAGGTGGAGGGGGAGCAAGCGGTAGTTTTTGAGTTTTGGTATGATGCTCGTATGCGCAAAGTATTTTTCGTCACCTCGGCACTCGTCCTTTCCATTGTCATCAAAGCAGACGCGCAGGCGCAGCCGACATTGACGGTCACAGACATTTCACCCACAGGCTCGATTTCCCTCCCGCAGGGCGGGCAACGTATTAATATGCAGACATTGTCTTTTGCAGCTTCGTGCGATCGCCCCATCGCTGTCCGCAACATTGCGATTCACCATCAAGGGCCCGGTGATACCCGCGACATCGCAGGCGTATACATCACAAGGGAGGCTGAACGCCTGAGTAGAAGTATGGAGTTTTCCCTTCGTGATCGAGTTGTCATTCTCCCGATACGCTCTCTCACTATCGCGCCCTGCACAACATCCATTATCGAGGTTATGATGGATATTTCTGAGAACGCTTCCGTCGGAGGGGGTCACGCCATCGGCATCGTTGACGCGAATGATGTGGATGCCGGCACTGCACGGATCGTATGGAAACCGCGATTGCCCATGCGGGCACCAGCTACCTCTCCTGCATCGCTTGGAAGCGTTGATGCCAGTTATCCATCACTTCCGCCCGACAGCACGCTTTTTGGAAAGCAGAGACTGCTGCTGCGACTTCAACTCAAATCGTCCGCAGCACATTCTCAATTGCTGAACGCAGTCACCCTCACGAACGACGGCAAGGCACGCGATGCGGACGTTCGTAATCTCTTCATGACAACAAGTAATGCTGTTCGAGTGTCGAAGATCGAACCGATGTTAACCGGCAATTGGGTTCGTATTGTTTTTGATCCGCCGTTTCTGCTCGAGCGAAATACTGCGACCCTTCTCATTTTGAGGGGCGACATAGTTTCGAGCCGTCGACGTACGATTCATTTTATTCTTGAGCAGCCATCGGATGTCGAGATGACTGCGACGAATTGACAGTATGAGCAAGTTTTTTTTCATGAGCGCATTGCTGATTCTTACCTCCTGCGCGCCGAGAGTTGCGCTTCCAGCAGAGTTAGTTCTGGAGAGGGCATCCACGGAGAATCGCAATCTCAATGCCGCGCGCTTCGAGGCCGACGTCTCCTATAATGCGCTGATCACCGCGCGCATCACCGGCATTATGCAAAATGGTGGCAATCAGGCAGTGTCCGATGTCGATATCCACGCAGGGCCGATGAACTTCATCGCTCGCTATGTTATTGCTTCCCCGGTGGAGCAATATTTGCTGGTACATGCAACGACTGTTGATTCACTCAAAAGTTTGGTTGGACAATGGTGGATACTCAACGCCAATCGCGTCTCCGATGATGCGTCGATACCTCTCAGTCCCGATCCTGCATTGATCCGCAAGCAAATGAGTATCATGCATGTGACGAACGATCGTGGCTTCGTACAGCTCGATGGTCATGCGGTCTACCACTATGATGTCGAGCTCGACCGGCAGAAGGCACTGGATTTTCTCAAAGAAGTTGCGCGTCAGAGCGGACAGAATGATAGTTCTGTTATCTTGCCTCAAGAATTACAGTTCAGGGGAGAGTGCTGGATCGACGCAGATTCTTTTCTGTTACGCAGGATAGTATGGAACATTACGTCGACAGATCAGCAAAAACCACTACACATACAACTCGCCGTGGCGATTCACGACCAGAATTCCGCTATTGCAATTGAGCCGCCGAAGGATGCCAAGCCATTTCCCATCGAAACGAGTGTCATGACTGATATACTGCGCTCCGTACATTTGTAAATCTCCCATGCCCGAAGAACCACTCTCCGTCGACAGTGTCAGTGCGGTGACACCCGAGCCTCCGAAGCCACAGGTTCCGGTTGCACAGACCCTGAGCCCCGCTGCGAAGCGATGGGAGTTTGTTCTGCTCACAACCTTCAGCCTTGCGTATATCGTCTACATTATTTGGTGCGTCGCGCTCCTCATCATCCTTCCGACAACCGGACCGTTGAAGTCACTCGTCCCGATCGGACTCGGGTCACTCAGTGTCGGAGCATTGCTCTTTTTAACACTCGGTGTCGTCGTCCTTACACATATCGGTCAGTCGAAAGTCGCACCGCAAAACAGAAAACGTGCGCTCATCAAACTTCTCGTTTTTGCCATCCCCGGCTTACTGCTGAGTGCAGCAACAGCCTACAGGATCATGCAAGAGCCTCCGCTAGGCATTGATATCGTGAGCCCTGCATCAAGTCAGGACCTCATTGCGCCTGTCACGATGACGTTCAATCTTGATACGGCGGTATCGACGCTCCGTGGACGCGGGTTTAAGCCCATTCAATTCAAGTGGGACATCAATGGAGATCATCAAGTGGACCAGGAAACCGTTGTTCCTGAACTCACGGCGACCTACGACCGTCAGGGTGTCTACACCGTTTCCGTGATTATGGTGGGAAGTGATGGCGCAACTCGCACCGCCCTCAAACGCTTCATTATTTTACAGGCGGTATTTTCCATCCTGCCACCGTCTCCGATCGTTGAGAAACCGGTTATTTTTAATCTCAGTTCGCTCGTGACAGATCCCGCAGCCATTCAGAAAGTGCAATGGGACTTTGACGGTGACGGGAAGATTGATGAAACGACCAACAGTCCTCAAATTGCGTATACCTTCTACAAGACCGGCAGCGTGAAGGTTTCCGCGCTCGTAGATCTGCAAAATAAAACTCAGGCGAAGTACGAGCGTACAATCGAAATTCGTAATCCCCCCAAGCTGCCGTTCCCGGTTGATCTCAAAAGTGAACCGAGGCATTTGATCGGCTCTCCGCCGTTTGCGGTACTCTTCACGGTGTCATCCAAAGAGCCGCTTGCTCGCATTGATTGGAATTTCGGAGACGGAGACAAAGGTGAGGGGCAAAAGGTTCTCCACACGTATAACCAGAATGGTACGTTCACAGTCGACGTGAAGGTACGCAGCCAGAGTGGGGTGATCGCGCCGCTTTCATCGCTCGTTCAGATCGTTGATCCCTTGCAAGTCGGTGATCTGACGTTTGAGGGAAAACCGGAAGTGAAGGGTGATGTTATAGAAGGGGAGTCTCCGCTAACACTCAACCTCAAGCCGCGGACGTCGATACCGTACGTACAGTTCTTCTGGGAGGCGCCCGATGCGAGTGACGTGGGGTCCACGGATACGACATTGCAAGCAATATACCGAAAGGAAGCGAACTACACGGTGACGCTGATTGCGCAAGACCTGAACAACCATGTCATGCGTAAAAAAATAACCGTGCATGTGCTACCGCCGACTGCGTCGATCGTCATCAACGCGAGCCCTGAAACAGGGATTTCTCCTCTCACTGTCAATTTTGATGCATCTGCATCGGACATTCCGAACGACGATGCCATCGGCTACATCTGGAATTTCGGCGACGGATCGCCGGAGGTGACGAAGGGCGCCAGCATTTCGCATCAGTACATCACTCCGCAGACCTACACCGTCAACTTGCGCATTCAAACATCAGACGGAAAAGAATACTCCTCGAGCAAAAAACTCGTTGTTCGAGCAGCGGCGCTCCAAGCTTGTTTTCAACCAAGCAGAACATCTATTGCGTCAGGACAGTCCGTCGACTTCGATGCCGGCTGTACGACGGGCGCTGCGGCAAAGTATCTCTGGGACTTTGATGATGCCTCCACAACCGATGAGCAGCACCCCATTCATCTCTTCACAAGTACGGGTGTCCACACTGTGAAATTGCTTGTTGAGGACGCAAGTGGTGTGCGCAGCACGTATTCTATTTCCATCACCGTCACTCCATGAGGAAAGCAGCTATTATCCGCGCCGTCGCGACTGTCGGGGTCATCGCCATCATTCTTGGTGCGCTGCTTCCCGTTCTTTCGAGTTTTTGATGGTATACTCAGAACATGAGGCACGGATTTTTACTCATTGATAAGCCAACAGGGCCTACCAGCCATGATGTCGTCTCGCAGATCCGGCGGAGCCTTCATGAGCCCTCGGTAGGGCATCTGGGAACGCTCGATCCCGCCGCATCGGGTCTCCTTGTGCTTGCCATAGGGGCAAAGGCACTGAAAGTGATAGAATTTTTTCAGGATCTTTCCAAGGAGTACGAAGCATCCATTCGTTTCGGCGCGGTAAGTTCAACGTACGATCGTGAGGGCGCCATCGAGGCAGTGAAACCAAAGCCTGGCTGGCAAGTTCCGGACGAACTGAAACTCAGGCGCATCATTGAGGATCGATTGACCGGAGACATTGCTCAAATTCCCCCGGCCTTTTCTGCGATTCACATTGATGGCAAACGAGCACACGAGCTCGCACGGCGGGGAAACTATGTGCATTTGCCTGCACGCCCTGTTCACATTGAAAAGTGCGACATACTCACGTACGAGTTTCCACATCTGTCGCTTCGTATAGCGTGCGGCTCCGGTACGTACATTCGCTCTCTTGCGCATGATTTGGGACAACTCTCAGGCTTCGGTGCCTACCTCGATAACCTTCGTCGAACGAGAGTGGGGGGGTGGAGGATCGAAGATGCACACTCACCCGAGTCCGCAGCATGGGGAGATGTTATTCCATTAAAAGATGTTTTGTCCGCATTCAATGCCATCGAGGTGACCGACGGCGAGGAAAAAGATATTCGCTGCGGCAAAAACATTCAGCGTGAGGTAAAAGCGGAGACCTTCGCATGGCACGATGGACTGCCAATCGCAGTGCTCGTCCCGAGCAAGGACGGGTCCCGCACAGCGCATCCGAGGAAGGTGCTGTGATAACATTTCACCTAATCAGGGTCGTAAGACCCTTACTCCAAGTCATAGTCTAGATTAAGATTCGTTCTATTTGCCAATAGTTCTGCCACGGTTAAACGGAGGTAAAGTGCTATGTACCCAGGCTTCTCTGGTACAAGAGTTTGAGCTTCATGCGACTTTCTCACGTTATACGCAGTACCAGAAATTGATTCTGCAGGAGATTCCATACCTAAACGAGCAACATCCTCTGGATTGCGTAGTTGCTTTGCGAGGGCATCAACCATTGGTTGTTTGCCTTTGTATGTTTGGACAAAAAGTTCACCTTCATCTTGTTCTATGGCAATGCAGGGTGTTCCATCAATAGACGTCGCTATTCCGATTCTGCCGAGCGCTCTGAAATTCTGATGCTCCATGGAGTGATAATATCACTTAATATAATACCGTCAAGATAGAATAAATGGCTTATGTTAGCCAATGGTGGGCCAGGCGGGACTTGAACCCGCGACCAATTGCTTAAGAGGCAACTGCTCTACCAACTGAGCTACTGACCCGTGATTCGAGAGACCGACTGTAAAGGGTGAACAACCGAGCTGCAATGATTTATTACGCCATCGCAAGCGATGGCTAGGCAACTGAGCTACTGACCCATTCCTTCCGTCATAGGATAATCACATTACTTCATCTTCACAATCATCTTGTCCAGATCCTTCACTCTCACTTCGGCTCGTGCTTTTTGAGTCGCTGTGAATTCGGATAAAAGCTGGTGAAGAAGTGTGCTCGATTTTTCATCCCCGAGTTTTTCAGCGAGTGCAAACCATGCGTATGCCTCGACAATATCAGGCTTTGCTCCCTCACCCTTCGCATACATGACCCCGAGATTATACGCAGCTTTGCTGTAGCCCTGCTTGGCAGATTGCCAAAAGAGATTCAAGGCCTTGCCCAGATCCTGTTTCATGCCCTCTCCGCGATACTCCATCACGCCGAGATTGTATGCAGACCGTTCGTTATTATTCGTCACACCCTTCGTAAACCACTCGATCGCCTTTTGATAATTCTGTGCGACTCCCTTCACTCCTTGGTAGTACGTCATGCCGACGTTAAACTGCGCCATCGCGTCTCCACGATTTGCCGCACGTGTGAGCAGATCCACACCCTTCCTTGCATCCTGCGCCACGCCCGAGCCCTCCAGGTACATCATACCGAGATCAAATTGTGCAGACAGGTCACCCTTGTCTGCCAGTGCTTGGAGCTCACTGACGGACTGTGGCTTTTTCTCTGGTGGAGAAGCTTGAACATTTCCGGTGCCCGCTTTCGACGATTGCGGAGTGTTTGGCTGGCAGGCGGAAATCGCAAGCACAGAAATCAACGACAAAAAAATGATGCGTACATCCATGCAGCAATCGTACAACTATTGACGCAGTGCAGCAATCGTTTGCGTCACTGACGCGAGAGGAGCAGCAGAGGTGTCTGCGGCAATCGGAGCACCGAGCAATTCTGCAATACCTCTACTGACGGGGTATTCCTTTGCAAGTGAGTGCGGCATTTTCTCATACCGAGACACGATCGTCTCGTGCCGGGTCGATCCACTGCCGTACGTGACGGTGTTGTTCCAGCCAACTTCGCTGCTTGCGAGTGGGCGATTCCTTACGAGGAAGTTTGTCGGGGCGGTTGATGCAAAATACGGTCCTTCCAGCTGTACCATTCGACCATCCGGAATCCCGTACAAATCTACGAATGCTTCCTCTCCTACCGTGTGTCCGAGGAAAACCAGATCACCAGGTGTGTCATTCGTAAATGTCAGGTCCTGCTTTCCGGGGTACACAGTCGCGTCGATTCCCATGCCATATTGCTTGTAGTGGATCACGTACAAACTGTGATTTTTGCGCTCGTGAATGGGGAGTCCTGCCAGTACAACCGCACGCATCGTTGTCGTCGCTCCTTGGCAGATTCCTCCACCCGCTTCCGGCACCAAGTCGTGCCCGTTCACGATCACGAGCGAATCCAGCCAACCATTTCCGTGCGTGATCGGGCCTCCGAGCGTTGAGTTGAACGAGAATACTTTGCCCATCGGCGCGATAGCACCGTTAATTTTTTCATTGATCACTTTGTGAACATTCTTGATGCGTCCGTACGGTGAATGTGAGAATTCTGATTTGCCCGTCGAGAGGTGGACAAGAGTCTGCGGACCCTCCGCGCCGGGGTAGGTGATCGTTCCCAATTTATATTGCAGTGATACCGTGAGCTCTGCTTGATCGTTGCCAAGGGCAGACACCATCTGCTCTGCAACCGAATCTACATCAAGTGTAAATCCGTCGACAGGATTTCCCTTCAGCTCCACACGCATGATCGTATGATCTTTGTACGTATTGCTGACAAGAGCATGTTGCACGATTGGGATCTGTCCAAGACTAAACTCTATAAGCGAAGCTGCAATCTTATCTTTGTTCAGGAAAAACGGATGGTTTGGTACGGATGCATTCAATGTTACCCATTCAGGATGCGCCTGCAGGTTTGTCTGCCACGTCACATCGAGTGGATGGTCGTTCCCTTCCGATACAAAATGAAGAGAAATTGTTTTCTTCAAAAATTCTCTGCGCTCCTGCACAGAGTACGTGAGTCTCGAAGCGGAAATGTCCGTGCCCAGTCGAGTTCGAATACGGTTACTGAGCCTACGTGCGACGCGCTGTGTTGAAGGATCCATGGGAACAATGAATTCCTGCAGCGGCCGGACTGCCGTGCGAACAATAGCCGCAATGCCTGTCTCTGAGGTCATATGGATCATCGCAGCTTGCATACACACAAAGACACCAAGGAACCCCAAAGTGTGACACTGTTGACTTTTATTTCTTTTTGTTTTCATTTGATCGTATTATACCATATTTATATTATTATGCAATCATAATCTTCCTTTGCAATCCTCCTAGCCCCAGGGCCACAACGCTTGCTAAAACCACGAACAATGAATCAAACGCCGCTCCTGTCGAAGGAAGCTCAGCGACAACACCCGATTGGCCGACCGTCACGCGTTCGTTGAGGGAAAGGTACCGAAGGTCACTGCCGGAGATACTTGCTGCATTATCAATGATAGATCCGCTTTGCAGATCCGAGGCAATAAGCATCGTGTACGTGCGCTTCCAAACCTCCCCCGGCTGCAGCACAGGAAGATTCCACGTGATTTGTCCATCACTCGACAGATCTCCACCAGCCGCACTCACCACACTCATTTGAGTAGGATCAAAGCGATCAGTGACGACGGCATCGGCGATTGCGTGTGTCATAACGTTCTGGACATAGACGGTGTAGTGCACTGTTCCGCCCGGCACCACCTCATTCGTGTCCGAAATTTTACGAAAGAGAATCTTGCGTGCAAGCTCCATTGGTTTCTGCTGAACAGGAGCATCATCGAGTTCGAGTGTGGGCTTCTCGGCCGTAAACCGATTTTGATACGGATACCACGGTACGATGTTTGTATTGTCCGAAGCGGAAACTCCACCCACTCTCGCCATTGCGTGGACGTACGTGTACGGTGTCAAGTGACGCCGAATCATTGTGTGAATGTGGAATACCTTCTTTTCATTCGGTCCAAAGGAGATGCTCGGCCATGTGATACTCGGATATGTATTGATGGATCCCTCGGGGTCCATGCTCTGAATACCAAGCAAATCAGACAGCGAGACAGAAACATCTGTTTGTCTGGCATATTCGCTCGTATTGAGCACCGTAACAGTGTAATCGAGCGTCTCTCCCGGTCGTGCGGTTTCCATACTATCCGTAATACTGACGCGATACGTATTATTGGTGAAAGGCGCGCTGCCAACGGCTGTGACATCTGTAGCGCTTGATCCCTCGGACTCTGCGCGTGCAAAAATCTGTGTGCCCTGCGTGAGGTTCGGAAGCAAGTTCACGTTCACGGCAAGAAGCATCGGGTAGCCGTCCTGCACGGTAACATGGTCCCAACGAATCGTATTTCCTCTCCTGTATCCTCCGTTATCCGCACTTACCGTGTTCGCTTCAGGAGGAATGACGAATGTCACATTCACGTCGCGGTTATAGCTGTAGTTCTGCTGCAGACGAATGATGTAAACGAGGCTTCCGCCCGGTGCCACCACATCCTTACCATCGCCCAATGTTATAAAGAGAGGGGCGTTTTGGGCTGACCCGGACCTCGCCTCAACGAAGAGGAATCCTGCTACGAGGATCGCTGCCAATGCCGTTAGGAGGCTCAACTGATTGAGGAGGGGCAAGCGCTTCACAAGGGGATGGGTGAAAGAAAAAGGAGAGCATTAAAACAGAGTAAAGTATTATTGTCAAATATAATCTCAAAATAACTCAAATCAGCCTTTCTACTGTCCCATAGGGAGAGGGCCTGGGTAAGGGAAGCCACCCGTTACTTCGCCACAAACGCCGTCGCCCCGAGCCACGCCAGGTCGAAGACAGCCTTCATTGTCCGTGCAAATGTCGGGCTCTCCATAATCACGCCAAGCAGTTCATCTTTATTGAGCGACACCACTCCGAACGTGTCACCCTGAGCTCGCCGAAGGGTGGAGGCAGTGTGTGATACAATTATGCTCATATGCAGAAAACCTGCACTCACTGCAGTCATGCATTCGAAGTCACGGATGATGATCTAAAATTCTATGACAAAGTTTCACCGGTGATTGCTGGTAGAAAGTTTGCAATTCCCGCACCCGTTGAGTGCTATGACTGTCGCCAACAACGTCGCCTTGCAATGCGTAACGAGAGGAAACTTTATTCACGAACATGCGATCTTTGCCATGCAAGCATTATTTCCAACTATTCTCCGGACAAGAAAGTGACGGTGTATTGCCCTGCCTGTTGGTGGGGAGATTCCTGGAGCGCACTGTCATTTGGTCGAGACTTCGACTTCAATCGTCCATTTTTCGAGCAGTACCGCGAGTTATCACAGAGTATGCCAAAAATCAGCAGCATCACACTCGGTGATAATATCAATAGTGACTACACACACGATGGCTACCGTCTGAAAAATTGCTATTTAATTTTCGACGGAGAACAAGCGGAGGATTGTTACTATGGTGAACTCTACGGACTTATCAAGGATTGCTGCGACTTTTTGTACGTGAAGGAGTGCGAGCTTTGTTATGAGTGCATCCACTGCAACAAGTGTTTTGATCTGCGGTTTTCCCGCTATTGCAATAATTGCTCATCCTCTTGGTTTCTTCTCGATTGTAACAGCTGCAAAAACTGCATCGGCTGCACGAATCTCGTGCAGAAGGAATACCATATTTTCAATCAGCCATATTCGAAGGAGGAATTTGAATCAAAGAGAGTCGCAATGCGACTTGATACGCACAGCGGTGTAGTGGAACTACGGAGGAAGGCAGAGGACTTTTTCCTCACACATCCCAGGCGCGCGACACGCGGATACATGAACGAAGATGTCAGCGGCGATAATCTGAGTGAGTCAAAAAATACCTTCGATTCATATGATTGCATGGGCATGCGTGATTGTCGTTACTGCACCAACTGCATGATGGGCTGCAACGACAGTTATGACATCGATGCATGGGGCACTGATACTGCGAACTGTTACAATTGTGCGTACGTTGGGGCCGGGGCTCAGAACATGCTTGGTTGTTTCTATTGTGGATTTGGTGTCAGCAATTTATCTTACTGCATTTTCTGCTTACAGGGTGGTAAGGGAAGTTTGTTTGGATGTGAGGCGATTCGTAAGGAAGGATACTGCATCTTGAACAAGCAATACTCCCAAGATGAATATGAAGAGATGGTTCCTCGCATCATCGAGCATATGCAGAAGACAGGAGAATGGACGCAATTCTTTCCTTTGACCATGTCCCTGTTTGCGTACAACGAAACCGTTGCAAATGATTATTTTCCCCTAGCGAAGCAAGAAACACTGAACAGTGGCCTGCAGTTGAAGGAGACCGATGATCGTATGCCTGACGTGGAGAGAGTGATCAACGCATTGGAGCTTCCTGACTCGATCAACGATATTCCCGATGACATTCTAAACTGGGCAATCCGCTGTGATCAATCTGGGAGACCGTTCAAAATCCAAAAGGCGGAGCTTGAATACTATAGAAAAATGACCATACCGCTTCCACGAAAACACTTTGACATTCGTCATGCGAAACGGCTCGCATTACGCCCTCCAAGGAAATTGTGGAATCGACAATGTACGAAGTGCCAGAAAGTGATAGCAACCAGCTATGCGCCGGACAGTCCAGAGATTGTGTATTGCGAATCTTGCTATTTGCACCTTGTTTATTGAGCATTTACTTTCACTATCATTAATTAATATATGATAGTAAATATGGATTAGTTCTTTCCCGTATTTTTAGTCACTGGTGCACGCTCCCACAAACACTCGAAGATTTTTTGAAACATATCTGCGAAGTTTTGGTTCTCGACCTTCACGATTGTCAGTTCATCGTCGTAGGCGAAGAGTGCAACAGTATCGGCGAAAATCACCATCTCAGAAATAAATTGCATCTCTGTGGGCAGCAGTCGGATCTCGTATTCGTCATCCTGTGGGATCTCCTTGATGTACCGCCGCGCTCCTGCATTGTCGACGAAGAGCTCGCGTCCGCGCAGTCGCGCTTTACCAAACAACAGGGGCACGACGTTTTGTCCGAATGCGTTGAACATCACTTCAGCGTTGAAGAACGCGCAAAAATCTTTCTGGAGCAGCACGTCACGGTACACCTGCTTCATCCCGTCGATGCCGTGGAGTGTCGTCACACGAGGGGGGCTGACGAGGGAGGGAGTCAACGATTGGAGGTAGGGAAGAGCTGATTCAAGCAGCATCTGCGTTTCACTCCACTGCTTCTCTCGATCTTTGGCATAGTGCACTAGTCTGTGGACGGGTTCTGCGATGAACTGCAGGACTTTGCCGGATTCAATATGGGAAACGAGAGCCTTCTCTTCAAGACTCTGGAGTACCAAATACGTATGACTGCGTGATTGCTTGGATGCCTTGGCGATAGCGCTTACGCGCCCGCTTTTCATGGCAAGCAGTGCTAAGTAGACCTCGACTTCTTTGTCATCGAGTCCAATGCGCTTGAGCAATGGTCGAATCGCAGAATGTTGCATTTGTCTATAATTATAGACAATATGAGTTTAATTGTAAAGTATGCTAATAATTGACTCTTGATGTAGGCCATTTACAAATGTCAATAAATGTTCATAATGATGGACATGAGTATCCGTCCATGTCGTTTATGCCAAGCAATGTTTGAGGTCGATGAAGAAGATCTTCATCTCTACGAAGAGATTTCTCCAACCTTCAACGGAAAAAAGGAATTGATTCCTCCTCCAACACTTTGCCCGTCGTGTAGGTCGCAGCGACGGCTCGCGTGGCGCAATGAAAGAACGCTCTACAAGCGAACGTGCGATGCATCCAGAAAAAGTACGTTGTCCGTTTTTTCACCGGACAAACCCTTCAAAGTGTATAGCGTTGAGCAGTGGTATGGTGATGCATGGGATCCAAAATCGTACGGAAGAGATTTCGATTTCAATCGACCGTTTTTCCCGCAGTTTCGTGAGCTCATGGAAGCAGTGCCGCAGCTTGCACTTTCCGTCACAAATAATCAAAACTCCGATTATGTGAATCAGGCAGGGTGGCTGAAAAACTGCTATCTGATTTTTGAAGCTGACTTTGCTGAGAATTGCATGTACTCGCATCACATAGTCGATTCACGAAGCACGTTGGACGTACTCCAAGCATCGAGCCTCGAGCTCTGCTACGAGTGCGTGTTCTGTCGCAATAGCTATAACCTTCGCTACTCACAGCAATGCGAGAACTGCTCTGATTCGTGGTTCCTCAAAAATTGCGTCGGGTGTCGCAATTGCTTTGGATGCATGAATCTGCGCAATAAAGAATTCCACATCTATAACCAAAAATATTCTGAAGACGAGTACCGAGAGAAATTGGCCAGCATGCATCTCGATTCCTATTCTGCACTGAAGGTTTTGCGTGAGCAGTTCGTAGCATTTGCACAGCAATTTCCGAATCAATATTATTACGGAACGCAGAACGAAAACTCGACCGGAAATTACCTTTGGAACACGCAGAATTGCAGGAATTGTTACGAAATTCAGGAATGCCAGGACTGCAAGCACGTTGTAAATTCTCGTTTCATGAAAAGGGTTCATGACACGACCGTGTTCGGCTCACAAAAAGGCGTGGAATATTGCTATGAAAATCATGAGATCGGAGACGCTGTCCGCAACGTCGCATTCAGCGATCAGATTTGGACAGGCGTGAGCAATGTGTATTATTCGAAGCTCTGCCTGCAGAGTTCTCACGATCTTTTCGGCAGCATGGGGCTGCGACACAGCAGTTACTGCATTCTCAATAAGCAATACACGAAAGAAGAATACGAGAATCTTGTGCCACGCATCATCGAACACATGAGAAAAACAGGAGAATGGGGGGAATTTTTTCCGATCGAGATCAGCCCCTTTGCATACAACGAAACTCTCGCATCGGTGCATTTCCCTATGGAGCAGAAGGAAGTGGATGCTCGAGGGTGGAAGTGGAAGGACATTCAAGTGGAGGAGCCGAAAGTTGATCAAATTGTCGAAGCTTCTGACTTGCCAGAAACAATCGCAGAAGTCTCAGATGATATTGTGAACAGCGCCGTTCGGTGTGAGAAGTCAGGTCGATTGTTCAAGATTATCAAGCAGGAGCTCGATTTCTACCGCCAACAAAATCTTCCTTTACCCCACGTACATCCCGATGAGCGACATCTTGAACGTGTCGCACTTCGAAACCCCCGAACGCTCTATGCTCGCACCTGCATGAAGTGCCAGAAGCCGATTGAAACGACCTATGCGCCAGACAGGTCAGAAATTGTGCATTGTGAGGAATGCTACCTGAACGAGGTCTATTGATACCGTCTCGACTGCCCAAAAAGCACCAAATAGTGTATAATAAAGGCTAAATATGGCTTTGCGCTACCTCCACATCGTCGTGCCACAGGGGTCGCAGGAAAACAAGAAGCTGGAGTCCAAGTTCCAGGAATTGCTTGTGAATATGCGAAATACCTTCACAGGGAAGTCAATTTCGCTCGAATTCTTCGGATACAATCAATACACGTATTTCTTCATCGTCCTCGATGAGAAGTTGCTCGAAACCGTCGAGGGATTGATCTACGCGACGTTCCCGGACGCCGAGATCAAAGAGACGCAAGACTATACACAGATCTTTGACTCAAAAAAGCTGGCGCTCGCGGGAGCGGCCATCAGCATGCATCACTCGGACATTTACCCTATCAAAACGTACGATCTCTTCGAGGAGGACAGTTGCTCCCGGCTCTTCTCCGTGGTCTCCAAAATCGGAAGTCAAGACCAAGTGTGGGTGCAGATCATCACGGAGCCGCAGGACGATACTGGTGCCTATCACTTGCTTCGAAAAATCAAGACGCGGCTCGCGATCTTTTTTCACTTCTTCAGCATCCGCGACCGCATGCGCGAGGGTGGCCGCAAGTCCATCAACCATGTGCGGCATGATCTTGCCAAGAAAAAGGCGGAACAGAAGCCGTACCGGGTGAGTATCCGTTGCGCGTACATAGCTGAAACGGCCGAAGCTGCGAAAAGAAAACTGGAGGCGGTCATTTCTGCGTTTGCTCAATTCAATGATCGCGACATCAACAGTCTGCATGGGCACCTTGAACACAATACCGCATCATTTATTCAAAAATACCGCGCACGTGTACAAGGCACACCATGCATCATGAATACTCAGGAGGTCGCGACCCTCTATCATTTTCCGAATGCCGATTACGTCTCACACGTCGTGCATGTGCTTGCACGCAAGGCCGATCCACCGCAAGATCTCCCCAAGATCGGCGAGAAGGACGTCAGCGGCTTTGGCATCACGAACTATCACAATAACTTCGTGCCGTTTGGCATCAAGCGCAGTGACCGCCGGCGTCATCTCTACACGGTCGGAAAATCAGGATCGGGCAAGAGCAAATTACTCGAGCTCCTCATCAACGAAGACATTCAATCGGGGCAGGGGATTGCGGTTCTCGATCCGCACGGAGATCTCGTTGATGCGGTGTTGCGCTACATCCCCAAACACCGTATCGACGACGTGGTGCTCTTTAACCCTGCCGACACCGACTTCCCGATAGCGTTCAACCCCATGGAAATCGTGAGCGACGAATTCAAAATGCAAGTGACGATCGGTTTCATTCAGATCTTCAAAAAACTCTTTGGAGGCAACTGGACATACCGCCTTGAGCACGTCCTTCGCTATACGACCCTCGCACTCCTCGATAGCCCAAACACAACGGTTCTGAGCATCCTTAAAATGCTGACAGATAAAAACTATCGGCAAAAGATCGTAGCGCGGATCGAAGACAGTGTCGTCAAAAGTTTCTGGGTTTCGGAATTTGCTGCATGGAGTGAAAAGTTCGATGCCGAGGCGATCACGCCGCTGCTCAATAAAGTCGGCCAGTTCGTTGCAACGGATATGATCAGAAACATCATAGCGCAGCCTCAGACAAAGTTCGACATTCGCGACATTATGGACAATAAGAAAATTCTTCTCATGAAAGTAAGTAAGGGCCTGCTCGGAGAGGAAAATTCTTCGCTGATCGGTTCTATGATCATCACAAAGCTCTATCAAGCTGCCATGAGCAGAGCCGATACACCCGAGGAACAACGAAAAGACTTTTACTTCTACGTCGATGAGTTTCAAAACTTTGCAACCGAAACCTTCGCAGAAATCCTCAGTGAAGCTCGCAAGTACCGACTGAATCTGACGCTTGCGCATCAATACATGGGACAACTCAGTGACATCGTCCGCGAAACAGTCTTTGGAAACATTGGTTCGATGGTGAGCTTCCGTGTGGGCGCAGAGGATGCGCTCGTGCTCGAAGGAGAGTACAACCCCATTTTCAAGGAGCGAGACATCATCAACCTGGGTGTTCGTGAGTTTTACATCAAGATGCAGGTCAACGGCGAGCAGCGTGAAGCGTTCTCCGGTCGTACGCTTGATGCTCCGCAGGTAACAACGGACTACACGCAGGAGATCATCGAAGCATCACGGAGAAAATACTGCACGCCACGTAAAGATGTCGAAACTGCTCTCAAGCAATGGGACGAAGCAGCATCAAAGCCTGCAGAGAAAGGAGAAATTCCGGAGGAGGATCTGGAAACGTTTGAGGAGCCGCTCATTTGATGGTTCGTCGAGCTCACCATGACACGGTTCTAATTTGAGGGAACGGAATCAACACTTCACCGTGCTCCACAAATTCACGCAGCTTTTTGAGCATGTGCGCTTCGTAGTTCCATGAAAGCAGTAGAAATGCAGTTGCGGGCATCGAAGCAAGTTGATCCCAAGAAATGACAGGTACATGGGTACCGGGGGAGACGCATCCTTGCTTCAGAGGTGTGTCATCGATGATCGCGTCGATGAGATTTGTCCCGATCTTACATGCATTTAAAATCACGACCCCGCGCGCGGATGCTCCGAGAGCTATTGCTCGGCCATGTTTTCTTTTAAGCTCCTGAAGACTACTCACGATGCTTTTCTTGAATTCCTCAACGCGCCGTCCAACATCTAGGTACGTCTGATCATTGCATACACCCAGTGCCTCTTCCTGTCGTAAGAGAGTTGATACGCTCGCATCAACCCCGGGATTACTGTCCGTTAGTTTGCCCGAAACCCGAATAGACCCCCCCTGCGTTTCTATCTGCTCAACGTTGACGATGGTAAGCCCAGACTTTGCAAAGAGCGGCACGAGAGCGGTAAGGGAAAAACAGTAGTCGTGCTCGTGGTAGACGGTGTCGAATTCTCCGTTCAAAATCGTAGAAAAGACGTAGACTGATTCCATGACAAAGGTTCCATCACGTGAGAGTGTTGCAGCTATGCCTCGCAAGAGCGAGCGGACATCGGGAGTGTGTGCAACGACATTCAATGCGAGAACCACATCGTATTTCCCATGTTGCCGTACGATATCGGGAGCAGTCTGATCGTTAAAAAATGCTGCAACTTGCTCGACACCCTTTTCTTTCGCGTACGAGACAAGATTTTCCGCGGGGTCGACCCCGAGGACGTTTTTGGTGACGTCGAGGAACTGTTCAAGTAATGCTCCGTCATTCGATCCAACATCCATGATCTTCGTTTGATCGTTGATATGCAAACGTGATTTCAATGTGCTAGCGAGCTCTTTCAAATGGTAAATGTTAGTCTGAGAGGCGGAGGAAAGATGCTGATAGTGTGAGAAGAGCTCCTCCGGTGACACAATAGTCTTCAGCTGAACAAGCGTGCAGCGCCTGCACCAGCAGACATGGAGTGGGTACGCACGCTCACGCTCGAGCTCATTCGATTGCAAGAAAGCATTGACCGAGGGAACATCGCCAAGGTCGAACATATCGCAAATGTCAGGGCTGTCACAGCCTTGGCACCGGGTGATCGTGTGACTTTTGGCATCATCCGGCTTTGGGAAAATAGTGCTGTAATAGATACCCGCTCTGGCAAGAATGTAGCGAGCGAGTACACCGAACGTCCGTACGGCATAGAGCGATGCTCCATGGAGACTGTGTGAGGTGTGCTCATCGCGGTAATCGGCCTCAGCCGGGACCTCCGCAGCTTTTGCATTCACATACGCAGCCTGCGCGATGATTTGAAAACTGAAAAGGTGCGTGTTGGAATTATGTTGCCACGCCGCACGCTCGAGGAGTGGTCTGCTATAAATCCGGAAACCCGTATGGTACTCAGAGAAGGGGAGTCGCAGGACTAGTTTATCGATGAAGGTTAGCCCCCGGTTCGCAAGGTAGCGCACGAGTGGCATCCCAAGTTCTCGTGCGCGGCCAGGCACGATGAAGCGAGATCCTATAACGAATTCATAGCCTTGCAGCAGGTATGGCATCGCATCGCGAAGCGCAGCGGGGTTAAATTGTCCGTCCCCGTGAACCTCGACGATGTAGTCAGCACCCGACTCAAGAGCGAGTGCGATGCCGGCCTTTACATTTCCCCCATACCCTCGATTGGGAGTATGCCTGTGAAGCTTCAAACCAAGCTTCTGCGCCTCGAGCTCGATTTCATCCTTCGATCCGTCGTCAGTCACGATGATCTCGTCAACCAAGTCTTTTGGCAAACTCGCGTACGCTTTCGCAAGCATGCTCGCACAATTGTAAGTGAGAATGACGGCAATGACTTTTGGTTTTTTCATCACCTATTTTTCAGAAACGAGAGCAGGTTTTGGAGACGAAGCGACCGACCATCGGCTCTCTTTGCTCTCTCCATAGGCATTTTTCATCATGGTGAGATTATAATAGATTGCGTCGTCCATGTCGCTGAGGACTCCGTCTTGAACGGCTTGCTTAATTTCATGCACGCCATCGGCGATGCTGTGCGTTGGCTTAAAGTTCAGGGCCTCGGCGAACTTTTGGAAGCGCACCTGATAGGAGCGGACATCGCTGTTCGCGTTAACGTAATCAATGCCGACTGCAGGAAAACATTTTTGAATTTCTTCGGCAAGTCCACGGATCGTGAAGTTCAGATGGTCTCCTCCAACATTGAAGATCTGCCCTTTGACAACCGCTGGCTCCGCACGAAGAACACGCAGAATGCCATCGATCGCATCAAGGATGTGAATGAAAGGTCGGTACTGATCACCTTCGCCGTTCACAATAATGTTTTTGCCCTTGATGCAGTTTTTTGCCATCGCATTGACAGCCAAATCGAACCGCATCCGGTTCGAGAGACCAAAGAGGGTACTGAAGCGAAGAACTGTCACGCGGAAGTCATCACTGCTGAGATCAAGTAATTCGCGTTCGCTCGCGAGCTTCGTGAGCGCATAGAGCGTGATCGGACCGGTGTGCGAAAATTCATCGAGAAGTCTGCCAGTCGAAGATCCGTACACGCTGCACGATGAACTGAAGATGAATTGTTGAACCTCCTGTGCGCGCGCAAGTCGTGCGATCGCGGTCGTCGCGAGGTAGTTGGTACTGATCGTGAGATCGGGGTCCAGATCGGCGGTTGGGTCATTGGAAATACTCGCGAGGTGAATGACAACGTCGACATTACTGAAGATAGAGCTGAACTGATCAATGTTGCGGATGTCCTGCTTGTACACATGCAGGTGCGGATGATGCAGGACGCTCTCGAGCGGAGTCTCGCCGAATGCAAAGAGATCGAGCACACTGACTTCGTATCCCTGTTCCAGCAATATTGGCACGAGCATCGATCCCAAATAGCCCGCACCACCCGTCACGAGAACGTGGCGGCCTCGAGCGTTTGAACCTGCAATGCTATCATGAAGGCGCATGACAGCAATTAAAGAGCAATTGAATCGCTTTATCAACCCCTTGGTCGGTCTTCCTTTGGCGCTCATTCTTTCTCTCTATCTCAATGCGCCGACGCTCGTCCATCGATTCACAGACGCAAACTGGAGTAGTGCCATAGAGCAGAGCCTCCTTGAGCAAGATGAAGCGCGGTACATCGCTAAAACCCACGAAATTGTCGATGGGCACTGGAACATCGGCAACGCCAGCCTGAAGGAACACAATAATGCAATTTCACCGACCGGATACATCGAGTACGTGACAGCTGCGTTCATGAAAATGACCGGACTGGACATAGTAAACGCGATAGCGATCACAGATTTGCTGTACACATTCCTGAATATTTTCCTGACATACCTGTGGGTGCAAAAACTTCTCAAAAATAAATTCGCGACTGTCGTTCTCATCTTGATGTTGATGCTCGACGTGTGGAGCTTTCAGGGCGGGCTCGTTCGCGATTCAACGCCGAAAATAACACTCTTGCTTGTGAATATGTATTTGTGCGTCGTGGCACTCAGGGATACACAAACGCACTGGCTCCGTATCGCGCGAGGCACGCTCCTTGGGCTAATGTTCTACTCGTATTCCTACCATTGGACAACGTTTCTGTGCTTTGAAATGCTCATGTGGTTCCATGGACTATTCATCGAAAAAAAGAATTGGAAAAGTCTCACGATCGATTGGCTCGAAGTCTTCGGTGTTTTCCTTGTGATTTCTCTCCCGCATGCAGTCACGCTTGCAGGCAGTAGTCACACACCGGAATTCATCGAGGGCTACCGACATTTTGGCTTGATAGAAACACATTTACCCTCTGCGCCTTCTCTTCAATTTGTGCTCATCCTCTGCATCGCAGCGCTCCTCGCAGCGCGCATGACTCGCCTCACACGTGACAGAACATCACTCCTTCTTCTGATGATTCTCGGCGGGGGACTGATCGCAGTGAATTCAAATGTAATCTCAGGCCGCGAAGCGGACTTCCTCGGACACTACTCACGCGTACTCTCGGAATTTATATTGCTCACTGTAATCTACGGCGTTCTTAAATTCTTGAAACCAATCGCAGCCCGTGGAATTTTTTACGGCATTACCATTATCTTCGTCCTCCGCCAATTTTCCGCACTGCCAGATGCGCTTGCGAAGGCCGATGAAGCAAGAAAATATTGGAGTGAAACAAAAGCGTGGGAGTTAATGCAGTGGATAGACGCCAATACGCAGCGTGAGAGTGTCATACTCGCCCCCTATGTGATGTCGGGGTACATTCCCGCGCTCACGGACAACTACGTTCTCACCGGTCCAGCCGCACAATTCTACTTTGTCACTGACAAAGAAATGCTCGAGCGCTACTTCATTGAGCTCTCGTTTTTCCCGGAGACCGCCGAACACTTCGACCCCGGTCAGCAGCATGTCTTTGGCAATTACCCGGGCCAAGCGTGGGCGCGAGCGCGTACTGCCTATCAATTGCGTACCCTCTTTCAAAAGCCATACCCAAAGACTGTCCAGGATTTCATCGTGCATCAGGAACTCCTCAGTGAACTCAATGCTTGGTACCGAAGGCCCGACTACGAAAAGGCGAAGAAGTTGATGCAGAAGTACGAAATCGATTACTTGATCACCGATCACGATTTCCCCGAAACCTTCAAAACGATGTTTCAAGAACTTAAAACGATCGGAACGTATGTGATTTACAAGAAAATATAGAGGTATACGATCGAGATATGGGAATAAACGCTCTAAAAGATCAGCACATTGAAATAAGTCCAAGAAAAACGAAAGGGAACGCTGCGACCACTATAGCTAGGACACTTGTTCTGAGCGCAGGACTCTTGCTCGGTTCTTCCAATAACGTAGGTGCTGAAGAAGAATCCAACAAACCGGGCACCAATGAAGTGCAACCTGAAGAATTGCCGGATCTTGCAGACATCAAAACAGATGACGAAGGAAACTTCCCGATTGGTTCAAAATCAACAGTTACTATCAACGGACAAAAGCATGTCATCTATGTGAGGGAAACAAGGTTGAAAAAAGATGGTGTACAGAATGTCGCCGAAACCGATATTATGGTTGGTAATAAACGTTTGAGACTATCATGTCTGCAAAGCCCAGTGGTAATTACGGGACAGAAGCTGAAGGTTAATAAAGATGGCGTAAAGGAGCTGCATATATCTGGGAAAAATGCTATCAGTAGCGGGAAGACTGTCGTACCGCTCGATGAATTTTGTAAGAGTCTTGAATGTTTTTTTGATGAAGATGATAAAAATGACGAAGTACCGTTCGATGTAGATATCGGTGACATTTTCACCGTCGGCGCAACACTAAAACTAGCGGAAAGGGCGAATGCGATGTGAAGCTTTTTATGGTGGTTTACCATGAGCCAATAATTAGTGTCATCCTGAGCACAGTCGAAGGACGAGTGGTGGCCCAGGCCGGGATCGAACCGGCGACACCTCGCTCTTCAGGCGAGTGCTCTACCACTGAGCTACCGGGCCATAGGGAAATGGTAGTGGAATTTGGCAATACGACAAGTTCTCGTTTTGTAGCTACAATACATCTAAGGAAAATCACATTCCGAACCATGTATGGGATCGTCTTCCTGATTCAACAAAGATTTGGGCACTCTAGAAGACGAATACGATGCACGCTGGGCAAAAGATCCACTTGTCAGTGCATGGAAGCTTCAAAGAGATAAATAGGTACTCATAGAAATGGCATTTCCGAAGTTCCAATTCCCGAATGGTGGAGCTTTCCGAACCAATCTCGAACTACATTGAATTACAGCCTTACTGTTGCTCTTTCGATTTGTACCTAAGAGGTGAGTTTGCATCTCCGTTGTGTGACATTACCTTTGATAAAAGAAAGGCTGTGGCTGTCTCATTGAGAAGCGGATCGTTTTCTGTAACCTCGGTGATTTTCGTAACCTGATTGCAATTATCTCTACCCTCACCCGCAAGAAAGCGACAAAAGCCGTTGATAGCTTCTCGGAATTTCCCGCGTTCATCTTGTATCACTGAGTTAGGTTGATCTCCATGCATTTCAAGAAAACCGTCTAAAATTGTTTTGCCTAAGCCGTCTTTTGTATCGAGTACCAATTCCTGCGCTGTGCCGGGTATTGCAGGCAAATACATCCCATCAGCAGCAGAACCTAACATTGGATATCCTTCGACTAAGACTTTGAAACGCATAGGTGGATATTTTAACTGTTGTAGTATTTTTGTCAAGTGCAGTGCAGAGCTGGAGGGGCTTGAACCAGTGAGTATGCAAAGTCGCACGAAGTGTGCAGACTCGTTCAAGGTGCATCAAAAAAGCGCCAAGTGGCGCTTTCTGATCAAACTGATCAAAGTGTGCATAGTTGTCATTGGCTGCGCTACGTGATCGTGCGCAGGGACGTAAAGCGACTGCGTCGCTACGTCCCACGTAAAATAGCTGCTCGCTTCGCTGTGCGCGATTTTACGTGGTGGAGCTGTAGGGATCAATTTCGAACTCGACAGGCCTACAAAAGTGGATCCGCTTGAACGGTCAGAAAAGCTCATCGGGCTGAGGAATTCTCTGGATTTTGTAAAAAATATTCTCAAGAGTGCAGAAGCCATGAAATGTACTCTTACGCTATGAAATGTTGTGGGTCGTCAATGAGCTGTAGGGATCAATTTCGAACTTTTTGATCCACAGGTTAAGAGTAAGATTGAGGTATGAAAAAAGTCTCAAAAGCTCTACGCAAAGAGAAAAAATCCAAGCAGGAGCCTGCCTCTTTTCACATTTTGGATATATTGTTTGGAGCAAGATCGGCTGCTGCGATCAGCTATTTTGGGGGACTTCTTGTCTTTGCATCCACGCAATCTGTTCCAGGCATAGGTACTGATGGTCATGGCAATTTAAATTTTGGCCGAGCACCGTACTATTTCATCGCCGAAGTGTTCCGTCTTTTACAAGGTGGGGATTGTTTTTAATTGCTCTTGGTTTTGCTTTGCAGTTTACAGATGGCTTTCGATATAGAAATCGGATACCCATCATTATCGGATGTGTGATTCCATTTCTTTTTCGTCTTTTCAGTACGTCCCATTAGTCAGTTGTCGAAGCTGCAATTCCCACAAATCGCCCATCGGGCAGATACAACGTCCAAAAGAAACTACCCCACCATTCTTTGCCAGCATCAAAATAATTGGAGCAGTCCGTATTCCACCTGTAGATCACCGCATCAGATGGAAGGTCACCCAATACTGTCTTAACCATCTCATCGAATAACTGCTGCAATTCGATACCGTGGATTCTCACACTGTATGGCGGCTCCGAAAAGGAGTATGCATATCCCTCATGCTGTGGTGATGTGCCAGCACTGAAGACAATATTCTTTTTGGATTCTTCCTCTCCTGCTCGAAAATAATCATTCAAGAAATCCCGATGTCGCCCTCGGGCAAACAAATGTTTTGTTTTTATATCAAAATACGGTCCCAAGAATTGCTCCATTGTTATACGCTCTCCGGTCATCCCATCGGTTTTGTATGTCATATGCCAGTAGGTGCCTGGGTCCTTGTGTTCATTCTTGAATTCAACGACAACATCTTTACCTTCTTCTTTAATCGAAATGATGAGGTCTTTATTTCCGAATGTTTTCAGAGCTTCATCTATCGATTTGCAATCCTTGTATTGCATAAACAGGCTGTCTTTCGAAACATGTTCGCCAACTTCCTGTTCGCGTTTTTTCTGTAATGTATCCAAAGTCAAAATAGCAGCTTCACGATGTGCTTCTTCTGTGCTTCCTAAGGCACCTTCGCCATTGATTAAGACGTGATCAATTACACCACCAATTTCCCTGTATTTATTCAATACACTCTCCTCAGCCGGAGATAACTGCTGGATAGCTTTCATACGGTTACTATATCAGAGATTCTCTAATATAACCTTGTCCCATCCTCATCAATCTTTATGACATTAGGATCATCCAATGGTTCCTGCTCCTGAATCTCTTTCATAAGGAGTAATAGACCGATGACATTGGTAAAATCGTAGTTTTTCCATTTCGCAGGAAGCTTGTCTCTAAAGTCGTCCATAGTGGGCAAACCGTTGCTCTCCTATGCAAAGATTGCAACTCAGTGGACTGGACTTAAGTTCGAATCCCTTCAGCTCGAGCTGTTCCTCTTCAAACTGACTTTTGCTCTTCAGATAAACGAAAAGTCTGTGTTGTGTCATATTCGTTGGTGGAGCTGAGGGGAGTCGAACCCCTGACCTCGTCATTGCGAACGACGCGCTCTACCAACTGAGCTACAGCCCCAACAAGTGAAGTATGAATCAAGTAATAAGAATTATGAAGAGCATTTGAATTCAAAAAAACCACCACCCCACAGAGCAGGGTGGTGGCCGGACAACTTAGTCCTTTCTGGCAGACTCATGCTTCGTGGTGCTACGTCGCGACACGAAGTTTGTGGGTTCTCCAATGTAAGCTCGTCAAGCGATTCTCGCTCCGAGTAATGCTCGCCGCGTTCGTCAGGGCACTGACTTGCGCGTTCTGATGGACCGTCATCGTGCTTGCCATTCTTTCTTGTGCTGGCACGACACTGAAGCCGAGGGCCACGACTGCTATCAGCAGTAGTGGCACGAGTAACTTCCGATACATGATCGTTCTCCATCTTGAGAAATGTGGACTCAAAAATCACTTGTCCTTGCAAAGCAGGAAACAACCCCCTTTCTCGTCTGCTCGTGGTTTAAAGGACCAAGCCTAGTGCGAGTATAGAATAGAGACAGATGCCGTCAACGCTTTTTACAGATACTCATCAACCCTCACAGACCCGATGTAGACAGGAGTCTCCTCGAGTTTGCGATGCTGCTTGAGACCTTTGAGGAGGCCAATGCGATCCAGCACATCGCGGAAGCGGTCTTGCCCACCGCGACTCTCGAAGTCAGTCATCTTCGTAAATTGTTCGAGTCGTTTGCCCGTGACCACGATCACGCCATCACTCCTCGTTTGAATACGATACGCACCCATTTTGATCGACTCCTCCTGCGGACGCAGCACCGGGAGCTCTGCTGCAGTTTTTTCCTCTTCCTCTATTATTAACTCCTCACGCTTCTCGCGCTCCTCGAGGACAATCGGGAGTAGTCTCTCGATGAGTGAATCGGTATTGAGCTTCGTTGCAGCGGAAATACTCATGTATACATCGATACCAGCATTCGACAACTCTTCTTCAAGTGAAGACACTTGATCGGGGAGTAGATCAATCTTATTCAAGATCACGAGCTCACGTTTCTTCGCGAGCAGTTCTGAGTACGCCGAAAGTTCATGACGGATAGCTTTGTAATCATTGATCAGGGCCTGCGCATCGACTTCACCACCTTCTTTCAATGCTCTGCTCACATCGAGCAAATGCAAAAGGATTCCGCAGCGCTCGATGTGCTTGAGGAACGTGTCGCCGAGACCTTTCCCTTCGCTTGCACCTTCAATGAGTCCCGGCACATCACACACAACGTACGAACGCTCGTGGACATTCACGACACCCAGATTCGGTATCAACGTTGTGAATGGATAATCAGCAATCTTCGGACGCGCCGAACTTATGACAGAAATCAACGTTGATTTGCCGACGCTCGGGTAACCGATGATGCCGACATCGGCGACGAGCTTGAGCTCGAGCTTCAGTATTTTTTTCTCACCGGGTTCCCCAAGCTCCGCAAAGTCAGGACGCTGCCTGGTTGATGAAGCAAAGTGTGCATTGCCAAAGCCTCCTCTACCTCCGTGAGCGATGAGCACTTGGTCTCCATGAACACGAAGGTCAGCAACAAGGCGCTCTTCGAGAATGCTCGTACCCGGTGGGACCTTGAGGTAAAGATCTCGTCCTGCTTTTCCGGCACAATTATTTCCACCGCCAAAGCGCCCCTTTTCTGCCTCAAATTTCTTTTGTGATGCGAAATCGCTCAACGTATCGGCATTCTCATCGGCGATGAGGTACACCGAGCCCCCAAGGCCGCCGTCTCCGCCATCCGGCCCACCTTTCGGGACATATTTCTCCCGCCGCCACCCAACGCAGCCGCGCCCTCCGTCGCCGCCTTTGACCTCAATAATTGCGTGATCTAAAAACATGGTGAGTAAATGAAAAATGTAGAATGGAAAATGTAAAATGAAAGCAAAATGTGCTATGCAAATGAAAGGCGAGATGTTTTGATGATGGAGACAAGTAAAGCAATAATTTCATCTATATCACTTAAAAGTCCATTGAAATTTCCATTTTCTGAACAGCCAGAGTCAATTATCAACCTAATCCAATATTTAGTTTCATTTGCTTCCTTGAGAGAAATAGACATTTTGTAGATAAAATCTTTTTTTGTCTGTGCGTTGATTGCCTCCTCGACATTTGCCCCGATACTTGTGCCAGATCTACATAATTGCTTGCTCAGTACAAATTCCTTCCTTGTCTCTACCAAAAATCTGCACAAACGTACGACTTTTAATGAAAAGGAGTATGTCTTTTCTTGTATGATATTTGGCTTTCGCATGCATAAATACTCTTCTAAAGTAGATTTGGTGTCAATTCTACATTCTATTGACCAAGTAGTTTTGTCACTCTACAGTAGCGAGTGATAATTTCATTCTACATTCTTCATTTTACATTCTACATTCTATCTCTATGTCAAAAATCATTGGAATCGACCTTGGCACCACAAACTCCTGCGTCTCTGTCATTGAGGGCGGAGAACCCGTCGTGATACCAAACGCAGAAGGTAACCGAACAACTCCTTCTGTCGTTGGATTCAAAGATTCCGAAGTACTTGTGGGAGTTTCTGCGAAGAGACAAGCAGTGACGAATCCAAAAAATACGATTTATTCCGCAAAGCGATTCATCGGTCATCGCTACAGTGAGGTGGAAAAGGAGGCAAAACAGATGCCTTTTGAGGTCAAGCGAGGGAAGGAAGACCGTGCAGTCATCGTCGTAAATGGCAAAGAAATGCTACCGCAGGAAGTGAGTGCGAAGGTTCTGCAGAAACTGAAAAACGACGCAGAGGCTTTCCTTGGAGGCAAGGTCGAGAAGGCCGTGATCACCGTCCCCGCATACTTCGATGACTCACAACGGCAAGCGACAAAAGAAGCGGGGCAAATAGCTGGACTCGAGGTTGTCCGCATCATAAACGAACCGACCGCTGCCGCACTCGCGTACGGACTCGACAAGGGGAAAGAGCAGAAGATTGCAGTGTACGACCTCGGTGGAGGTACATTCGATATTTCTGTCCTCGAACTTGGTGATGGTGTCTTTGAAGTATTGGCAACGAATGGCGACACGCACTTGGGAGGTGATGATTTTGATCAGGTGATCATGGATTGGATTCTTGGTGAATTTAAAAAGGAGAGTGGCGTGGATTTGAGTAAAGACAAGATAGCAATCCAACGCTTAAAGGAGTCCGCAGAGAAGGCAAAGATAGAGCTGTCATCTGCAACGGAAACCGAAATCAATTTGCCCTTCATTACGGCCGATGCCTCCGGGCCAAAACATCTCCTTATGAAGCTTTCCCGTGCAAAGCTCGAATCGCTTGTTGCACCCCTCATCGATAAGACATTGGCGCCATGCCTTAAAGTCCTCAAAGATGCAAAAGTCAGCAAGAGCGACATCCAAGAAGTAGTCCTCGTCGGCGGTATGACGCGGATGCCCAGAGTCATCGAGAAAGTGAAGGAGATCTTTGGTAAGGAACCACATAAGGGTGTGAACCCTGATGAAGTCGTCGCAATAGGCGCTGCGATTCAGGCGGGAGTGCTTGGTGGAGACATCAATAAGGACATCGTTCTCGTGGACGTGACACCCTTGAGCCTTGGTATCGAAACGCTCGGCGGTGTCGCAACGAAACTCATCGAACGAAATACGAAGATTCCGACGAGCAAATCGCAAATCTTTTCGACAGCAGCAGACAATCAACCCTCGGTCGAAATTCACATCACACAAGGAGAACGTGAACTTGCGAAGGACAATAAATCACTCGGTCGCTTCATCCTCGATGGCATTCCACCCTCACCACGCGGCATTCCGCAGATAGAAGTCAGTCTTGATCTCGACAGCAATGGAATCCTCAATGTGAAGGCAGCGGATAAAGGAACGGGAAAGACGCAGCACATCACGATTCAAGGATCGACGGGCTTGAGCAAGGACGAAGTGGAGAAAATGCGCAAAGACGCCGAGATGCATGCAGAAGAAGACAAGCAGAAGCGCGA
The DNA here is from genome assembly GCA_023245865.1 of Candidatus Peribacteria bacterium. Lineage (GTDB taxonomy): Bacteria > Patescibacteriota > Gracilibacteria > Peribacterales > Peribacteraceae > JAHFJN01. The sequence continues at coordinate 307,746 of JAHFJN010000001.1, forward strand.
ATTGATCGACACGCGTAACGGCGCAGATGCATTCATGTTCAATCTTGAGAAGCAAATGCGCGAGCACGATGCGAAAATTCCCGATGAATCTAAGAAAACAATCAATGAAAAAATGAACGGTCTTCGAGATACCCTTAAAAAAGAAGATGCCACCTCAGAGGAAATCAAGGATAAAATGGATCAGCTCGCAGCAGCCTCGCAAGAAATCGGCAAGATTGTGTACGAGGAGGCGGCGAAGAAAACTGCGGATGAAAGTAAGGGAGCAGAAAAGAAGGAGGATAAGGTTGTTGATGCGGAAGTGGTGGATGACAAGAAGCAAGAGAGCTGAAAGACATGTAATCGGAGAATGGGGCTCAAACGAGCCCTTTTCTTTTGTTTGACTGGATGAAATAATAGTTTTAACCATGGCAAGCAATAACAAAATGAAAGAGCCGATACACGAGCTTAGAAGTAACATAGGCTATGGGAAGAAAAGACGAGAGATTCTGCGGTTACTGCAAGATCCGATTCAGACAGAAATCTGTCGTTTATTTTCAGATGAGCACTTGTATGCTCACGAAATTGAGAAGAGGCTCAATGGACAACTGGCATTGGACGAAGAGCTAAAGGAACCAACCAGATCTCAAATTGTGAGAGAAGTTATCACACATTCCATACCCACTGAGGAACGAATTGCCATTGAAAAAATACAATGGGAGAGAACATATAGACATCGAGTCAATACTCCAGCAAAGCTAGCTCGAGATAGATATCAACGTAAAATTGGCTGTGTTGTTTTCACGGATACAGAACTCGAATACATGTTGAAAATTCGCAAACAAAAGAGAATGCAAAAAGGGCCAATCCATTGTGACAATGAAAAAATAGCAAATGCCATGAATGACCGTTTTTGCACAAGCAGGTTCACTGCAGATAACTGCAGGCAGAAATTTGCAAATTACAACATTGCACTAAGAAAGCGCACAGAGAGGAGTCAGGAAATTATTGCTCCGACTGTCACCAAGGCGATGATCAATCCTCAAGGCGAAGGTCACTTCCTTCTTTCAGTGATTCGTTGGACCATGCTTTCGGCAGAGTTGGAGACAATTGATGTAAATCAAGACATTCTTTCAAGAGCCATCAGCACTATCGAAGGTTTTTTGAAAACAAGAGAGTGGGAGCATGCGATAAATATTATTTGTGCTACGTACTCAAAATACACGCCCGATGTTATCCACATCCTGGAATTCGTATTGGCATGCTGTTACTTGGAGACAGGAAAAACGCAGGATGCAGAATTCGCTTTCAGACGCTGTGCTGAGTACAAGTCAGGACCCTTGATAGGGAGAATCCAACAGGCAAGACAGAGTGTGAATTCAAATCCTGTCGCCGATATATTCTGCAAGCTCAACGAGGCGACTGCTGTACCCCCACTCGTTGTCGTACCACCCGAAGACCTTGGCGAGGTTGCCTTGTCCTGAGCCTGTCGAAGTGGCAACGACCTGCGTGAGTGCAGGGTCAAAAATGCAACTGTGACTGTCTCCAACGATGTCGTTGGAAACAATGGGCCTTTTTTCGACTCTGAGGATGCCCTTGAGTGGCTTCGTAGATGCTGCCTTCTCGAATGCAGCGTTGATAGATTCTACGGACATGGGTTTTGCAGATACAATCGTAAGATCATTGAGGCTGCCGGTCGGAGTCGGAACTCGGATCGCAATTCCGTTGAGTTTGCCATTGAGCTCCGGGATCACAAGCCCTATCGCCTTTGCGGCGCCGGTGCTTGTCGGCACAATATTGACTGCAGCCGCACGCGCTCTGCGAAGATCCGCGTGCGGGAGATCAAGCAAATTCTGATCATTCGTGTAGCTGTGCACGGTCGTCATGAGTCCGTGCATAATGCCAAAGCTATCATGCAAAACCTTTGCCATCGGCGCGAGGCAGTTTGTGGTGCAGGACGCATTACTTATAACGTTCATGGCTGCAGGGTCATAGATGGCTTCATTGACGCCCATACAGATGGTTGCATCTGCCTTATCCTTACAGGGAGCCGAGATGATGACTTTTTTCGCACCTGCTTTTATGTGGAGTGCCGCTTCGTCGCGCTTGGTGAACCGACCCGTGCATTCGAGCACAACATCGACCTTCAAATCCTTGTGTGGCAGAGTGGCGGGATCTTTTATTGCGGTAATGGCGATTGATTTTCCCCTCACAACAATGGAATCTGCCGTCGAAGAAACGTTGCCACCTGCGTAAGTTCCGTAACTCGAATCAAATTCAAAGAGGTGAGCGAGCGTCGCAGGATCTGTCAGATCATTAATGAGCACCACGTGAAGGTCGGGGTGTTTTTCGAGAATGATCCGTAGCACTTGCCTTCCAATTCTCCCAAATCCATTGATTGCTATATTCATAGTGGCTAGATTGTAGCGAAGGTTCTCTGAAGCAACAACGTATCCACCTCCATCAAAGGGGATTCACACACAAGTACTCCGCCTATCTCCCTTTTTTTGAGAACGCGGAGAAAATCTTCCCACTGCGCATCACTTTCTTGCAGCGGCACATGATGTTTTTCGCCCTTTGCACCATACGCTATACCGGAGTAGTGGAGGTGCATGTGCCTCAGAGACTTCGAGCCCAAATATTCCTGATAAAGGTCGAACATTTCATTCCATTCCTTGGTGCTGTTCACGGCACCGCCGGCACGCGCATGCAGATGCGCCGCATCAATGCAGGGGTACAGACCGAATTCCTTGCTCACTGTAAGTACCTCCTGCATCGTACCAAATTGCGACTGCTTACCCATCGTTTCATACGCAAGATTGACATGCGGGAAGAGTGTATGTTTCTGCTTCATGATGTCATCAGTCGCTTTGCGGACATTTTCGAGACAATGCTCGGGGCTGGAGCCAAGATAGAAGGCGGCATGCACACAAACGGATGCCGCCCCTGAGAGCTCTGCCATACTGAGTGCATCGACAATTCTTTTGATGCTCGCAGATCTCTTTTTAGGATCGGGCGTGTTGAGGTTGATGTAGTACGGCGCGTGAACAGTCAGTTGAAATGAAAGTGAGTGCGCAATAGCCGCAATTGCACGCATGTGAGTTGGATTCAAGGGTACACGCTGAACCCACTCCATTTCCATAGCACGAATACCCATGGTGTCGGCATGCTTGATACCCTCGATTGTCCCGCCGGTTCCGGGGGTCGATTTCGGTACGCCGGGCGTTGCGAACGTGAGCATGGACGAACTATAGTTTCGGTATGCCCGTTGATCAATCAATCATCGATGCAACTCTTCGGTCCCCGTACGGTGAGCAAGCTTATCTGATCGTGGAGAAGCTTATGGATGCGGGCTTTGATGCGTGGTGGGTGGGAGGAGCCGTGCGCGACATGCTTCTTGGTACTATTCCCCATGACATCGATATTGCAACCGACGCCGAGCCTGACGAAATTGTCGATCTTTTCTCAAAGGTGGATACAAGGTCAAAGCTGCTCGGAAGCTTGCGCATTGCGATGAAAAAGTTCAGTTTCGAAGTGACGACGTTTCGCGAAGATGATGAAGCATCCGACGGCCGCCATCCTGAGTCGATTGCATTCAGCACGCGTGAGAAAGATGCACACAGGCGAGATTTCACCATCAATACGCTCTATTTTAATCCGATCAGTCGGGGTCTGTACGATCCGTTTGGCGGAGAGGCGGATTTGAAGGAAAAATTGATTCGATTCATAGGAATTGCGGGCATTCGCATACAGCATGACGCACTACGGATGCTGCGCGCCGTGCGATTTCGCGCCCTGCTCAATGGACAATATCACCCGGAAACGTACGCAGCGCTCCGGGAGCTGGCTCCGATGGTCGAGACTCTCTCCGGCAGCAGGCAACTGGAAGAGCTTCAAAAAATGCTGCTTGGGCCTCACCCCGATCGCGCACTCAATGACTTGTGGGAACTGTCGATTCTGCAGTACTTCCTGCCGGAACTCGCCGCATGCAAAGGCATTGCGCAACCGGCAGATTACCATCACGAGGGCGATGTCTGGGAGCATATGCTGCACATTGTTCGTGCGTTTCGTAAGGAGGATGGTATAGACATCAGAATCGCTGCACTCTTTCATGATTGTGGAAAGGTACAAACGTTTTCCCTGCAAGAGCGCATCCGCTTTGACCATCATGCGAGTGTGTCATCAGAGAATGCGAGAGTTGCCCTCACTCGACTGCAAATGCCCGCCGGACGCATTGAGAAAATTTGTTGGCTGATCATGCACCATATGATGATGGGATCATTCTCAGAAATGAATGATACGCGCAAAGCTCACTGGTATTACCATCCATGGTTTGCAGAGCTTCTACAACTGTTCTGGTTGGATATCGCAGGGACAACACCTCAAGACTTTTCCTTGTACGACAGCATTGTAAAGGACTATCAACACTTTCTTGATTCTCATCCGCGACCACAGAGACCGCTGCTCACGGGAGAGGAAGTCATGACACTTGCCGGCATCCGTCCGGGCGAAAAAGTAGGGGAGATTCTCCTGTCACTGCACACTGCTCAATTGGAAAAGAAAATCACAAGTAAAAAAGAGGCGGAGGAATTCGTTCAAAGCTTGGTGCAGGGACGCAGTTGAATGAGTGCAACATGGCCGAGGAGCGTGATCGACTGCGTGTCACCGGATTTGCGAAGGTCCAAACTGATCTTTTTACGCTCATCATCGACATTGGGCGACATGGCATGTCGCAGTCCCCAGGTTAGGCGCGTATCGAGGCTTGCTGTTCCAGCAAAGAGAACACCTTCCGGTGTCGCAAAACCAGTATTCCACAAACGGACATGATGACGTGACCGAGGGGAACCGGAGATACTTGCGTATTCAAAGGAAAAATCCTGTGGGAAGGAACGATAAAAAACCGGTGAGACAGGTGCGGACGGAGGAAACTCTTCCGAAAGAAATGCCGCGATGGAAATTTTAAGGAGTGAGGGAAAGGAAATACTGTCCGCTCTGTTCCATCGGGCATCCTCAAACGCATGAAGCAAACATTGTTCATTTGCGACGATGAGGATGTTCACCGGCTGTCGTTTTCTGCCGAGCAGAGTCTCTGTGAATTCCGGCAATACGCCATCAGTAAAAAGATGAGGGATCGCCTTCGTTTCAGTCATCTGATTTTCGGCTGTCGCTACTACCCCGTTGAAATGAACAGGGAAAACAGTGAGGAAAAGAATCAAAAAAAGAACTTCAGCAAGAATAGTTGTGATAACCAATCCCCAAAGATTCTTTCCATAAGCTGGCACCAGCCGTGATTGTTCACGCAACCACTCTCCAATACTGATGGCGAAGAGAAGGCTCATAAATCCCACAAGGTTGCCTGCAAGTACATCGCTTACATAGTGCACGCCAAGATACAGTCGGCTGAAATCCACCAAAACAATGATGGAAAGTGCCATAAAAAATGCCGAAACTCTTGATCGCCAGGAGGACTGTGTACGAATAATGACGTATGCGAGGAAGCCATAGAACGAAACGACAATCGTTGCGTGCGCACTGGGAAACGAATAGCCGTGCTCCTCAATGGCAGGCAAGAGTCCCGATGGGCGCAGGCGGTGAAACACAATTTTGCATATCAATGTAATAATTCCACTGGAAAGAAGCGCGACCCAGAGGGTGATAACAAACGATCGTAATCGATGGTGCAAGAAGAAAAGTGAAAGAAGAAGAGAAAGAACAATAACGATAGACCATTCTCCGAGCATGGTTATGAAGTAAAAAATTTTCAGAAGCAGGCCTGTGCGGAACGCAAGCAACAAATTTTCAAATCTGACATCGATAAGCGTCAATTGATCGCCATGGAGAAAGTCTTCCGTAATGCCGAGGAATATTGCAATAATGACCAGCATAACGCCCACAAGAAACGTCAGAGGGAGCCCGTTGAATTTTCTTGTCGCAAATCTTTGAGCGACTGCCGAGCCAAACGTCGGGTACCGTTTCCCTACAGCATCAGTGATCGGCCGAATACACTGCAATGTGTCGTTCAGAACAATTTTTCCGTTGATGATGGCCCATCGCCAGAGCAAGAGAAATACTGAGACAGTCGCAAAACCAAGGACGCAGAGAAGTAGCAACCTGGACGACAGAAGCAACGCAACTCTCCAGGCGGCTCCGAATACGTAGCCGATGCCGATGTAAAATACAGACCACGCAGTGGCACTGATACTATCCATACTATAAAAAAGAGTCCGCGACATCCCAGCAACACCCGCTAAAAACGGCATGATGGGCCGTGTAGGACCAATGAAGCGACCAAGGAAGATGCTTTTGCGCTGGTGACGCTGAAAAAACGGACGTGCGCGGTCGATGTGTTTTTTGAGAAATGACCAACGCTCGAGATGCATCTGCCCTCTGCGACCGATCTCATAGCTGATACCGTCACCAAATATTGCGCCAACGGATGAAAACAGACAAAGCAGCCAGAAATGGTAGTATCCATGAACGGCAAAACCGCCCATGAGGACAATCACGATGGTTCCCGGTATGAATGTGCCCGTAAAAACGAGTGATTCCGCCAAGGAGATAAGAAACACAAGCCAGTATCCTATGAGTCCCAAGTGCTGCAGGTCCGCCAAGAAAGAGGGAAGGGATTCCATGAAACCATTGTACGCTATGAGCGTTGCAGTACAATTTCTGCGGGCGCGTAGCTCAGTTGGGTCGAGTATCGCCTTGGAGATACGAGCATTATAAAAAAGCGCGAAGCAGCTCTGACCAACGGTGGTATAGTTGTCATGGGCGCGTAGCTCAGTTGGTCAGAGCTCCGGACTTATAAACCGGCGGTCGATGGTTCAAATCCATCCGCGCCCACCACTAAGAAGCCTTCTCCGCCTCCACTATGACTGTGAGCGGCAACATCTGTTCACCCATTTTTACACGAACCTGATGGGATCCTGTCACTTTGATCGGCTCAGCGATTTCAATGGCAGACTCCTCCACTGTAATGGAATGCTCCTTCTTCAGAGCATCAGCAATCAATTTCTCCTGTATGGCTGCATAGAGTTTGCCGGTTTTCGTCACTTTACGAACGAAGGTAACAGTCTTTCCTTGGAGTGCCTGCGCCGCTCCGGCTTCTGCGGCCTTCTCGCGCTCGCGCTCCTCCGCACGCCTGCGAATGAGGTCTGCATAGCGCTTTCGCACAAGTGGTGTTGCCACGAGAGCGGCCCGTTTTGGGAGCAGGCAATTGAGCGCATAACCATCACCGACGACGAGCAAGTCGTTTTTCTTTCCGATGCCCTTGATATCTTCCAGTAATAATATTTCCATGGATCGCTTTGATGAAAGAGCTAAAAGATCCTACGCGAGACGTACATCTGCGTCAATACGATGCAGTTCGGCCCGGGACATTACAAAAACAAGCTTGACAACCAGTGGAAAAAACTCAGCCATCCTTTTCCTGCCTCAAAAACACGATCCTGCTGTACATACCACCGATAGAGCGTGAGAAAACGATCTGAATGAAGCGAAAGATGACCAAGATCAACTCCAAGAATATCATCCCTGTGCGCAAATGTGTAGACAGGGGAGTAGAGAAAGACGGCTGGGACATCTTTTTTTAGTATGTCCTGAAGGTGCGTGAGCGCAGTCGTACGCTCCTTTTCACTACTCGTACCTCTGATGGTCTCGAGCAAAGCATCAGATTGAAATGACGCATACTGTGAAAGATTGTATGCATCTAAACGCAGGTCGCTTCGATTCTTCGTGAGCTTCTGAACGCCACTGCTATGCCAGTATGGATAGCTGTCGAGATTATCAAGAAGTGACTGACCAAAGAGAAGAATATCGTAATTGCGCTTCAGAAGACGCTCCTCGAAAACAGAACGCGTCTCCGACACTTCGATTTGCACATCCACACCAAGAGTTGCCCATTGTTTTTTTATTATCTCAGCAATTTTTTTATAAACGGCAGGTGACGGGCTCGTGACGAGCGCGAGAGACAATTTCTCTCCCCGGTCATTGATGCGTGTTCCGATCGAGTCCTCGGGTGTTTTTAGCCGCATGAATCCATGGTCGAGAAACAGATCTTTCACGGAAATTCTCTGTACGACGGGGATTTTTCCCGCCTTCGAGGCAAGGAAACGATCAACAAGATGTTGTTCAGTGAGCGCTCGCTGAAATGTCGCGGCATTGGCAGCCCGAAGAACATAGACGGAATCAATCGTTTTATTTTTTTCGCCGGTCAGTTTTATGAGATTCAAGCCGATCGCCAAACTTCCGGTCCCTCCACTTGTGGGAAGGCCGACAATCCATGCACCGGAAGCCGCAGGATTTTGCCTGAGGGAAATGCCATTGAGCTTATTTTTTGCGCTGAGGTTATGACCGGAACCAGTGATGGTAAGAACGGCTCCTGTATCGAGCAGAACAACAGACTCAACCTTGAGGAATCCGGTGGCATTCGCTTCTCGCTGCTCCAAGAGACGCTGCAAGCGTAATTTCTCAGGAAAGTACCACTCTGATTCAAAGAGTGCACCCTGTGCCGCTTCGGGATCAAAGTGATAGCGCCAGTCTGAAGAAGCAAGCTCAAGAAGGGGAGTATCAACAATGGCTGATTCGCCTATGGCATCAACGATCTCCTGCTTGTTGGTTCCCAACTGAAGGCCCAGCCTCAAATTTTGATCTTGCAATGCCTTGCGATCAATGTTGAAAAAGAGAGCAGTGTACTGAGGAAGATTGTAATTATGTGCGGTGAAACGATTGGGGATTGCAGGCAGTCCCTTCTCCGTATGCGGCACGAGTCGAATGCCATCAAGATTTCTGAGGTCCGAAAGAAGTGTCGGATAATCGGAAAAAATGCGAAAAACAATGCGATCGATACGATACAGCGGCGTGAGTTCACGCGGGAATCTCTCGAGCGTGACTTCCGTACTAAGCTCGGTTTCCACGATACTCTTCAGATGGTACGGTCCCGCTCCGATAGGATGAAAACCAAAGTCAAGCGTCTGATCAAGGAGTTTCACCGGAATGCCGACAAACGACTGCTTTGGGAGAAGACCCAATGTAAGATTGCTCGGGAAGAAGCTGTACGACACATCAAGATGAAACCGGACCGTACGATCGTCAATTTTTTCAATGGAGACTCCGCGAAAATTCTGACGGAGCAGGCTGTTTGGGAACTCCGGATCCTGAATTGTTTTGTAGGTGAAAAGAACATCGTCCGCTGTCACGGGGTGCGGGCGTGTTTTTGTGGAATCGTGCCAATAGAGATTATCCTTCAAGCGAACCGTGTATGTCTTTCCATCGTTCGATGCATTCAAGGTCGCCAAGTCATCTTCAATCCTCTTGGTTTGAGGGTTGTAACGAAGCAGTCCGGAAAATATCAGGGAATTAATGTCATGGTTCACGTCATTGGTGACGGCAAACCAAGGATTTAGCGGCTGAAGGCTACCGACCGATCCCTCAATGTACGTCCCCCCGGAAGCAGGAACAAGAATGGTATTCGCACGATAGAAGGACCAATAGAGAATGAGAAAACTGAGAGCGGCGAGGACTCCAAGAGTGACAAAGGCCCACCGTTCCCATCGCACGTACGCGCCAAGAGTCCTCTTGAGGATGGAGGCAAGAATGCGGAACATCGGATCAAATGTACCAGTCGAGGACCGTCAGAAGGAAGAAGACAATTCCCATGATGATGGTTGCTTGGTGCAATACCTTTTCCGCGCCCCTGCGCTGCACGAATGTCGTGCCCATGCCGCCCATGCTGGTGGAAAGGCCCGATGCCCTGTGCTGCAGGAGAATACACAGACTGAGTAAGCCTGCAAGAACCGCTTGGATGGAGAGGATGAAGGACATGGAAATAGTGTAGTAGACGAGATGTTGTGTGTCTATACTTCGATAGGCTCAGCCTGATACAGATTGTGGGGCGCCTAGCTCAGTTGGATGGAGTGTTCACTTGAGAACACGACTCTATAAAGATAAACGCTCTAACCAAATTTTGTTGTATACTTTGCAGCAGCAAGGGCGCCTAGCTCAGTTGGTTAGAGCATCTCGTTTACACCGAGAGGGTCAGGGGTTCGAATCCCTTGGCGCCCACCACAAAGTCCTATTGCAACGACTTGAAGATCTCCTGCATCAGGTTAATGATCGTGGAGAAATTCAGATCGAAGGGAATGTCGAGGAGCTTGCTGATCCAGGCAACCGCAAAGAAAGCTACGAAGGTAACAATGAGACCGATGATGGCGTAACGGATCGTATGCACAGCTTTCTTGATCTTCTCTTCGTTACCGGCGGAGAGGATGAAGGTGATACCCCCGACGATGATAAAAACGAGACAGAGAATGGATGCCACAATTAATGAGAGCGCTATGAACGTCGAGATGATATCGATGATGCTGCCTTTTTCGAGAAGATCATGAAGCATACGAAGGAGTGGAGAAATTTAAGAAGTAGGAGGCTCGAGAATTTTGAGATTGATGCGTTGCTGCATGGTACCACCGAGCATACGCAGCAACGTACGAAGTGCCTTGACAGTTTGGCCACCCTTTCCGATGAGCTTGCCCATATCGCGATCACTGACTTGCACGGTGAGCAAAATACCCAGTTCATCGACCTTCGCTTCAATCTGAAGCGCATCCTTGTCCTCGACAATGGAAGAAAGAACGTAGTGAAGAAAAGCATACCCGGGAACTTCTGTCGATGTATCGGTTGGAAGCATACCGAAAAAGTTTACTCTGTCTTGGGTACGGTGTCACTGGCAGGTTTTTCTGGTGCTGCAGGAGCAACCTCCCCCTTGGACTTCCTCTTGGTATAGCGTTTGATATAGGAATCCATTCCCTTCATACCGTCGCGATGCAAGACACGAGCCAGCGTATTACTGGGAATCGCGCCATTTTTCACCCAGTGTAGAATTCTCTCCGTATCATATTTCAACACCGGCGTTTTCTGGGCGGGAAGGTAATGCCCGAGCACCTCCAAGAACTTTCCTTTAACAGCCCGTGCTTTCTCTGCGGCCACGATACGATAGGTCGCGAGATTACTTCGGCCGGTACGCTGCAGACGAATAACAAGCATAACGAGGCGCCTATACTAGTGAGAGGGAGTCGAGCGCGCAAGGCGTACATCTCGAATCACGGCAAATGGGCACTCTTGCTGCAAAAAAGAACGCAAATCAGAAAGAGCAGCCTGACATTCCTGGGCTGCAATGGAATGCGTGCAGGCTATAAAAAGCGTTCCATCATTGATTTTGAGTACTTCAAGATAGGGCGCAGCGGAGGGAAGCTGCTCTGCGATCCATGAACGCGCTCGGTGGACGACCAAAGCAGAAACAGCGTGCTCCTGGAGACCGCGCTTTTGAAGAACGCCGGGGAGAAGCTTGAAAATATGTTCCATGAATGAAGCGTGAATGTTCAGTATGAACGGCCTTTGCAGACTCTGTCTATTGCTTTTCTATGCAGTTTGTTCGCAAACTGTCTCACCTTCTCCCCAATATTATTATGATGAAACATGCCAAATCGATTCTTTCCATTCCTTTTCTTCTCGGGGCGATCCTCGGTGCGGCCTCGAGCGGTCTGGCGTCAGGCCTGCTCGGATCCTCTGTTTTTACAGATGTGCCCGCAGGATCTAACTATGATGAAGCAGTGGGGGAGTTGAATGATGCCGGAATTATGAAAGGGATTGATGCAACTCATTTTAAGCCAAATGACACTGTTACACGTGCGCAGCTTGCAGTCATACTGAAGCATCTGCGAGATGAAATGAACGGAGTGACAAAGGAAACTGTTCCCGTATCTGTGAGCAGTGCGACTTCCCGCAGCTCGCGTAAAAGTGTGAAAAGTTCCAGTGAAAAATCGAGTGCTGTTTCTTCATCGAGCAGCTCTGCTTCTGCCGGACAGGCAGCAGTACGAAATCCCAAGGGAACCGTGCGATTCACATCGAACAACTTTGTTACGGCGGAGAGCATGGTGAATGCGACGATTGCCGTTGTTCGCACGGGCGGCGCTGAGGGAACGATCACGGTGGATTATGCCACGGGCACGGATGGTACAGCTGTTGCAGGAACCGATTTCACGGCAACGAAAGGCACGCTCACGCTTGAAAACAAGCAGACAAGCAAGACCTTCACGATACCGATCGTAAACAGTGTCCTTGCGCAGGGTAATAAGACCGTCACTATCACGCTTACAAACATAACAAATGGCGCGACGCTCGGCTCACCCGCAAGCGCCACACTGACAATCACCGATAACCAATCGAACACGGATGCTTCTTCCTCTTCAGCGGCAACTGTTGTCTCCTCCGCGGCTGCACCGAGTAATCCTGCAGGCACGCTATCCTTGGCCGCAAGTGCGTACATGGTCAATGAAACGGCAGGCACCCTCACGGTGAATGTGAAACGTGACGGTGGTTCCACCGGGGCAGTTGGCGTGAACTACGCAACGATCGACGGATCCGCCATCGCAGGAAGTCAGTACACGGGTACCACAGGAACTCTGAGCTTCGCAGCAGGGGAGACGGTAAAATCATTCACTGTGTCGATAGTGAACAGCCCTTCCATCACAGGCAGTCGAACATTTGGTGTAACGATCAGTAGCCCCACCGGCGGGGCGACAATCGCAGCGGGTGGAAACACTGCCAATGTCATTGTCTTCGACAATGAATCCGGCAACTTCGGATCGGGTTCATTCAAGCTCCAAAAGAGTACCGCAAATGTCAGTAAAGGTGCGGGGACCATTGCAATTTCCATTACGCGCGTTGGAGGAACCGTGGGGACGGCAACCGTCAATTACGTGACAAACAATGGCTCTGCATCTGCAGGCACAGATTTTACCGCAGTTTCTGGGACCGCAACATTTGCCCCCGGGGAGCAAGCGAAGAACATCCTTGTCCCGATCCTCAAGACCTCTGCGGTCAATGCCGGAAAGACATTTACGTTTGATCTAAGCTCGCCATCGTCGCCAACCACACTCGTTGTCCCGTTTTCAGAAACGATCACGATCGATAATTAACATCGAGCTCTCAATAATTTCCCCGGTGCCAGTAATGACCCGGGGATTTTTAGAATGCTGACCGAAATATCGATAGGGCACTGGCAGCAGCCTGTTCCCAGGTCGTACCGATAAATGGCAGTGGCCTCTCAGAAGGCATACTCATAGCCGTAGCAAGACATTCCACTGTTGGCTCGACAAGAACACTTCTGCCGGCCGCAGTCTCGGGGATCGCTGCACGATGGGAAGCAATGACAGGACACCCGCACGCCAGTGCCTCAGCAATCGGCAGACAAAATCCCTCATAGAGGGATGCGGTGACAAAAGACCGTGCACCGGAATACAAACACGACATCGCTTGATCGGAAAGACCTGAAAGAACACGGACACCGAGCGGAAGTATGCCAAGCTGCCTTACTTCCTTGCCACCTGTCACAAGTATCAACTGAGATGAACCTCTCGGCAACATCAAAAATGCTCCGAGCAACGTAGAAACATTCTTGTGCTGCTTACAATTTCCAACATACAGAAAGTACGGCTTGTCGAGACCGTAGGCCTTTTTGACAACGTCGATCTCTTCAGCGCTACGAAAGCGATAGGATTCACTCACGCCTTCACGAACAACAGAGATGCGTTTCGCGATATTCGTCCCGTAGCTATCCACAATCTCCTGCATCACAAAATTGCTGACGGTCATGATGTGAGAGGCGCGACGCACCGACCTTGCCAAAAGCAATCTGTATGCCACTTGCTTCAAAAACGAAGCCTCATTCGGAAAGTGATGCAAAATGAGATCATGAACGGTCATCACGAATGGAGTGGGGCAGAAGAAGGGAACATTGAAGTGAGGAGAGAAAAACAGATTTGCTTTCGAGCGCAGAATCAAGCGGGGAAGATGCCATTGTTCCGCAAAGGAATAGTGAGAAAAGTTCGACTCGACGACACTCACATGTTGCAGTTGTCGCGGAATCCAATCCTCGCTTGCCGATCGCACGAAAAGGACATACCGAGATGCATGATCACGCTGAACCACACGCGTAATGAGTTCACGTGTGTAACGACCCAAGCCCGACTGTGTTGCGGCAAATCTGCAATCAATGGCGATGGTGTTCATAGATTGTGGCATGATAGCTGCATGACGGTACAAGATGCACTGGCACGCAGCAGCATACAGCACATAGACGCTGAAATTCTCCTTTGCTCGGTTCTAAAACGAGAACGAACGTGGTTACTGGCCCATCAGGAGACACAGCTCTCCTCTGCAGAGAAGCAACAGTGGTCGACCTTCATGGAACGACGCAGTCGCTTCGAGCCGTCTGCGTACATTACCGGTGAACGGGAATTTTATGGCCGGAACTTTTTTGTTGATGCATCCGTACTCATTCCACGCCCTGCGACGGAGCAATTGGTGCAAACGACTCTCAGGATCATGCAGGGAGATATGGTCAAACAAGTCATCCCAGCAGATGAACAGATTGTCATTGCAACATACGTTTGGGGAGATATTGCCTCACTCCGGACAATTGCAGACATCGGTACAGGCAGCGGATGTATCGCGGTGACACTTACCTGCGAGCGACCGGATTTTCGCATGATCGCAACGGATATCAGCTCCGATACCTTGCGTATCGCAAGGCGCAATGCGAAGCGCCACAACGTTCTGAGCCAGGTCAAATTCCTCCAAGGAAATGCGCTGAAGCCATTGTCCTGCCTCAAGGAGCCTTTCCTTGTCGTCAGCAATCCGCCTTACATCCCGGAGGGAACGGCAATGATGAGAGACGTCATTGATTACGAACCGCATGAGGCATTGTTCAGTGGAAAAGACGGTATGAACGTCATTCGCACCATCATGAAAGACGCACGGCAGCATCCGCAGTGTGTAGGCGTTGTGATTGAGTGCATGGAAAAGCAAGCGGATCTTATCGTTCACCCCACTTCAACTTTGTCCTGAGAGTGTGGAAGAATGTATCTTCGCGGCGACGAATGAATTTCACTGTTTCATTGTGGATACACGCGATCACACGATCATTTTTCAGCAGTTCGTGGTAGACTTGCCCATCGAGCGTTAGGCTGACGCTGCTTTGTTCGAACGAATCATTGCACCTTGTCACCTGTGACTCCACATCGGCGTTTCCCGGAAGCACGATCGGCCGCTGGTTGAAGCTGTGTGGGTTAATGGGAGTCAGAATCAAACCTGGAATACGCGGATGGACGACGGGGCCACCTGCTGCGAGTGAGTAGGCCGTCGATCCTGTTGGCGTTGCAATGATAAGGCCGTCGGCATGAAAGTTTGCAAGCTTTTCTCCGCTGACTTTTGTCTCTAGGTCGAGGAGACGAGAGATCGTTCCTTGCGATATAACAGCCTCATTGAGTGCAAAGCCATGAAAGATTTCTGCGTCATCCCGTAGCACAGAAACAGAAAGAACGCTGCGCTCTTCGACAACTCCTTCACCACGCAGCAATTGCGGCAGAAGTACATCTGCTTCGTCGATGTTGATTTCTGCCAGGAATCCGACCTCTCCTTTTTTCACGCTGATGATCGGCACTGAAAAATCATGAAGCTCTCGCACGGAACGCAGGATCGAACCATCACCGCCGATCACGAGTAACGCATCGATCTCGGCATCACGCGATACGCTCTTGCAGTTCTTGAGTACCTCAACATGCTCCTTCGCCAAAATCGAAAGAACACGTGAAACGGTTGCGTCACTCTCATCGACACCCTGCTTCATGGTAAGGCCAATGGTCTGGTAGCGAAGATGCTTCATCCGATCCATCATACGATATTTACACAACAGTTTCCATCCGTGCCAAGAAGAGATCGACAGTCCGCTTCCACGTGAAGAGGCTTGCTCTCGCCTTTGCCTTATCCGAGAGTGCTGCCCTGAGTGCATTGTCGCTCAGAAGTACCTGCAAACCCTTTTCAATAGACGAAACATCTTCCGGGTCAATCAGAAGTGCAGCATCGCCGACGAGCTCTTGAAGACTGCCACGAGCGGATGTGAGAACCACAATGCCGCTCTGCATCGCATCAAGGACAGACAAACCGAATCCTTCGTAGAGAGAAGGAAAGGCATAGATGGTCGCACGACTGAGCAAGTCCAAACAATCGGTATCCGACAGATATTGCTTCCAAAGCACACCAGGAGTTTTTCTGATGAGTCTGATGACAGAATTATCTTTCCATCCGCGCTTGCCGACGAGCACAAGAGACGTTCCATCACGCAAATCCATAGGAAGAGAAGCAAATGCTTGTATCAACCTGCGTTGATTCTTACGCGGCGAGAGCGTCCCGATCGAGAGAATCATACTGGGCTGATCAGGATGCCTGAGAGTGGGCTCTGAGGTTGGACCTGCAAAGATCGTTGCAATACGGCTTGGCTTGAGGGTTGAATAACGAGTGAGAAGATCGTGTTTCGTAGCGTCGCTCACGGTACAAAGAAATTCGGCAGTCGCTACGGTTCTACCGAGCGTGCATCGCTCAATCAGAGAAGCCTTACGCTCATGCGGCTCCGATCTGAAAGCAATCAAATCATGAATAATAGGAACAACCTTCTTCCTTCTACCAAGGAGAAAGGGAACGATGTAGCTTGTTGTACTGATGTACGCATCAATGTGCGGTTGTTCAAGGAGAATTCTCGCAACCGTGCAATGCCAGGAAAGCCCCCTTGCACAAATCTTCACAAGATGAAATCTTTCATCATTGGTAAATAATAACCGCACGTGCTCGGGAGGATCTGTATTCGTAAAGAGCGTGAGTTCGTGTTCTCGTGAGAGAAGCTCACGTAAAAATCCGAGTGTCCACTGGCCTTTACCGGTTCGCTTGTCACTACATGCTTCACGAATATCTATACCGAGATGCATGCGAGTAGTGTACGCTACGTGTGATGGCATCACGACTGCAACGAATTCTTCAATCGCTCGATCTTGAGGAGAGAATCCTGAATGGGGCTGCGTTCTTTTCTTTGATAGCGCTCTTTTTCCCTTGGCTTTCAGGTGAGTGGATAGGCGGAGAAACTGTCAATTACACGGGACTCAGCTTCTACACATCATTCATTGGCATGATCATTTTTATTCTCCTTCTGTTTCTCCTTGCCCTGACAGCAGTACCCCTTCTGGGCGGTCCGATCGTTCTCAAAAGGAGGCAAAAAGAAATCACACGACTCTGCGTAGCAAGTCAAATAACCATCCTCACGCTTGCTGCGCTCTCAGTTCTCACAGAAGTGACGTATGAATTTTCGCGGATTGAAATTCGCTTCGGTATTTATAGCACATTGGTGGGCAGCCTTATTGCAACACTCTATTCCTTCCTGAAATGGCAGGAATATCACCGACAGGAAGCACAAGATCTGTTCCGGCACCCTGAAGACCCGACTCCTCTAAGCGAGCGGCAGGAAACCATCAGCCCCTTACCTCCTCCGCCCGCTCCACCGCCACCATTACCACCCGAAGAGCACCATTTGAGACCATAACCGGGGTTGCCGGCATGCTATACTGTCCTCATGGATGAATCCGTTTCTGTGACAGAACAGGCAGCAACACCTTATCATGACGATGATTTAGTCTACGTTGATCCTAAACTACGCATTGTGGTCTCAAGAGTGGAGTGGAATCTCAATGGCAGACCAAAATCCCTGCCCATGAAGGATAGCTTCGATGAAGCCGATGATGCTGATGAAAAAGACGCAAGCTCGAAGAAAAATTCCAAGAGACCACGGCGTCAGCGATTTTATCCATGGGGAACCTATCGCTCCATGAAGCGGATTTACAAGCTCGAAGGAAAGCTGCCACGTGTGGAGTCGAGTTATACCTTAAACGACGTGCTGGAAAAGGCACTGAAGGAACCATTTTGGGATTAGACTACTTCAACATTTTACACACTCTTTTTACCTCCGTCTTCGAGCCGATGATGAGGGGACTGCGTTGATCGAGAGAATCGATTTTTTTCTTGAGGATTGATTGCGTACCGTCGGACGCAGCACCGCCTGCTTGCTCCATAAGATAGGCAAACGGACCGCACTCAATGACCAACCTCAGTTTACCGAGTGGATATTTTCCTCCGCCGATATTGGTGAATATTCCCTGACCTTTACTGAGGATATGGTGCACGTCCGCAACCATGCAACCGGAATACCGCAGTGTCATCTCTTCCTTCATCCAAACATCCATCAATGATCGATAGCCGGCGTTTACGTTGACTGCACGCAAATTACCAGGACTGTAATTTTTTGCGATGTCCGCCACTCCCAAAAATTCACGGAGAAGGATGAATTCTCCGACTTCATTAAGAATAAATTCGTGTACGCTGTTGCCGACACTGTAGACAAGAAGCGTCCGTGGGCCATAGAGAACATACAACGCTGCGACTTGATCACCGGGCGTGCTTCCGATCACGTGCATGCCTTTGTAAATGCCAAAAATGGAACCGATGGCAAAATTGACATCGACAAGAGAGGAGCCATCCAGAGGATCGAACACAACGGTGTACGGTGCGGTCGGATCAAGCTCGACGGCCTCAGATTGTTCCTCCGAAACATACGAGGCCACGACTCTGCTTTCACAAAGATGCTGTCGAATGATGTCGTCGCTGAGCACATCAAGCTTCTCCTGCTCTTCTCCGAATTGGTTGCGCGTTCCGGCCAACCCCGCCTCAGTATTGCGGATTGCGTAATGAATGTATTTGGCGGCACGTGAGATGTCGAGAATGAGGTGGCGCAAGCTATCCGGAACATTGCCGGTTCTATAGATATGATGATTGAGCGAGATGCGCTGCGGGATGGGACACACTGCTTCGTTTTGCATATCAATGAGAGGAAAAGAGAAGTTCACCCATGCGAAGGGTCATTTCGGTGACGCGCATAGCATAGCCCCATTCGTTGTCATACCAGCTGAGAATTTGTGCCGCCTTCCCTCCGATCACCTTGGTCGATGGAGCATCAATGATGGAGGAATGCGGATCGGTTTGGAAGTCGATGGAAACACACTGATCCTCAGAAACAGAAAGAATGTGTTTGAGCTCAGGTGTGTGCGAAGCGGCATGCAGACACGCATGGATACCATCGATGGTTGCAGTTTTCTTGAGAATGAAATCCATGGAAGCACAGCTGACCGTCGGAACGGGTACGCGAAACGCCATGCCGTCGATTTTTCCTGCCAGGTGCGGGAAAATTTTTGCGCATGCTTTCACCGCCCCCGTTTTTGTGGGAATCATCGAGAGCGTGGCGGCTCGCGCCCTGCGAAGCTCCCCACCGCCGTCTCTTGCTTTGTTATCGAGAAGATTCTGCGAAGTGGTGAATGCATGCACGGAGGTGACCAGGAGGAATTCGATACCAAACGCCGCATCCATCACCTTGATAACCGGAGCTATGCAATTCGTCGTGCAGGATGCATTGGAAATAATATGCATGTCAGCAGTGAGTTCGTGATCGTTCACGCCTTTGACGAACATCGGCGTGTCATCTTTGGTTGGTGCGGTGATGATCACGCGCTTGGCACCCGCGGCAAGATGTGCCTGCGCAGCCTTACTCGTTTCAAAATTACCGGTTGACTCCACGACGATGTCAACCGAAAGTCCTTTCCAAGGACACTGAGAAGGATCGCTTTCCTTGACAACATTCACAGTTCTGCCATTCACGGAAAAATTGCTTCCGTTGACCTGAACGTCCGCATCGAGTCGATGATGGAGCGAATCATATTTCAGCAAGTATGCACGCATTTCGGCATCGGAAGACGCATTCACCGCAACAACTTCGACTTGATCAGAAAAACGCTGAATGAACTGCCTATGGACAAGTCGACCGATCCGTCCGTAGCCGTTAATCGCAACCCGCAGCATTGCGGGCATTATACCATCAGACCCAAGATGATTCCAAGGAGTGCAAAGAAACTCCCCAGGATCCAGAGTCTCATCGTAACCTTACTTTCTCCCCATCCCAGGGCTTCAAAATGATGATGGATGGGAGCTGCAAGAAATACCTTTTTCCCACCGCGCAGTTTCTTGCTTGTCAACTGAATGATCACCGAAAGCATCTCGAGCACAAAGACAAAACCGACGAGCGGCAAAATCAATGCCTGGTCGATCATCATGGCAATGACAGCGAGCGTTCCGCCAAGCGCCAGAGAGCCCGTGTCACCCATGAAGAAGAGTGCCGGCGGGACATTGTGCCAAAGGAAAGCGGCTATCGCACCGACGGAGACGCCACAGAATGCGCTGAGTATGTAAAGATGCTCGACGTAGGCAAGAATCCCAAACGCTCCGAATGCAATGACGAGGAGACCTCCCGCAAGGCCGTCGAGGCCATCCGTGAAGTTGACGGCGTTCGCAGTACCGACGAGCACGAACATAAAAATAGGAATATACCAAAGCCCGACAACCACGTTGCCATACAGAGGAACGTGGACCTCGTTGATGTTCAAACGAAAGTAGAACCACAGTGCGCCCGCCAGACTAAGAATAAAAAGAGAGACAATCTTGGGTACGACGCCGAGGCCACCCTTTCGCTTTTGTCCGAAGAGAAGCTTCTGCAGAAAATCATCAAGCACGGCGCCCGTGAGACCAAAGAAAATCATGATGAACAGAAAGAGTGCATACCATATGAACACTCCCGAGAGACCTGCATTCAGACTGAAGCCAGGGGCTGCTTGGGGGACTTTGAGAAAACCGACGAACAAATACAAAGATGCCGGAATGACAACAACCGCCGCCGCAATGACCAACTTTTTTATTTTCTTCATCGCTCTCTGCACACGCTGTTCATCTGTTCCCACAATGCTGAGGTAATCATCAACCGCACCCAGAACGCCCAACGAAAAAAGCATGAATAAAGGCAAATAGACCTGACCACGTTGCAGCAGTGAATGATCAACAAAACCGAGAAGGGAGAATAAACGAGATAAAAAGACCGTTAAGAAAATACCTCCCCAAATAAGAAGTCCGCCCATCGTCGGCGTGCCGAATTTATTTTGATGATACGTGCGAAAAATCGTCGGGTCCTTTCCATCCACTGTCTCGACACGCAATTGCTTTCCGATGTTATTGCGTCGAAGGAACGATACGAACCAGGGCGTAAGAAACAAAACGATCGCGAAGGAAAGCAAACTGTAACCACCGATCGCGAGCAGTGAAATATCCGGTCGAACAGGAAGTGGATCCATAGGAGAAAGAGACACATGCGATATTACGGACTCGCATGTACTTTGTCGATATCATAGAAACGCATCTGTTCCTTCTTGAATAGCAATTCGATTCTTCCGGTCGGACCATTGCGGTGCTTGCGGATAAAAATATCGGTCATGCCTTGACGGTCGCTGTCCTCATTGTAGTAATCCTCGCGGTACATCATGAGCACGATATCGGCGTCTTGCTCAATAGATCCGGACTCACGGAGGTCCGAGAGCTGCGGACTTTTGTCGGGTCGAGACTCCACGGCGCGTGACAACTGCGAGAGTGCGAGAACCGGAATTCGAAGCTCGCGGGCAATTTGCTTGATCGAGCGCGAGATTTCAGAAATTTCCTGCACGCGATTACCCGCATAACTGTTGTTGCCCGTCGACATCAACTGCAAGTAATCGACAATGAGAAGATCGAGTCCATGCTCCATCTGGAGTCTGCGGGCTTTTGTGCGAAATTCCGGCATGGAGGAAGCGGAGGAATCATCGATGAAGATGTTCGCCTTACTGAGCTCGTCCATGATCGGCCCCATGTTCTGAAAGTCACTGTCATCGAGCTTGCCACGCTGCAGTTTCCAACTGTCAACACCAAGCATCGATGCAAATAAACGATCGACGAGTTGCTCCTTGCTCATTTCGAGAGAAAATACTCCAACTGTTTTATGATTGCGGATTGCAGCATTGACCGCAATATTCAGAGCAAGAGCGGTCTTACCCATGCTCGGGCGCCCTGCAAGAATCACAAGATCGCTCGGCTGCAGACCGGAAAGCTTGTAATCGAGAGCCTGAAAACCTGTCGGCACACCTTTGGTCGACGGATCGTCGGATGCGTGCAACTCCGCAAATTTCTCGTAACGTTCATCCAGAATATCGCGAATGTGAATGAATTTCTCTTTCAGGAACATATTCGTGATCTGAAAGACCGTCTTTTCGACTTCCTCCAGAAGCTCGGGGATCGGGCGTTCCATTTCGTAGCCGATTCCTGTAATTTTCCGTCCCGCATCGATAATGCTGCGATGGAGCGCTTTCGCCTTCACGATCTGTCCGTACTGATACACGTGCGATGACGTCGGCACAGAGGACGCAAGCTCCGCCAAAAATGCACTGCCGCCGATCTGCTGGACAGCCTTGTCATTCGCAAGCTTGTTGCTCACGGTGACAAAATCAATCGGCTCATGTGCGAGGTATAATTGAAAAATTGCCTGGAATACCAAACGGTTCGTGGGATCATAGAAATCTTCCGGCTTCAGAAAGTCTGAAATCTTGATGATTGCTTCCGGATCAAGCAGGAGTGCACCGAGCACGGTTCTCTCCGCCTCGAGCGCATGTGGTGGCACATCGAACATGGTAGAAGCGACAGGAGACATGAGAGATGGAAAGGAGTCTCAGTCTATGAGCGTTCTCGCATGTACGCAAGGAGTGCAAACGCACTGGTGACATGAATTTTCTTACTGGCCAGTACGCGATCCAGAGCTTGTCCAAGGGGCAGCTCATGGACTTCGATAAATTCATCACTGTCAGCCTGAAGAGGATCTCTCACAAGTTGCTTGCCAACAAAGATATGGTGCGTCATTTCGATCGATTCGGAATTATTCACAGAGTAAAAATGTTGCAAGTCATCTGAACGAAAACCGGTCTCTTCACGCAATTCTCGCTGTGCTGCTCGCATGGCATCCGTCTCTTTATCCACCTTACCGCTCGGCAACATCCAGATGTAATCTCTGTAGAAAGGCCGATATTCGCGAAGGATCAAAACCGTGTCGTCACTCGGGATAGCAAGAATATGAGCACTATCACACCGGTGAACGCGAGCGGCTGTACGTGATCTGCCATCGGGCAATGACTCAGAGTCCATCGTTATTTTCCATCCAAAGCCGCTGTAGAGCTCCTCAGAATCCATCAAGCTATATCGGCCTTTGTACGAATCTGTTTCTCGATTGCGTGATAGAGTTTCTGATTGGTGGCAAGCGTCAATTTCGCCTGTTCACGACCTTGGCCGAGTGCCTCCTCACCGTAACGGAAGTGGGCACCTGATTTTTCAATGATCCCATAGCGAACGCCGAGGTCGAGCAGATCACCCTCCTTGCTGATGCCACGTGCGTAAAGGATGTCGAACTCGGCTTGGCGGAAGGGTGGAGCGACTTTATTTTTCACCACCTTCACCCGAGTTTTATTCCCGATGATTTCCTGAACGTCTGCTCCCTCACCTGCAATCTTCTCGACAATTTTGTCGATCCTGCGAACATCCAAGCGCAAACTGGCATAGAATTTCAACGCATTGCCTCCGGTGGTGGTTTCGGGATTTCCGAACATGACGCCGATCTTCATGCGCATTTGGTTGATGAAGATGACCGAGCAATTGGTCTTACTCACGATTGCGGTGAGTTTTCTCAGTGCCTGGCTCATGAGGCGTGCATGCAGCCCCATGTGACTGTCGCCCATTGCACCCTCAATCTCCGCGCGCGGAGTCAGAGCCGCAACCGAGTCGATGACGATCAGATCGATACCTCCAGAACGGACGAGCGTTTCCGTGATCGCGAGCGCCTGCTCTCCGTCATCCGGCTGCGAAACGAAGAGGCTGTCAATATCAACACCGATCTTTTTTGCGTACGAAGGATCGAGAGCGTGTTCTGCATCAATAAAAGCAGCTCTGCCACCGCGTTTCTGGACCTCGGAAATGGCATGGAGCGCAATCGTCGTTTTACCGGATGATTCCGGTCCGAAAATTTCAATGATGCGACCGACGGGGATACCGCCGCCGAGCGCAATATCGAGGGAAAGCGAACCGGAAGGGAATTTTGCAACGTGCATTGCGATCTTTTCACCCATTTGCATGATCGATCCATCACCGTATTCCTTCTTGATCTGTGCGAGGGCATTTTGAACAGCCGCCAGCTTCACAGTGTCGAGAGAGGAAGGCTTAGCCGGAACCTTGTGCATAGATGCATCCATCGTGGGACTGAGTGTAGCAGAGGACTTTGCCATACGTAGATAGGAAAGAGGAAGTAGAATGGTATATGAACGTACACCCACTATGTTCTACCGCGCGTGAAGGGTCAAGAAAATGCGATTGCAGGATAATAGAGATATGTTGGTGTATTATCGTACACCCAATTTTACACAGACTCCAATCCCTGCTGCCTGGTCCGTCACTTCGCAGTACTGCCCAACAGGACACAAAATCCCCGCAGCACCCCCACAAGCTGTTCCTTTGATGTGCGATCCCGAGCCAGTGCTCAGTGATCCGCTGCCCGAACGAGAAGAGGAAGATGCTGAAAATTGGATGGAGGAGAGAATGCGAGCAATGTCCTGTGTCCCGAAGGAGAACACAATGATGTCGCGGCCGTTTTGAATGAAAACAGCATCGCCCAGAGCCTTATGAACTCGAATGGCACTGCGCCCTCCCACAAGGATACGAACATCGTTCGGAAGGCCGGTCAGGACCGATCGACTGACGCGGAGCTGTGGAGCGGTTGCTCCCGTCTGGGAAAAAGCGATACCATCATCGAAGAGTGTTGCAGACCACCCCATGGGAACGGAAAAAGAAACATGAAGAGAAGGAATTTCGAAATGGCGGGAGGGGAATTGCACCAATGTCACCGTATCTGCAAGAAGAACCGGCAGATCAAAATCGTTTGTATTGGGTTCAAGAATGCCATGAAGGACAATGTCCAATCCCTCATACTCACGCAAATTAAGCGTATGGCTCTCAACGTAGATGACATCTTTACCATGCTGCCGCAACAGATGCGTCCCGCGCCGTGTCAGCGAAAGCTCCGCCTTTAGGAGCGTTCCGGTCATCGTCACGGGGCCGGACGGTAAGGGGGCAGGGACGACGCGCTTGCAGGCATTCATCGAAAGAACAACGAAAATCAAAAGAGCGCATGCCGGAATCAACGCTTTTTTGAGGAGGTCCATGGGAGCGTTAGTGTGCTCCTATTTCTTACTCGCATCAAACGAGTACACCGCACGACCGACGCGGACGAAGTACGGCATCTTCTGCAGATTCAGAGAAATGGTGCCGACCTTGACCGTGCGCTGCTTGGCGACCTCGGTGATGATTTCCTTTTTACTCAAAGGACCTTTCTCCTTGAGGATCAACTCAATGACATCAGCGACCGTTCCCGGCTCGTAGCCCCACTCGCGAAGGGCGTACAGGCCGCGTCCGACGAGGACGAATTGCGGGTAACGGATGAGTTCGTTATGGACCGCTTGGACAGTGACGTTCTTATGGTCAAAACGTGTTTCACGTATGCGATTGGCGATCTCCATGAAATGAAGAGGGGATCCGCTCTTGCGAAGGATGATTTCCACTTTGTCTCTGATACTTCGCGGTCGGACGAAGCGCCACTCAGTAAGACCCCAGCCTTCATCGATTTCCCGAAGTCGCTCGTCGATGGTCATACAACTGTTGTTCAGTTCCTTGCTTGGGATGCGATCCTTAAAAAGGTTCAGCGCTTGCACAGCGGAGACGAGTTCGTCCTTTTTCATACAGGACCTGCGCTTCTTGAGAATTTTAACGATGTTCTCGACGATCAGGGAAACATCTTCCATTGCAAGGGACTCGAGCCGCCAGAAAGGAATGAATGTGCCGCTGTGACCGGAAGTGTTCATTTCGGTGTCGATCGAGAACGAGAGGCGCAGCACTGCTCCGTCGAGCTCCGTACTCTGCGGCATACGCTTAAGGACCTGGCTGATCAATTCGTCTTCACGCATCACGCCACCACTCACACGCAGAATGCCCTTCGCAAGCTCATTGACATCATTGAGTTTTGTCGTGCGGACGGTTCTTCGAAGCTTCGAGAGAGCGATGCCTTCGATTTGACGAATACGCTCGCGCGTGACCTTGAAATGCTTGCCGATTTTTTCGAGTGTTTGCTTCGGCTGACCCTGCAACGCGAACCGACGCTTGATCACCATGGACTCCTTCTCCGTCAGGACCAAAAACAAATCATCGAGCAATGATTGGAGATTCACTGCGAGTTTCGTCGTGACGGGAGTGATGGTGGAGGAGGCGTCAGCCATACGTGTGCGGATGGAAATAAAGAACAACCCTCGTTTTACCAGAACATTGACAGAAGCAAAAGATCTTCCTTTGGTTCGTCTGGACGAATGTCCGTGCTTATTGTTATGCACTAGACATGAGGGTGTTCAAGGAGCGGAGTAATAAAATATAGTATTTTGAGAGTTTGTCAATGTTTATATACTGTCACATAAGGCAGAGAAATTGCGAATGTATAGATTCTACTGAAAATAAGCGATACCGGACTCAAAGATACGCATGCCCTTTCGTTCTGTCGGGACATTGATGGATAAACCGGAAAGCGCGCGCTCGGGATGCGCCATCATTCCAAAGATCCTGCCGGTGTCGTCGGTGAGCGCTGCGATTGAAGCCTCCGAACCGTTGGGATTGCCCACATATTGGAATGGCACTTGGCCTTTTTGCCAGACATCACGCTGTGCCTGTATGAGTTTTCCTTCCCCGTGCGCGATTGGAAAATCGGCGACATCACCGGTGACAAATTGCGACATCCACGGGGAGAGAACGGATGTCACGCGGTGACGAACGTTCGTGCTCAGGAAATGACCGCAGTCATTGTGCGTGAGCGTAGCATCGTCTTCCTCGAGCATCCGAATGTTCCCTGTCAGCAGTCCCGACTTGATCAGAGTCTGGAAGCCGTTGCAGATGCCAAGAACCAGTCCGCCTCGATCTCTGAGGCGGTGCATCGCATCTGCGATGCGCGGCGAGCGAAGAACCGCGGCACCGAATTTTCCGGATCCCTTCGGTTCATCACCCGCGCTGAATCCTCCGGGGAGTGCGATGATCTGGGACCTGTCGATCACATCCGCAAAGCGTCCGACGGATTCCTCGATTTTTGCACGCGTGAGATTCACGAAAACCGGTACTTCAATTTTTTTCGCACCGGCTGCCGTGAATGCATCGACCGTTTCATATTCACAGTTCGTCCCAGGCAGAACAAGGACGCCGACCTTCGGATGCACGATACGTTTGATATCGCTGCTGCGAGCAGCGCGCATGGTAAACGGCTCCTTGGAAACATCGACACCGTCACCACTTGCTGCCTGCGTACGCGGGAATACCGGGTCGAGAGGGGATTCGTACGCTTCCACCAGATCCGCACGGTCAAAACAGGTCTGATCCGCGTCCATGATCCGCAACCGGCTGTTAGCTCCGGTTCTCCCGATCCTGGAATACGGGAGACCTTCAAATAATGCAGCAGGATCAGCCCCATCCGGAATCTCGACCACGATGGAACCGTACTCCGGTGAAAACCAGTCGGATGGATCTGCAGGATTGTGACTGATGTCCGCGCCCACGCCGTTGCCGATGCTCATCTCAGTGAGTGCGGCTGCCAGACCACCGCTGTGCACGGCATGCGCGGACAGAATGTTGCCTTTCTTCGCCTGCTTGTGGACACGCTTCCACATATCACGCAGATTCTTCCAATCCGGCACGCTGCTAACATCACGCGGTGCGCGCAGATGCACGATCGTACTGAACCTCTGCTGGAACTCCGAATGGATCGCACGCTTCGACTGCATCGTTGCGATCGCGAACGCGACGAGCGTTGGCGGGACATCGATCCGATTGCCCGTGGTCTCGTCTGTAAAGGAACCGGACATGCTGTCCTTGCCGCCGATGGACGCCACACCGAGCATCTTTTCCGCGAGGTACTTGCCGAGCTGCGCGAGCATCGGCTTGCCCCACCGCTTGGCATCATCCCCGAGTTTTTCAAAGAAATTCTGCATTGTGAGACGCACATCTTTTCTTTTGCCACCCGTGGCAACGATGCGTGCGATGGCATCGACGACCGCATAGATCGCACCATGAAAGGGACTCTCGGCGGACAGATCCGGATCGAATCCGATCGACGAGGCGACAGCAGTCGTGGCGCCCGATGCCGGGAATTTGACGAGCGCTGCTTCGCTCGGACTCACCTGATGCCTGCCACCGTACGGATTTTTGACGGTGTTCGCACCGACAGTACTGTCGAACCTCTGTTGGATCCCGCGCTTGGAACACACATTCAACCGGCCGAGATTCTGTATCCACTGCTGTGCCAGAGGGGCATCGGCATCAATTCCCTCCGGCAATCTTGTAAAGAAGGAGGCGATATCCGCAGGCAACGGCATATCAACATTCGCAGTTCGGGGTGCCCAGCCGCCGTTCAGGAAATTTCGATCGAGATCGCAGATGGTGTTGCCTCGCCACTTCATCGTCAAAGCATCTTTATTCGTCACAATAGCCACCTGCGTCGCCTCCAGGTTTTCGGCCTCCGCGAGTTTGAGAAACTTTTTCAGATTCTTTCTGCTGACCACCACCGCCATGCGCTCCTGCGATTCGCTGATCGCGATTTCCGTACCGTCGAGACCTTTGTATTTGAGAGGCACCCTGTCGAGATCCACATCAAGTCCGTCACTGAGCTCACCGATCGCGACCGACACGCCGCCGGCTCCGAAGTCATTACAGCGCTTGATCAATTTGCTGACTTTGGGATTATTAAAAAGGCGCTGGATCATCCGTTCCCCCGGTGCGTTTCCTTTCTGCACTTCCACCCCGCACTCATCAATGGATGTTCGGCTGAGTCCGATGGATGATCCTGTCGCACCACCCATGCCGTCACGACCGGTGCGGCCGCCAAGCAAGATCACCACGTCCCCGTCCTCAGGATCCTCGCGGCACACGTTTTCAAGCGGCACCGCGCCGCCGACGAATCCGCATTCGAGCCTCTTGGCAACGAACCCACTGTGATACACCTCCACCACCTTTTGCGTTGGCACACCAATCTGATTTCCATAACCGGAGTAGCCGGCAGCGGCCCCGGTCGTAATACGGCGCTGTGAGAGTTTACCGGGCAGTGTGTCACTGAGTGGAATACGCGGATCGCCGCTGCCGCTGAGACGCATACCCATAAAGACATACGCTCTGCCCGACAGGGGATCACGGATCGCGCCACCCACGCACGTCGCTGCTCCGCCGTACGGCTCGATTTCTGTCGGATGATTATGTGTTTCATTCTTGAACATGTAGAGCCACTGCTCGGTATGACCATCCTCGAACCGCACGGGCACAATGATGCTCGCTGCATTGTTCTCCTTCGAGTTCTCCATGTCGTCGAGTTTCCCCTTGGTTTTTAGCCGCTTCATGGAAAGCGTCGCCAACTCCATCAGGTTCGGCGGAGAATCGATCGCATCGTCACCGAGCACTTCTTTTCTGTCCTGCAGATATTCTTTTAATGCACCCTGAATGCATCTCTGCATTGAGGAACGCATCATCGCGTCTGCATCGCTCTTGTCATTTCCATCGCCGACAAATTGCCCATCGATGAAGAAATTCTGGAGTGCAGTCGTGAATGTCGTATGACGGCAGTGATCCGACCAGTACGTATCGATGACTTTCAGTTCGGTGACGGTCGGGTTTCTTCCTTTCCCCAGAAAATACTCCTGAACCTTGTGCATATCAGCGATTGTCATCGCGAGCTTGTATCCGTCTTTGCCAGCAAGCGCTTTGAGCTCCGCGTCATTGGCAACTGTGAATCCGTCCAGAACTTTCACATCGTCTGGATCGAAGAGCGGTTCTTCGAGTGTACGCGGTCGGTCCTGCGATGCCTCGCGGTTTTCATTTTTATTGATGAGATATTGTTTGAGCGAGCCGAGAACATCCTCAGGCAAATTCCCTTCAACAACGATGCACTCCGCCGTCCGGACTTTTGATGATTTGCCCGTCTCCAAGAGAATGCACTGCTGGGCCCAGTCCTCCGTCTGATTGTACTGACCGGGTTGCGATTCGATAGCAATGACCGTCGCCGTATTGGAGAACTGCTGAAAGAAAACTTCAGGCATGATCTCGTCGACGGGCGCTTCGCCAAGGATGGCACGTCGCACACCGTCAAATTCCACATACTCCAGTCCGGAAACATCGTAGCGTGTCCCGGTACGAACATTGGTCACGCTGGGACAGCGCAGCTGTGTATGAATGAAATGCAGAAGGTCCGCACCCATCGGATCGTTCGCTGCTTTTTTCATCACAAAGCATCTGCGTACGATGTCGCATTCCGCTGAATCCGATGATTCCTGTGCATGTTCCATGAAAAAGGAAAAGGGGGCAATCGTACGCCCGTGTAAAACAGCCTGTCAAAGTTCCTTCCGTGCCTCAAGGAACGTTCGCAGCAGCTCACAAGCGGCACGTGCGTCGCCATCGGTATCGCTCTGCCTTTGGGTGGTGTAGCGCTCGTCCTGAAACGCAACTTGCGCGCCACCCTCTGTCAGAAGACCAGCACAGCTTCGCACGAACGCGACTTGCGATCCTTCTGCACCGGAGGGCAGCAGTGGCAAACCGAGGACAATAAGGTCGATAGCACGGGCCTGCGTGATCGCAAGGACTTGCTGTGCGAGTTCTTCTGGAGATTGATGCGTGAGAGTATCAAGCGGTAGAACGATCGCGGTAGCAGCATCAAAAAAAGCGAGACCGGTTCTGCGTGTTCCGACGTCCATCGACAGATACTTCATACGATTATTTCTTCGCGAGCATGCGCGCGACCAAAGATTTTTTATGATCGGCGTTTTTGTGGTGAATGAGTTGCTTCTTCGCCGCCATGTCGATGGATTTATAAACTTGGGGAAGCAGCTTCTGCGCATCATCCTTCTTGCCCTCCTTCACAAGATCACTCAGCTTTCGCATCATCGTCTTCATGTTCGTTTTGTACGGCTGGAGGCGCGCGTGGCGAACGGCATTCTGTTTTGCACGCTTGATGGCGGAGAGAGTGAGAGGCATAGGAAAGCGGGAAGAATGTAGAGGAGAGGACTAGGAACGTCAATTCGTTTGGCCTATACTCCCCCCATGTGCGGTATTTTTGGCTTTGTTGGCAAAAGAACCGATGCGGCGGTCATGGCGGTGGAGGGCCTCAAGAGCCTCGAATACCGCGGATATGATTCGTGGGGCGTGGCGTGGAAGGAGGGGGACCACCTGAGCCACAAAAAGGAGATCGGGAAGATCAGCGGTGTCGATGGACACAGTCTGTGTGATGTGAGCTCTCTCGCGATCGGTCACACGCGGTGGGCGACGCACGGAGGCGTGACACGGGAGAATGCACACCCGCAGTTCAATGAAGACAAAACAATCGCAGTCGTGCACAATGGCATCTTTGAAAATTACCAACAACTGCGTAGTGAACTGCGCACGAAGGGCCACACGTTCACGTCAGACACGGACACCGAAGTCGCCCCGCACCTTATAGAAGAGTACCTGAAGGAAACGGGGGATTTCGCGCACGCGGTACGACTCGCCTGCAAGCGATTCACCGGACGATATGCGATCCTCGCCGTTCATGCGGCGAGTGAGACACTCGTCGCAGCCCGAACGGGATCGCCATTGATCATCGGAGTGGGAGAGGGGGGATATTTCATCGCATCGGACACGCCCGCATTTCAAGCGCACACGCGGACGGTGCAGTACTTGGATGACGGCGAAATGGTCATCACAAACGGGAAGAATATTTTGTTTTCAGATATCGAGACAGGCGGCGAGCGTACAAAGCGTGAGATCGAGATTCCGGTGAGCGAAGCGCCGTCAGACAAAGGAGACTTCGCACACTTCATGCTCAAAGAAATCATGGATCAGAAGGAATCGATCGCGAGAGCCGTGAACCAGAGTGAGCAGGAAATCGAAACGATTGCGGAGGCGATCAGAAATGCGAAGGGTACCTTTCTCGTCGGCTGTGGCACCGCTGGAAAGGCATGTATGGCGGCGGAGTACTTCTTCTCCGTCGTCGCGGAGCATCACGTGAACTTTGCACCCGCGAGCGAATTTAAGCTCTACCACCACTTCCTAAAAAAGGAGAGTCTCCTCATCGTCGTCAGTCAGAGCGGAGAGACCGCGGACGTGCTCGAGGCAATGCAAGTGGCGAAGAGCAAAGGAGCAAAGGTACTCTCGATCGTGAATGTAAAGGGATCGAGCATCGATCGCGCATCGGATTACACACTCTGTATCAATGCCGGACCCGAGCGCGCGGTCGCATCAACGAAGGCGCTCACCGGACAACTCGCGGTGCTGCTGCTGATTGCGTATGCGCTCGTCGGACGCTTAAAAGAGGGGAAAAAACTGCTACTCGAAACCGCTTCGATGATCAATGACATGCTGAACCCGCGCTACGTCGAGCGACTCACGCAACTCGCCGACCGCATCAAGCGACACGAGAACCTCTACATCATCGGCAAGAGCTGGAATTATCCGATGGCGCTCGAGAGCGCGATCAAGATCCAAGAAGTGAGTTACATCCATGCCGAAGGGTTTGCAGGGGGTGAACTCAAGCACGGACCGATCGCACTCATTGAGGACGGAACTCCCTGCATCGTGCTTGCGGGCAGAGACGAGGTGATGCCGGATATTTTGAGTAATGCGGTGCAACTCCGCGCGCGCGGCGCACTGATCATCGGTGTGTCACCGGAGCCGAATGAAATCTTTGATGAGTGGATCCGCGTGCCGGACGCCGCCTCAGCGCAGGCGATCGTCAACATCATCCCGATCCAGGTGCTTGCGTACTTCCTCGCGGTGCAGCGAGGGAAGGATCCCGATATGCCGAGAAATTTGGCAAAGAGTGTTACAGTGAAGTGATGCCTCCTCCTACCTCTCATCCGGCGGTATCCCGTAATATTTAAAAAGAAACTCAGCGATGTCGTGAAAGAGAGGCCCCGCGGTTGATTCACCGTAGACAACGAGGCTGCGTTTGGGGCGGTCGAATTTCACGAGGATGACGAATTTGGGGTGGGTGGCAGGGGCGTAGCCCATGTAGGTGCCGATCGTGGAGCCGGTGCCCGTCTCGTAGCGACCGCCCGGACCGGCGATCTGGCTGGTGCCGGTTTTACCCGCGACCGTATACCCTTTGACCTTTCCCCGTTTCGCAAATCCATTGTTTGCGCTGCTCACGAGCATAGCGGTGATGGTGTCGGAGGTTTCCGGCTTGATGATTTGGTCGACGATGACGGGCTCGTTCTTCTCGATGGTTCCGTCGGGGTGGATGGTACGGTCGATGATCGTCGGTCGCATGAGCTTGCCGCCGTTGGCGAGTGCGCTGAACGCCGTGATCATTTGCAGGGGTGTCG
Source organism: Candidatus Peribacteria bacterium (assembly GCA_023245865.1). GTDB lineage: Bacteria > Patescibacteriota > Gracilibacteria > Peribacterales > Peribacteraceae > JAHFJN01. The sequence continues at coordinate 340,967 of JAHFJN010000001.1, forward strand.
CAGAAATTCCCTGACCGAAGGCGGCGGTTGCAAGCAAAGTTTTGCTCCAGGAGCGCCACGGTTTCAGTTCGCCGGTGAGTTCATCATCGAGCTCTATACCGGTCACGTGCCCGAAACCGAAGCGTTCGATCATGTGATGGAAAAGTTTTTTTCCGAGGCGACCGGAGACCGTAGTCATGCAGGTATTGATGGAAAATTCCAAGCAGTTCGTCATCGTCACTTTGCCGTAGTATTTCAGGAGCGCATTCTTGATGGTGTAGGTGTCGACTTCGACCGGCCCCTTGTCGTCGTAGATGAGATCGGGCGTGACTTCCCCCTGGTCGAGCGCGATTGCCATCGTGATCGGCTTCATGACAGAGCCCGGCTCGTAAATCTCCTGGACGGAGCGATTGAGGTACGCGCCGACGCCGATGTTGTTTTTATATTTGAGCCAAATTCCCTTCAAGCTGGTCGGGAAAATTTCTTGCCTTGTATTCTCGCCGAAATAGAGAAAATACCGCGCGAGATCTTTAAGATCGAACTGCTGTTGAACTTCTGCGAGAGATTTTTGGATCTTGTCGGGAAGTTTCGCACGTTCTTCATCGGAAAAGATTTGCGGAAGGTATCCCTTCACAATACGAGCGTTCGTTTGCGGGTTGTAAATTTCCACCACAATTGTTTTTTCACGATCGGGAGGAAGATTGAGCGGGACCTTCTCGTACACGGACGCATAACTGTTGCGCCGGAAGAGCGGGGCATTCGCCATCGCAATGACATGCCCGGTGAACGGATCCATGACGACGACCTGCCCGCTCTCCGCATCGTATTTCTGAAGTCCATCCTGCAGCAAGCGCTCGACCTCCTTCTGCACGAACGGATCGATAGTGAGCACGATGCTGTCACCGTCCTTCGGATTGATGATGGTTTGGTTGGAAGTCAAAATCTGCCCGCCTTGGAGATCTGAAACCGTACTGATGAGACCTTCCTGACCACGCAGCTGCGCATCGAACGTTCGCTCGACGCCGTACTGCGCCTCCTGATTGGTATTCATGAATCCCACGACCTGCGATGCGATCGTATCATCGGGATAAAACCGCCAGTGTTCGGGCAGGAGCGCGATGCTGCGCAGGGGATCTTGAATGGTATCGGCTTCTTCGCGCGTTCGCGCCTGCGCGCGCTTACGATTGGTCTCGGTCAAGGATTGCAGTAACTTCTCCTTGATACGCAGTGTCGTCTGCGGACTCAGACGCCGAAGAATAGGAACGTAACGCAGCGGGCGTGTGCGCAAGGACGGTAAAATTTTTATCGCATCGATATTCAGAACCGGCGCGAGTGATCGACTGATGGATGTGAGGTTACTCTGCGGAGTCTCCTCGGGATTCGCAAAGATCAACTTCTGCGGTTCGTTGATGTCAACTCCCGGAAGGTTCAGCTCGCGCACTTTTTTGATCTCGATCTTCGTGGCGCTGTACTTCAGCGGAACAAACGTCACGCGTTTTTCAGAGATGCGCCGCTCGATGTCACGCGCAAACAAGCGCCGCACCTCCGTGATATCGGGAACCTTGGCATCGGGATTCATAGTGGGAAGATCGACGGGGAGCGGCTCCAAGAGCGAACCCGATGACAATCGATGCACAAACGCGAGCGGATCGTACTGCGGACTGAAGGGAGAACCAGGAAACGTAATCAGTTCGCGGGGACAGTCTTCCGTGCCGCCGGCACATTTTTGGTAAACATCCTCCGTGATAAGCAGCGGTGCGAGCGTATCGGCAATGCGAGCGGGATCCTGTGTGATCAGCGGGTCGACGTAGAGGAGATCCAAGGTTGTGTTGGTTGCAAGAATGGATGTTTCGTGTGTTTTTCCGTTGAGGGCGAACACTTCTCCACGCAACGCCGGCAATTTGATGCCGTGGAGCTGCTGATCTTGTGCTTGATCATAATAAAATTTCCTGTCAATAAGTTGCAATTCCATCATGCGCGATACGATGGTCAAGGCGCACACAAGGAGAAACCCGTGCACAATGACCATTCGACGAAGGAGGGAACGCTTCTTCTGCGTTTCGGAACGTTGTGAGAGAGACGGTATGAGCATCGCAGGCACGTAGGATAGCAGGATGAAGCCAATTGTGATATACTGTTTGGATGGCACATCCTGACTTTTCCGGTCTGAATGGCGAGCAATTACTCGAAGATTTGCAGCAATACTGCTCGAAAATCGGCGTCTCAGATATTCATACCTCTCCGGAGAAGGGGAGTGTTCGCTTGGAAATTCGTCTCCGCGGTGTGCTGGAGGCACTCCCGCCGATGACGGCTGAAAATTACGAACAGATGCTCCGCAGAATCAAATTTCTCTCCAAATTGAAATTGAACGTGACGAATATTCCACAGGACGGTCAATACACCTTCGAAACGGAGGGCCGCACGGTCAACATTCGTGTTGCGACACTGCCTTCGCGCTTCGGCGAGACGGTGACACTGCGTTTGCTCGATCCGAAGCGCGGTATTATTCCTCTCGAAACGCTCGGATTTCCGGGCGACATGAAGAAACAATTGGAAGAGCTGGCACGCTTGCCGCACGGGCTGATCCTCGTTACGGGTCCTACGGGATCCGGAAAAACGACAACGCTCTACTCGTTGCTCAGCACCGTGATCGGCACCGCGCGCAACATCATCACCCTGGAAGACCCTGTCGAATATGAAATCAAAGGGATCGTACAAAGTGAGATCGATCCGGACCATGGATTCACTTTTTCTTCGGGACTCAGGTCGATCCTGCGTCATGACCCGAACATCATTCTCGTCGGTGAAATTCGTGATCTTGAAACCGCCCAGACCGCCATCGATGCGTCCCTCACCGGACACTTGGTCTTGAGTACGCTCCATACGAACTCCGCCATTGAAGCGATCCCACGTCTGCTCTCGATGGGCGTCAGTCCCTATACGTTCGCGCCCGCACTGCGTGCGATTCTCGCGCAAAGACTGATCCGTACGCTCAGTGATACATCCAAAGCGGCCGCTTCGTACGACCCCTCGAACCCCGAAACGTACGCAGGACGTATGACACTCCCCGAACTCCTCGTCGTCAGTCCTGTCCTTCGCGACATGGTTCTCACGCAGGAGCGAGAGGAAGCGCTCCTCGAACAGGCGAAAAAAGATGGCTATCTGCCGATGAAGGAGTGGGGAAAAATTCTCGTGGAACAGAAGATCACGAGCAAGGAAGAAATTGCGAGAGTAACGTCCTGAGCACCGGATGTGATCGAGGGAAGAGAAATGACTTGCGCACGTCTGTGAATTTCACGTACGCTTTTCCTCCTATGTTCCGACGCTACCGACAGAGGCGCGGGCCCTATGCACTTGCGGCACCCTCCGTCCTCCCTGCGATCGCTCTTCGCATCGCGCTCGTTGCAGTGGCGCTCCTGCTGCTGTTTTTTGTCGGACGCTGGATCATTCATCTCTTTGGCGGCGGGAACGAAACGGTGCGCAGCCCCGTCGCGCTCTCGATCGAAAAACACAGCACAGTGAGTGTTTCGCTGGAGGGGGGCCTCACACAACGCGCGGAGGACGACCTAAAACTCTATGCGAACGACACCGTCGGCACCGGAACAAACGGCCACGCTCTCCTCACGTTCTTCGATGGAAGCCGCGTGCGACTCGACGAACAAACAGACATGACGGTTACCGACAGCATGCACGGAACGGAAGAATCATCATTCGCCGTCACACTGAAACGCGGATCCGTATGGGTACGGGTACCGACGAGCGATGCATTTTCGGGCGCGATCATTCGGACGCTGACGACGCCACGGTTCATCTGCACGCTCGCAGCGGACACGGAAGCTGTGATCAACGCAAACACCATCGTCGTCTTCCGCGCGGACGGGAACGGAGTGCAACTCGATGTGAAGGGCGCGAAGGGACCCCTCATGCTCGGCGAGGGGCAGCAGCTCACGCTGCCGGCAAGCGTTGACTCGAAGAGCAATCTGGAAAAATACCGCAGCGCGATTGATCCGCTCGCGGCGGCGAAACCGTTCGTTCTCGAAAGCAGAATCGCAGCTGCACCGCGCGCGACGGAGCAATCGTTTCCGCAGCTTCAGAATAATGCGATCATGACGATCACGGCGCCTGCGGAGGGAGCAACGATCAATGCATCGACCGTCATCGTAAAAGGCACCGTGGGTTCGAAAGTCGACCGCGTTCGGGTCAATGGCTATCAAGCAAATATCGATACGAACCAAGGAACATTTTCCGAAGAAATTTCGCTGACAAATGGTGCCACCATGGACATTCAGGTGGAAGCGCTCGATGCAAATGACATCGTGCTGAGCGAACTCACACGCACGATCAACCATACGAAACTGACAGTAACGCCTCCGGCGATCACCAAACCAGCCGGAAACGGGCAGACGTATCGCACGCAGAGAACGGAGATTGAGATCAGGGGAACCGCGACATCCAAGACAAACGCCGTGATGGTCAATGACTACAAACTCCAACTCTTCCGTTCGGGGGATACGACGTGGAGCTACCTGGCAAGTACCGCGCTGGATAATCTGCATACGGGAAAGAACGTGTTCGATGTCGTTTCGATTGATGAAGCAGGCAGCAGAAGCGACGCCGCGCATCTGACGATCCTGCTCGAGGAAGGTGTCGAAGGCCTTGTCAGTACGGGCTCGACGATACCGACTGCGGTGGATGAAGCATCGTTACCAAAAAATCCGCCGCTCACGCCCGGCACGCTTGCAGTCACGGGCCCGACACCGGGCTCACAGCACACAGCAACCGGCAGTGAATTTGTTCTGGAGGGAACAACCTCCGGCACGACCGACAGCGTGTGGGTGAACGGATACAAGTTGCAACTCTATCGACCGGGAAAAACAACGTGGAACTACATCGCGAGCGTAGCGTTCAAAACACTGAAAATCGGAACGAACACGTATCGCATCACCGCACGCAACGGCAAGGGGGAGATTCTGGATACGATGGAGTATACGGTCACCTATAAGCCCTAAATCGTCATCATTAATTTTTTCAGCGTCGACGTGAACATTTCCGGAAGCGGAGCAATCACATCATGCACCTTCTGATCCGCCGGCGACATGAATTGCAACTTCCACGAATGCAAACAGAGATTCTCGATCGCAAATTCCGCACTCAAGCGATCACTCACAGCATTCGCATAACTGCTGTCACCGAGGATCGGGTGACCGATCGCGTGCAGATGCACGCGTAGTTGATGCGTACGGCCGGTGTGGAGATCACATTGCAGCAGCGCCGCACCGCTTGCGGATTGCAGCGTTGTGTACGTTGTACGCGCCTCACGAGCCTTGCCAGACCCGAGGATCGTCATCTTCGTGCGGTCCACGGTGCTCCGGCCAATAGAGGCATCGATCACGGCAGCCGGGGGATCGGGAATGCCCGCGACGATCGCGAGGTAGGATTTTTGCACCGTTCGATCCTCGAATTGTTTTTGAAGAAACAAAAGTGCTTCCGGATTGTTGGCAATGAGGAGACAACCGGTCGTCTCGCGATCGAGGCGATGAACCAGTGCCGCTTCTTTCGCAATTCCATGGAGTATCGTCTTTTCATCCGCGGGCATTCCAGAGCCCGGGTGCACGGCGATGCCCGCAGGCTTGTTGATGACAAAGCATGCCGAATCCTCGTATAAGATTTCCAAATGCATATCAACCCGTTCGATTATCGCCGGAAGATCATCGGGACGGATCTGTTCAACCGTCACCAGATCCCCCTCCTGTAACCGCATCGAGGACTTTGTGACCACCGCTTCATTCACCTGCACCAGACCCCCCTCGATCGCAGCTTGCGCACGAGCTCGCGAGAGCATACGGCCGTCTTTCGCAAGAAACGTATCAAGCCTGTCGGGAAGGTCAACTGTCCATGAAGGCATGAGAATAGTGTACAATACATCCATGACAAATGATCTCCTCACGCGCTCCGTCGCAAAAGTTCTCCCGCAGAAGTTAGCTGAGGAAAAATTGAAGAGTGGAAAAAAGTTACGAATCTACTGGGGGATCGATCCCACCGGCGCACAGATCCACCTCGGACATGCGGTGCCGCTGCGAAAGATGAAACAGTTCGCGGACGCGGGCCACGAGGTCATTTTCCTTCTGGGAAGCTTTACAGCGATGATCGGAGATCCCTCCGGTCGCGATACTCTGCGTGAACCACTCACATTCGATCAGGTGCAGAAGAATTTTCAAACCTACAAGGAGCAGGCGGCGAAGGTCCTCGACTTTTCGAAGATTCAAGTTCGGTATAACCATGAATGGCTCGACACTCTTACTATGAAAAAGGTCCTCGGACTCGCAGGCCACTTCACAGTGAATCAGATGATCCAGCGCGACATGTTCGAACGAAGACTGAAAGAAGGAAAAGAGGTCTCCATGATTGAATTCATGTACCCGCTCATGGTCGGATACGATTCGGTGGTTTTAGACGTCGACTTCGAACTCGGCGGAACGGATCAGGAATTCAACATGCTCGCAGGTCGCACGTTGCAAAAAGCATTCGGGAAACGCGAGAAATGCATCATGACGCTCAAGCTACTCGAGGGCACCGACGGACGCAAAATGAGTAAGACGTACGACAATTGCATCTATCTCGAAGATGACGCGAAGGACATGTATGGCAAAATCCTCAGCATCAAAGATGATTTGATTCCGCTCTATATGGAATGCTGCACGGACATTGCGATGAAGGAGATCGAATCTGCGTCCAAGGCAATGAAAGCGGGTGCGAACCCAAAGGACTACAAGATGCAGCTTGCACGCGCGATCGTCACGATCTATCACGGAACTGAGGCCGCCATGCACGCTGAGAAAGAATTCCAAGCGGTGTTTAGCAAAGGCGGAGTGCCCGACGACATGCCGGATATAAAAGCCAAGAAAGGGGAGTTGCTGATAGATCTACTCCTGCGCGCCAACGCCGTTTCTTCTAAGTCCGAAGCTCGCAGACTCATTGAACAAAAGGGGATACACATGAACAATAAAGTTGTTCAATCAATCGAGGAAAATGCTGAGAAGGGCATCGTAAAAATTGGAAAGAGAAAGTTTTTGAGGATACATTGACACAATAGCGTATTGGTACGATTATTCACTTATGCCATTTGCCGTATCCACAGAACACCATTCTGATGAAAGAGAGAGTATTTCCTCGCCAGAGGCCCTCAAAATAAAGATCGTCGGCGGTGCTAACGAAGTAGCCGATGTGCTGCTGGCATTTAAGGGAAGGCAGATGCTTCCGGTGAATTATTCCGTCGTTCCGGGGGAAATCATCGGCACATTTTACCTTACCATGGTCGTTCCACCGCGCGATCCTTCTTCGACCAGAAGGAATCCTCAGGATAATCCGACTGCGTTTCTTGCAACGATGCCTTCTGTGATCGAAGTCATTGATGCAACGGAACCCCTTCGTCGTCACATGAGACTGGTTGCAAATACCAATCATCCTGACGCAGGAATTTTACGATGTGCGATAGAACAACTGGGGGGCAGTGCTCAAGGGAAATTGAGAGACAAATTAAAATTAACTGCCGATACTATGGTACTGGATTCCATTGCATCAATCTGCAGGAGCGTGCAAGGCATCGTCCATCAAGGAAAGATAAACTCTCCTTTTACGACCGTCATGACCGATACGCCCACTCCCATACAAGAAGATGCCAGAGGAGGACCGAATGCCGCACCGGAAGCAGTTCGACATGTGCTCAATATTCAATGCTGGCCCGAGTTTCAAGACGATAGAGAAGATAAAAACATCCTCAAAATTCTCTCGACGCATCAATTCTCCATAGCATCCGTCGGCAGTCGCATGCGCGAGGACAACAAAGGTGTGCAGGAAATAACAATTATGCTACATGGCGGGAGTAGTGCAGCACTTCAAAAGGCATTGGCTGAAATCTGGAGACTCGCCGGAGTGATCCGCGCTCGATGCATCCGGGAGGAACATTCCACACAATATGTGCAAGTTGCTTTTCCCATGAGTGCAAAATGGGAAATGCCACATTTTTTAAAAGCACATAAAGGTTTGCACACCCGGGATAAAATAACCGAGCGATGTCAAATCGTTGTCACGGGCTCTTTGCCATTGTATGAAGCCGCAAGAGTATGGAAAGACTTAGCTGGAACAACTGTGGGAATGAGACCTAACGCGGCTATTTGCCTAACAAATAATGGAGAGCCCTTTGTGCCACCGGAAACAAGAGGTCTTGAGGACGACATGGAATTTAACAAATTAGTAAGAGATATCGCAATTCGCGACCTTCGAGGCCTTATTGCGCTAGAAACACAGCAAGATGCAATCCGCGCATAATTTCCTCTTCTACTCCGACTGCAGCATGTGCTGGAGCAGCCACACGAGAGACAGTATGCCGATGAGGAGAATAAAAAATGTCATGCGGGGGAGAACTGGGTACGGCGAGTGACCGTGCAGCCAAGCGTCAGGAGAACGCGCTCCAGTCGTCGGCTCACCGGCTCCTGGCGGTGGGAGGGGAGATACACATGAATGGAAGCAGTCGAGGGAGAACACCGGACCCACTCGAGCAGAGAAGTGGCGGAGAAGTGGTCGCTCTTGGCCTCACTGCGAGACAAACTCGCAAAGTCGATCACGACATCCTTCGTGCGCGAGAGAGTGATCGGTGAGTAGCAGGGGAGTGCTTGCATGTGAGAGTAGTGTACGCTCGTACACCCATAATGCAAGTGATTTTTCAAGAAAATATTTTATGATGTTCTTTTCTCAGGCCAGAAAAGAACCAAAAGCGCTCCGCCGCCAATCCACACTCCGCCCGCCCTGTCATTCCTCGCAGACGTCTCCAAGGCTTCGACGTCTGCTTCGTCATGTTGCATTCTCACAGGGCTTCCCCTTCACCCCCCGTGGCGGCGGGCCCCAATGAAACTACATGTGCCGAAGTGCCAGCTTTGCTGCCACTGGAGGCACTCACTACCGGAGACCTGCCTGCCGGCAGGCAGGGAGAGCCCATGAGAGAGTACCTGGAAGGTGCTCTTTCATGCTTATTTCAGCATCCCATCAAACGCAGTTTGGAACGTTGCGTAGGGGAAAGCGCCCTTCACCTGCTGATGCTGGTCGTTCGGTCCAAGGATCCAGAAACCCGGCGTGCCATCGATGCCCGACGCTGAACCATCCGCAGTGTCCTTTGCGATCATCGGAGCTTTGGTTCCACCGTCAAAGCATGCGTTGAATTTGGCGGTATTCAGTCCACTATCCGCCGCGTATTTCTTGAACGCATCGGCGGCGGCGGCTGCCGGCAAGGGACTCCAGGTGTCTTGATTTTTAAAGAGAGCCGCATGCATATCCCAGAACTTCCCTTGGTCATTCGCACAGAGTGCCGCCTCGGACGCTTTCTCTGAATTCGGATGGAATCCCAGCGGGAAGAAACGAATGACGTACTTCACTTTGCCCGTATCGACGTAATTTTGCTTGATTTGATCGAATGTCTGTGTGAAGTGCCGTGCGCAGAAGGGGCATTGGAAATCCGTAAACTCGATCAAGGTGACGGGCGCGCTCGCTTTACCAAGGACAGGACCATCGCCGGCCGTTGCAGGCTGTGCGGTGCTTGGAGGGGGCGTGGGGGCGGCCGGCTGCTGCGCAGTCGGGACGACTGCTGCCGGAGCAGCTGCACCTCCAAATGTCGGAGAGAGCGTGGTATGCATACCATTGGCCAGCACGAACCCAACAATCAACCCGGCGAGACCGACCGTGGACGCAAACCATGGATTCGACGAGCTCACCACAGGTGAATTACCGTTTGTGGACAATGCCATAGATCAAAGAGAAAGAAATAGATTCGTTGCCATCGTAGGGAAAGGGTTACAGTTGAGCAAGTTGCGGTTGGAATATCTCACATTCGGTGAAATTTCTTGTGCACCTCTTTCAATTGCGGGTTGGTCACATGGGTGTAAATTTGCGTCGTGCTGAGATCTTTATGCCCGAGCATTTCCTGCACGCTCCGCAAATCCGCACCGTTTCGAAGGAGGTGTGTGGCAAAGCTGTGCCGAAGTGTGTGGGGAGATGGGCACTCGACGATGCCCGCAAGCAGTGCATATTTTTTGACGATATTTTGAATACTGCGGGGTGTGAGGCGAAGTTCATTGCCACTCATGGTGCGGTCTGTGCTGTCTTTCACCAAACGAATGAAGAGAGGGTCACATTCGGACTCAAGAGCATCGAGGTACGCACGAATCGCCTTCACCGCGGGATCCGAGAGAAAGACGACACGAACCTTGCCGCGCTTGCCCCGCACACTCATTTCCCTTGTTTGATCATTGACCTCCCTGCGGTTCAAGCTGACCAATTCCGCAAGACGAAGCCCGGTCGAAAAGAAAGTGGCGAGGATTGCGCGGTCGCGCTTCCCCATGAGTGTCCCGGGATCCGGTGCGTGCAGTAGACGCTCCACTCCTTCATCGAAAAGCACCTTCACCTGCCGCGGGTCTTGCTTGAAGCGTTGGACCCGGTCCGGCGGCAGAATATCCATTTCCTCTTCCTGAATGAGGTAGCGCAAAAACGCTCGAAGGACCGTGAGACGGTGATTCTTGGTTCGTACCGTGAGGAGAGCCCCGAACGAATCCTGGAACGTATGCAAATATTGCTTGTAGGAACGGATACTTGCTTTGTCGATTGCAGCAGGGGAGCGCGCTTTTGTCGAATTGACGAAATCTTGCAATTGATGTGCATAATTTTTTACAGTCAAGGGAGACTTGGCTTGTTCAGACTCCAGATACTGGAGATAGCGGGTGACTGCGCTGCGTAGCTTGTTTTCTTTCATGCAAAGACGTGAAGGGGAGTGATGAGAAGGCGAGACACTACTTCGTATAATGCATTTTATACGAATAAATCAATTGACGCAGGAACGGTTTGTGCCGATTCAGTGGATGTTTCTATCTTTGATGGAATTTTCCAAATACGATCTATGTAGAACGCGTAATACAAATACGCAAACACCTCGCGCATAATTGCTTTGCGCTCCTGCAGTGTCATTTCCTTGCTCGCTTGCGCGGGGGTGATACCCATTCCCTGCCACTTCTGACGAAGTGCCAGGAGACGGATCCTCGCGAGATGATAACCGTCGCTGACGGCGACCACTGAGGAGCAATCCTTTGTCAAGTTTTTGGCGTAGAGCAGATTTTCCCACGTGGAATGCGACTGTGACTCAACTCTGATGTCTCTCTCAGCAACCCCTTGTTGCAACGCGAGTCTGCGCATCACTTCTGCCTCACTGAGACGATTGCCTGTCCCCTTCCCTCCGCTCAAAATAATGCGTTGAATGTCGTGACGACGGTAGAGGGTACTTGCCCCTGAAACGCGCCTGACAAGCGCCGGACCGGGACGGCTTCCCGGCCCGACGGCCGCCCCGAACACGATCGCACATTCAACAGGAAAGACCGCGTCCCCTGCGGCAGTGGCTTCGATGATGGCAAAGCTGCAAATCGGCAGACCAAGAATCACTCCCAGCCCAAGGAGAAAAAAGTGAACGATGCGGCGATGAGAAGACTTCATTGAGTCACAATGGAAATATGGGAAGCAATGCTAGGGAGCGTGCGTCGCCACGGCGGCCACTGGGCGATACTCACGGCCTCAACTTCCGGAAGGTTTCTCATAATACGAACGGCCTGCGCCTTGTCCATGCCCGTCACGAGCGTGCGGACTTTTCTGGCAAACAGAGCGCCGGTGGGAGTGAGGGGGTCCAAGATGTACTGCTCCGTTCCCGTGAGGTCGACCGTCAATTTAATCGTGGAAAAATTATCCGCATGCGCAATCGGGGTGACGACGAGACTCTCGAGACCAAGATGGTCACCAAGGAGCCTGCGGCCGTCGCGCACGTGCGCTTCGAGCTCCTGACGAAGCATCGCAAGGATCGCCTGCGCATCATAGGCATACACGGTGTAGCTGATGCTGCCGCTGACGGGCACGGACGCAAGTGCTTGTCCGATTTGGTCCTTTGGTATGTTCTCATCATCATAGACGATCGAGACGAGGCGTTCGTCATCGATCAGGCGAAGTCTGCGTGAAGGGCCCTGGGCATTGCGCAGTTGCAGCTCACGCTCGGAAATGTGTTTTGCAGCAACGAGTAATTCCTGTTGGAGTGATTTCTCCGCAAGCTCAAGATCCTTGGCGCTGAGCACCGTGCGGATGGACGTCGTTCCACCTGTCCCGGCTTTCTTGTTCTCGGCATAAATTTTCTGCCGCTCCAGATCCTGTAACCCCGGAATATCCCACCGAAGCCCCGCCGGAACATTCCCTCGTTCGCCGATGATCTCGCCGAACTGATCCTTGTCGTCCGCCTTCGCGCGAACCGTGAATGGTTTGCCGGGCTCTATGATGACAGCATCACGAATACGAAACACCATGCCCGCCTGATTCGTAAAACGCGTCCCCTTACGCAGAGAATAGACATCTGCGGTATTATTCACGATCGTGAGCGGCAACGTGGAAGCGGTGCCGATGGATTCCTTACTGATGTGCGTAAATATCATCGAACGACTGGCATGCACGGTGATCGAAACGAGCGGCATGGTGCGAACGGGACTGCTGGGATCCAGCACCGCACCGGACTGCACGAGGAGAATATTGACGGTCTGATTGATCGACTCTTGGCGCGGGCGAATACGAATATCGGCGGATGGAAGCAAGTGGAAGATGACGAAGTAGAAAAGCAAGATGCTTAAGCTGACGAGGGAAAAAATACGGAGCTTCGGGACGGAGAGCAGACCCATCCGCTGGAGACGTGACTTGAGAAGCTGACGCCAGAGATGCGGCGAAAAGAGACGCAACGCATCACCCAGTCTTGGATTATTTTTGAGGAGCGCCCTCACGTGCTTGGTACGATCGAGGACACGAAAGCCGTCACTGCGCAATTTCCCCGCAAGGACAGGATGTTTGGTCGCAATGCGCAGACGCTGCTGGAGTTTTTTACATTCTGCGAGAAATGTTGACAGTATCGCGGGCGAAGCCAGCAACTCTTCCTCTTTCCCCGAAAGAACCAACAGAAGTTCCCCTGATGTTTCTTCCATCCGCTTGGCAAGCGCCGGCCAAGATTCCCCCTCTTGAGGGAAAAGAACGATAATGGAAACGGAGGGTGGCTGTGGCATGGTAAAGGTTTACGCACTCCGGAGGAGCTCGAGCGCAGGAAGCGTCTCTCCGGCAACAAATGCGAGCATTGCGCCTCCGCCGTCACTGACGAAGCTGTACCCATCCATACGAAGACCATACTTGGTATGAAAATCAATCGTATCGCCGCCACCGATGACAGAGAACGCACCCCGTGCAGTCGAGTGAGAAACAGCCTCTGCGATGCGCTTGGAAGAGGTTGCGAATGGCTCCGATTCGTAGAGACCGAGCGGCCCGTTCCAAATAATGGTCTTCGCCTTCGCAATCGCCGCGATGTACGTATCGACAGTTTCAGAACCAAGATCGTAGATCGCACTGCCATCGGGGATTGCATGCACATCAACGAGAGCGGGTGCAGAATCCTGAGGATTTTTCCCGACGATAACATCTGTGGGAATGTGCAGGTGAGCATGACCGGAAGCGCTTTGCTCGATAATACTTTTTGCTTTCTGCACGAAGAGCGTATCACAGAGCGACGCACGCACATCATGACCCTCTGCTTCGATAAACGTGTTTGCAATCGCTCCTCCGACCATGATGTCATCTGCCTTGTCCAAAAACGCCTCAATCACCGGCACTTTTGTTTCCATCTTGGCACCGCTGATGAGAAGTGCGACGGGCTTCTGCGCGTTCATCGCGGCCCTAGACAGAGCGTCAACTTCCTTCTCCAAACGAAACCCCATAAAAGAGGGAAGCAGACGAGGTACGCCGACCATGCTCGCGTGTTCCCTGTGGCAATTGGGAAACGCATCATTGACATACATGTCCCCGAGTGCCGCGAGCTCGCGGGCAAAGCTTTCGTCATTTTTCTCTTCACGCGGGTCAAAACGCAAGTTTTCCAGAAGCAATACATCACCGGGTCGGAGGGCATCCACCATCTGTTGTGTCGCATCTCCGGTGCAAGATGATACAAAGTGTACGGTTGTCTTGAGCATCTTTTCAAGAATTGGCACGATCGGTTTCTGGCTCATGCCTGCAACGAACTTCCCCTTGGGACGGTCTTGATGCGCCATGATGATGAGTTTCGCACGCGCCTGCATGATGTACAGCATGGTCGGCACCAGTGCCTCGATGCGGGACGTATCGGTCACTTTTCCATCTTCCATCGGTACGTCAAACCCCGCTCGCAAGAGCACCGTCTTATCCGTAAGTTCGGCCTCTGCAAGTGTGCGATACGTTGACACGCGCGCATTGTAGCAGAAGATAGTGTCGATGCATCTCTCCCCTCTCATCGTGACTCCCCTGCTGGCAGGAATCACATGCGCGCTTCTGCACGTGCTCGCACTGCGTCTGTTTCCGCACTGGAACCTCCTCGATTTTCCGGAGCGCTACGGCCTCAAGCGCGCCCGACTCCCCTACCCGAGCGGTGTCATCGCCGTTCTCACATTTCTCCTCTTCTTCGTGGGAGTATCACAGATCGGACGTCAGGAATTTGGCCTACTGGCAGGCATCATCTTGCTTGGCATCACGTGCGTTATCGATGACAGAAAACCGCTCTCGCCGCGGATTCGTTTGAGCTGTCAGACGCTGGTCGCCGTCCTGCTCTTTGCAACCGGCACACAGATTTACACACTCACGAATCCCCTCTCCACGATCATGCAGGAGCCTTTTTTTAAACTGGATGCATGGAGAATCGCGATGCCGCTCCTTGGCAACGTTCCCATCCTGAGCGCCGTCTTCACAATCGTTTGGCTGCTACTCACTATCAATGCACTCAATTGGTTCGATGGAATTCCGGGGCAAGTTTCTCTCCTGAGCACGATAGGTTTTCTCACGATCGGACTGCTTTCGATCTCAAGCCGCGTCGGGCAGGAGCATCTCGCACTTCTTTCCTTTCTTCTCGCGGCAATTGCAGCCACAAGTTTTCTGTTCGATGTGCCGCCCCCGCGTGTCGTACTCGGCGACTCAGGCGCGATGTTCTTCGGACTCATGCTCGGAACACTCACGATCTATGCGGGAGGGAAAGTCGCAACGGCATTTCTGGTGCTCGGCGTCCCCCTCATCGACAGTTTTTTTGTCATTGTGCGAAGAGTCACATCCGGCAGGTCTCCCCTGCAGGGAAGCAACGATCATCTGCATCATCGCCTGCTCGCGCGGGGGTGGTCGCCACTTCACGTCATTGTGCTCACGGCGAGCGTAGGCCTTCTTTTTGGCGGTACTGCACTGTTTTTAAGTACCTTCCAAAAATTCATCGCGGCAATCATTCTGTTTCTCCTGATGCTCGGGTTGACGGTGTATAGCAGACCCCCTAATTCCCAAAAAACTTCAACGGATTACTCGTGAGGTGGAGCGGCTCGAGCTGAAGCACGATCGTTCTGCGACCGTGCGGGAGCATCTGGACCGTCACCAACCCCTCTTTGATCATCGCCGGCGTGATGATCGATGGTTGAAACTCAGCGTCACCATAGGCGGTACGGAGCATCATCGAGGCGGGCAACGCACGCGTGTCTGTCAGCATTGTTCCTGTGTCATCCATGAATGTAAGACGCGCCGCCTGCCAACTGCGATCGTCAAACTGTGTGCCATGCTGAAGCGTAACAAAGGCAATGCTGCCGAGCTTCTGAGAAGTTGTGGGCGTCGGTACGGGCGCAGGAACAGCAGGACGGTCCGCAACCGACACGACCGTCTCCCTGTTTACAACCAGCACGGGCAGAGCCGCCTGCGCATCGTGCAACCTCGCAACACGACCGGTCAGGCGCTTCGTACGAAGCTCAGCCGGAGAGAGCGCTAGAGTAACAACCGGCGTCGGCTTCTTCGCGAACTTCGATGCATCTTCCTGATATTTTGCCGGAGGCAGATCAGCCTGCACCAGCACCATCGGATTCACCGTATACTTGATTCCGATGTCCTGATGAAACTTCCCGTTGATCGCCTGCAGGGTGCTGAGGCCCGCTGCCTTCAGATCCGCACCGTTAAAGGGCCAGTACGGATGCCACGGAGCGGTGTCACGATCGATTTGGAAGTGCAGATGCGGTCCGGTCGCATCACCGGTCTTTCCCGAGTAACCGATCAGCTGTCCTTTCATCACCACATCACCTTCTGCGACGAGCTCTGCGCTCAAGTGAGCGTAGACGGAGTGCAGCACGGTTTCGTAGTCGGCATTCACGGGATCCGGCATGTGCGGATGACGGATGACAATCAGTTTTCCAAAGCCGCCGCTGTCCTCGCGAACTGACTCCACGACGCCGTTTGCTATCGAGCGGATGGGCGTACCCTGCGGTACGCGAATATCGACACCCGGGTGCGATCCTGAGTTCTGCGTCCCAGAACTGTAGGACCCCATGTATGCAACGGAGTAGACGCTGCTTGTGTCGCCTATGTAGGCAGGAATCGGGAGAAGAAGGTCGGAAGGAACCTCGCGGTACATATGTTCCTCCGCCATGCCGCCGTAGGTCGACCACCGTCGATAGTCCGGCACAAATGCGATCGGTGGGACTGTTCCTGTATACGTGATGAGACTATCATCGTATTGGCCCAGTGCCGCTTTCCAGAATGCGTACCAACCATGCTGCCCCATCATGTTTCCCGTCATGAACGCCACGATCGAAAGCGCGGCAATAAGGAACGATGACTTCTGTTTCATATACAGAAGAGTGATGCGCGGCGGATCCTTGCGAGAGTGCAAAGCAGACTTCCCAAAACCGTGTTTTTTCGCTGATGTAAGGCGTGTCCAGCTCATAGTGGTATGGATGTTTGTACTACTAATATAATATAACTTTTTATGCCTTCCGTCAATAATTCACGAAGCCGAGAGAACCTATCAATTTGGCTCCCAAATGCCAAAAAGACGCATGATGCAGGCCGGTCCCTTGCAGCAACACTATACGCCAAACCTGTCACTATTCTGCTCAATGGACCATTGGGGGCAGGCAAAACGACATTTCTACAAGGTTTTGCAGCAGGTCTGGGTATCGACGAACCTGTCACGAGCCCCACCTTCGCACTCGAACAGCGCTACCGTGCGTCGACCGGACAAGAGCTTCTCCACCTCGATCTGTACCGCTTATCGCCGGAGGATGCCCGGCAAATGATGCACAGTAGTGAGAATCACACCGGCATCCGTTGCATCGAATGGGCGGAGCGTGCCCCGATGCTTTCGTTCGATGAACCGGTGGTACGAATAAACCTCGAGGAAAAAAACGACGGACGCCAATTGCGGATTTCCTTTGAGGACGTCGCAATCTGCACGAACGAGGACGTTGCAGCGTGGCAAAAAGAAACGGCGCTGCAACCGCACATTGTGGCGCATTGTCATGCGGTCGCACAGATGGCATGCGATTTGGCCAAGCACATGCTTGAAGACGGGAGCATCGTTCGTCCTCTGCTGCTGCAACAAAGTGCAGAGTTGCATGATGTCCTGCGGTTTCTGGATTTCAGACCGGGCGCTGCGCCACCCTACGTTGTCGCATCGATGCACGAGCAGTCCGTGTGGCAACAGTGGAAGAACAAGTTCCCCGCCATGCGCCACGAAGAAGCATGCTCCGCCTTCCTTCGGGAACTGGGCTACCACGCAATGGCAGAAATCATCCGCACGCACGGATGGCACTTGGCACCCAGAGAAAGAAAAACAACCGAGCAGAAACTACTCTTCTACGCCGACAAACGTGTAGCTTTTGATCAGCGCGTCACCCTCAAAGATCGCTTTGCTGATTTCGCAAAACGCTATGCGGAAACGACAGACAGCGAAATGCGCGCACGATGGTACGAGGAAACTGTCACAGTGGAGCGCGAGCTCTTCCCGAGTGGCGTACCCTTTTAAACCTTCCACGGACGGACCTGACGCATCAGGACATCGCGAAGGTCAGAGGCATCCATCGGCAGGATCGCAGGTGCGAATACAATGGACAGAACGGAAATGACAATAATAGCGAGACAGAGCGATTCTGTCTTAGACCACGGCGCATGAAGGCCCGCATGGCGCGTATGCAGATACGTTTCAACATGGAAAAGAATCCGCAGGCTGTGGTGCAGAATCGTCAGCTTCGCAAGGAGTACTGCAAACCCCCGCATGAGCGTCACGTACGTTCGTGCCGAGCCCGTGAGAACCGCGATCATCGATAATTCCTGCGAGAGATACACACATGCGGTGAGCGCAAGAAACAGCAATGTCAGATCCATGAGGCTCTCTCGAAATACTGCCCTGGCATTGCGACACTTATAGAAATCAAGAGCCATGTGAATGGCAATGAGCAAAGCGAAAAATCCGAGAGGAAACATGGCCGCGGCGATGACCGCGAGCATCAGGTACGCAGCATGAAAGGCGGGAAGCCTCGCTGCCTCCACCCCAAACGGTCGAAAGAATGATTGAGTAAGTGTGTGCATGTGTTTGTATTATTATACAATATTTATAGTATATTAGCAACTAGTCATTTTAAGGGAGTTTGCCTTGCTGAGAATGATGTTTTCGTACGTAGTGAAAAAACGTTTTGCTATATTCCAGTTAATTTACTCTTTCTCCCTCCCTTTTTTATGGTTAAATCTCTTACATGGATCCTTGGGATCGTTTTGCTGCTCGTCGGCATCGCGGGCTTCTTTATGAATCCGGTTCTTGTCTTTCAGGTCGACACCATTCATAACGTCGTTCACCTCCTGAGCGGCATCATCGCGCTCGCTGCTGCCTCCTCCGGTGAATCGTCGTCCCGCCTGTACCTCATCATCTTCGGTATCGTCTACGGTCTCGTGACGATCCTTGGATTTGTGAACAGCGGCAGCATTCTCGGCCTCTTCTCGGTCAACCAAGCGGACAACTACCTGCATGCGGCGATTGCGCTCGTGTGTTTGGGTGTCGGGTTTGGGAGCAAGAAATAATTTTTAATGGTGATCAAACATGTAGAGACGCCATGCCATGGCGTCTCTACTTGATATGTGCGCACGCACTGTTATCATCGCTCCCCTATGAACACCCCCCGTTTCCTTTTCGCGACCGTTATTCCCCTCCTGCTCTTTGTTGCGGCGGCAGAATTCGGCGGACGGCCGCTCACGCCCACACAAGCGGAATTGCAACAACAAGCGAACGAGCGCATTGAGGTATGTAAACAGCGAACAGATGATGTGAGAATCGACGTTCTGCAATCGGGAACAAGTGTCGCGATGAAGACTGGAAACAGAATGTTCCTCACGCTCCCGCGCGATCTCTACCCCGAGCAAAATCTACAATTCGATGGTAACTCTGTCACCATGGCAGTCGTACAAAACGGGGAAACACTGGACCACAAAAACGAGCCGTGCTGGACGCACTACTATGAATTGAGAACAACAAGAGGAGTGGACAAAGGCAAAGCGACCATCACGATTCTGAGTAATGATCTCACCATGCCCGACTACGTTTTACATCTGATCGTCAGTACTGTTGATAGTAATCGTTGATGCAATTCAAATCACCGGTGTAACGGCAATAACGATTGTACGGACGGTAGCAATCGCCGTAGCTGCCATCGCAATAGTCATCCGAATAGATTCTCGTCGTCACGGTGTCGCTGCCATTGCCGGCAGTGACCCTGAGCTTCACCGTATCGCCGCTCTGCAGAACACCATCGATTCTCACGCGCACAGTCAGCGTGTCTTGTCCGTCGCCGCGCACGCCGATGTCGTCCCAGGTAACGCGCTTGCTACTGGAGAGATACCCGTCGCGCGATGCCGAAACAAACGTCATGTTGGAATCGAGCAGCGCCTGCACGCTCGTAACGGAATACTGCCAAGCGCTATGCACCGCGATCTTGTAACTCACGATGTCACCCGCACGCACGCGGCCGGACGGAGCGGTCACGACGACGTTCACGTCATTGCCCATGTCATAATCATTTCCGTAGTACCGATCGTTATAGTTGCGATTGTTCCCGCGGGTCTGCGCGAGGCTGATGAGTTCGCTCGCTTGGGATCGGGAAAGCGGATCCAAAATCGACTGCACTGATTGCGGCACGGCATTCCATGCCGCCAGCTGCTGTAGGTATGGGCGATACCACGGATAATCACTCGGCGGAAAGATATGCGCTGCTCGAACGACGATCGCGCCGGCCTCCACAAGACTGATCGATGCACCTGGTCGGAAGTACCCGGAACTCGTGCCGCTCACGATCCCCTGTGCCTTCGCACCGCAGATGGCACCCGCGTATGACTCCGACCCGACATCGCGGAAACAATTCGTACCCTGCGCTCGGACTCCAAACGCACTGCTCACCATCTGCACGAATTCCCCGCGCGTCACGGTTCCAGAGTCATAGTAAGAGGGTGTATACCTCGGAGCATAGTACCTGGGTGCGGTGTAGGTCGGCTGATTGTAATAGTAGGAATCGTTCCCATACGTTTGCGCAAACGCGGCTGATTGCATGCCAAGCAAAATTCCAATAACGGACACCATGGCAGTGAGTCGTGCAAGGCGCATAACAGAGAGGGTAAAGGAAAAAGGGGGTCATCGTACCACTCCCCTGCCACACTTCGGACCGATCAACTTGCAAAATAAATATTTAATGATGGAATCATCGAACTGCCTCCAGTTCTGGAAGAACCATATCGGCATGGTTTGCCATGATCCAATCCTTTGAACTCTCCGGAATTGTTCCGTTGACAAAGAAATAGTTCACAAGCTTCGCGAGTGCCTCAGCAATCTCCTGGGGCTGGAAGATGTGGTCTTGCACTAAGCCTGCTTCACGACCTGGCACACGCTTCAGTCTGCTACCAAACATATTCGCCATTCGCACCGCTTTGTCATCATCCGGAAGATGCTTCATCATCTCTGTTCGAATTGCGCCCGGGTAGACAACGGAAAGTTGAATGCCCGCAGCATCGAGATCCACACGAGCAGCAGAGAGAATATCCGCCTGCTCCATCTTCATGCGCATATATGGTAATGCAGCGGCCTTCGGAAGTTCTCGAGCGAAGAATGCCGTGACGGAATTCACAACGAGCAGTAACCGCGGATTCGATGGCGTGAAACTCTTCATTCCTTCGATCAGTCGTTCAAGGAATGTATTCTGCTGCACACGCAGTGGATCTCGTTGCGACTGATCCTCATGTGTATCAAGGTTTATGGCTGCGATATGTGCAATGACATCTGCACAAGAGAACATGATCCTGTTGTAGGGCTCTGATGTAGGGTCAAAGATATCTCCGGCTGAGTGTCCACACGCATTTGTCTCCTGATGCGTCCTCTGCAATTCATCTTTGCGACGACCGCCAATGAGGCGCATGCTCACACCCTTATTATCCTTGAATTGCATGGCAAGAGCTTTACCAACACCACTGCCGGCTCCTGTTATCTCGATACTGTGTGCCGCTAAATTTCCTGATTCCATGGTTTGAAAAGAAAATAAAGAACGTGATCATATCAATACAATCAATATTGTCAAATGATGCTGGCACCATTCATCTTCTTTCCGTACGATACCTACTGGTCACGGGGCGTAGCTCAGTTGGCTAGAGCGCCTGCTTTGGGAGCAGGAGGTCGCGAGTTCAAGTCCCGCCGCCCCGACCAAATCAAAAGTAGCTCCCTCCTTCGTCAGCCTCTGGCTGACTACGGTGGGCAAGCAGTTGGGTCGAGTCCGCCTCCGCGGACGAGCAACTTAAAAAAAGCCTGCTGTCGTCTGTATTTGGGAGCAGGAGGTCGCGAGTTCACCATTGCAATAAAACAAGTGTCATCCTGAGCTTGCCGAAGGGCCCGCCATCCCGACCACAGACATGTATGCTGTCGTCATGCATTCCCTCGTTGTCGTCCACTCCCGCAACCCCGGCATCGGCAACGGGCTGACGTATGACCCCGGAGATTTGAACGTGCAGCCCGGATCACTCGTAAAAGTGAGTTTCCGAAAAAAATTGACGGAGGGAATCGTCGTGAGTATGGATGAAGTGGTGAAAGAGAAAACATACGAGGTGCTGAAGATGCAGGAAAGCTTAAGCGAAGAACCGTTGCTGAGTGAATCACATTTGAAAACCGCACGATGGATGGCGGGATATTATTTCTGTTCACTGCGCTCCGCACTCACGCCGTTTTTGCCATCGCCGCCGTGGAGGAGGTTGATCGCAAAGGAACGTGCCTCGGTACAAAAAACGTGTCATCCTGAGCACGTCGAAGGGTCGACACGTTTTTCACTCGGCATGACACAACTGAACGATGAACAAAAAATCGCTCTTGAATCCATCCGGGCAGACAAGCGCCCCTCGCTTCTCTTTGGCGTCACCGGCAGCGGCAAAACGGAGGTCTATGCACACTTGATCGCAGATCACATGAAGTCGGGCAAGCAATCGATCGTCCTCGTGCCGGAAATCCTCCTCACCGAACATATTCTCCACCGCTTCGAGGAATTATTTGATCGCGATTCCATCGCGGTGCTCCACAGTCGACTCACGCCTGTAGCGCGCGCGAAGCAGTGGAAAAAAATTCGCAGCGGCGAAGTATTTCTTGTGATCGGATCCAGGTCGGCCCTCTTTGCCCCGTGTAAAAATCTCGGCCTCGTGATCATCGACGAAGAACACGAATGGACGTACAAGAATGAGCAGACACCTCGTTACCATGTACGCGAAACCGCGGAAACGCTCTGTAATTTTTCGAATGCAAAATTGGTTTTCGGCACAGCGACACCGTCTCTGGAAAGTTGGAAACGAGTGAAGGAGGAGCACTACCACATGGCGCGACTGGAAAAACGCTACCGCGATCAAGCACTCCCGAGCGTCCGTGTCATTGACCTTGCAGACGTTTGTTTTGGCAAACAGTACCCGTTTTCGCCGCCCCTCCTTGCCGCCATAGAGGAACGACTGAAGCGTGGTGAGCAGTCTGTTCTCTTTCTGAACCGCAGAGGAATCGCAAGCGCGATGCTGTGCCTTAAGTGCAAGAAACGTTTGATGTCACCCGCATCGCAACTTCCCTACACGGTCCACCGCGATGCACGCGGGAATCCCTACCTGCTCGATCATTTTTCGGGAACGAGAGCATCCGTTCCTGTGGCCTGTCCACATTGCGGCACGCATGAACTCCTGGAAGTGGGTGCAGGGACGCAACGCCTGGAAGAAGTCATCGGCACACTCTTTCCAAAGGCCCGAGTGCTGCGCGCAGACAGCGACATGCTGCAGACCCCTGAGCAGATGCGTGAGCTCCTGCAAAAAATGCGGGACCGCGAAGCAGACATTCTTCTTGGAACACAATCAGTCGTGAAGGGACTCGACCTGCCTGAGGTCACGCTCGCGGCGGTGCTCATTGCGGATATCGGCCTCTCGCTCCCCCACTTTCGCGCAGGAGAGCGCGTATTTCAACTCCTCACACAGCTGACGGGGCGCAGCGGCCGCGCGAAGGCCGGGGAAGTGATCATTCAAACTTTTCGACCTGATGCAGCAGAAATTCAAGCGGCCGCGCAGCACCGCACCGTCGAGTATCTTGAGACGGAACTGCGCCTCCGAACGTCACTTGGCTACCCCCCGCTTACAGAAATGATCCGGTTCATTTTTCGCAGCGTCGATGCATCAACACGCGCGAAGGAGCTGAAAGAAGAGTTGCTCCAAAAAATAACCGAAAACAAAATAGATGCGCATGTGAGTGCGTCTCCGACGGTCTTTGGCGGAGGAAAAGTGTGGCACGTGCTGCTGCGCGGAAAGCACCTGCGATCGATGCTGCCGAATCTGAACCTGACAGACGTGATCGTTGATGTGGATCCGGTGGAATGCTTGTAGTACACTGCATCCGATTTCCCCCTTTCCTCTATGAAACGGATCATCGCCTCCGGTGCACTTCTTCTCAGCATCTGCAGCGTCAGCCTTGTGTACGCAAGCCCCGTGATCGAACGCGGAGAGGATTCCGCCACGATGCAACTGGGCAACGACCGCTACATCGCGGGAGGAACGGTGGACGTAAAGAACGCAGTGATCGGGGACGCTGTGATTATGGGAGGAACGGTTCATATCGCAGCCCCGGTCACAGGTGACGTACAAAGCATTGGAGGAACTGTCACCATTACTGGAAATGTTCGTGGGAATATCCGCATAGCAGGCGGCAATGTGACGATTGCAGGAAATGTCGGCGGGAATGTGCTTGTCCTCGGCGGTACAGTCACCTTCGCAAAATCCTCCACTGTGGCGGGCAGCGTGCTCGCGGCGGGCGGACAGGTGACCATCGATGGAACGGTCCAAGGAGATGTCACGGCACAGGGTGGAGCTGTTACGTTGAATGGAACAGTGCGAGGAAAGACAGACCTGCGCGGTGACGATATTACGTTCAACGGTACCGTACAAAATAGTGCGACGCTGGCCGCACGAACACTCGTAATCAGCCCCAAAGCTCGCATCAACGGCAATCTCTCGTACTGGAGCAAGGCAGGCGAGCAGAAGTTTAGCACTCTCGTGCAAGGCAAATCGACGTTCGATACCACCCTCCACACCAAAGAGGTTCCACGCGCAGAGCGTCAAGAATTCCTGGCCGCTGTCATTGCGGTCGTATCGCTCTTTGGGCTCCTCTCCACTGCACTCGTCATTCTGGCGCTTCAAGTCGCGACAAAAACATTCTTCAAAGACGCAGCAAGGCATGTGATAACAAGTCCATGGCACAGTTTCCTCTGGGGTGTCCTTTTCTTTATTCTCACTCCCGTTGCCATCGCCATCCTCATGTTGACCGTCATCGGCATTCCTCTCGCACTCGCGCTCCTCGCGCTCTACGTCGTCAGCGTCTTTCTGTCTGTGATAGAATCCTCGATCGTTCTTGCGCGATTACTGGAACATAAGCGCAACAAAAAGTGGAGCGGCGTGGCGGCTTTCTTTGTATCACTCCTCACGTTCGTCCTGCTCAAGATCATCGGGATCATTCCGGTCATCGGTTGGCTGGTAGTTTCTGTCCTCATCTGCATGGCGTACGGCGCGGTACTCAAGACGAAGGTGGAACGCTATAAGAAGGTGATGTGATAAAGCGCCATCCCCGCAGCAACCGCAACATTGAGCGACTCCTTGGTCCCAAGCATGGGAATCATAACGGTGGCATCACAGAGTGAAAGTATGTCTTCGCTGAGGCCCGAGAGCTCGTGCCCGACAATCAAACAAATGCGCCTGGATGGCTTGAATGTCTGAATATTGATCGCATCTTTCGTGATCTCAAGCGCGACCAGTTGCCAACCTTCTTTTTTCAATTGATGCAAAAGTTGAAGAGGATCTTCGTGGTGCTCCCATGGCACTGCTTCCTCTGCTCCGATCGCGGTCTTGGTAATCTCACGGCGCGGTGGAACACCTGTGTATCCGGTGAGGTACAACTTCTCGACACCCATCGCATCACACGTTCTAAAAAAAGATCCGACGTTCCAGAGGGAGCGAACATTGTGAGCCAGGAGACAGATTCTTTTTTTCATATTTTCATCACTTCCTCCTCTTTCTTCTTCCGGAGTTCATCAATCTTCGTATTCATCGCATCGACTTCTTTTTGCAATTCTGCGGTGAGGCTTCCCTTGAGGGTCTCATTCTTTTCGTCTTTGATGTGATCGTGCGCACGCTGGCGGATCTGACGAAGGGAAATGCGGGCCTCCTCTGCGAGTTTGTGAACGATCTTCTGGAGCTCCTTGCGACGCTCCTCCGTCATCGAGGGAAGATTGAGACGGATCACATTTCCATCATTCATGGGGTTCACGCCGATATTGCTCTGCTGGATCGCCTTCTCGATCGCCTGCAAGACCGAGCGATCCCACGGCTGGATCACGATCGTCCTCGCATCCTGCACACTGATGCCCGCAACCGCCTTCAGGGACATGCGCTGATCGTACGCATCGACATCGATATGCTCGACCAATGCCGCATTCGCCCTTCCGGTCTGCAACTTGCCAAATTCCGTTTGCAGGAAATGAAGAACCTTCTCGGCTTCGCAGTGAAATGTCGCAATGCGCGGGTCAGTCATTGCCACAAGGATAGCGTTTCATTCTCAATTTTCAATTCTCAATTTTCCATTCGCTTGTTCACGCATGAACAAGCGTCCCCACCTTCTCACCCATCGCAGCCTTCATCAGATTTTTGTGATCGGTGAAGTTGAACACGACGATCGGTAATTTTTGATCCTGACACAGACTGAACGCCGCCTGGTCCATGATGTTCAAGTGCTTCTCGAGCGCCTCTGCGTAGGTAAGCTCCTTGTAGAGTTTTGCGCTGCGAAACTTCTTGGGGTCTTTGTCATAAATGCCATTCACGTTCGTCGCTTTGAGCACACATTCGCAATTGAGTTCGAGTGCCCGGAGCGCGGCTGCGGAATCGGTCGTGAAGAACGGGTTTCCGGTACCGCCTGCGCAGATCACGATCCTCCCCTTCTCAAGGTGCCGAATGACACGGCGGCGGATGTACGGCTCCGCGAGTTGCGGCACTTGGACAGCGGAAGCAACGCGACAAAACACCCCCATCGACTCGAGCGCGGCCTGAAGAGCCACACTGTTCATGATCGTCGCGAGCATGCCCATGGCATCGCTGGCGGTACGCTCGATGCCGCTGTCAGTAGTGTCGCGGTAACGCCAGATGTTCCCTCCTCCGACGACGACCACGATCTCCATCCCCTTCCTCGAAACTGCCGCGATGGCAGCCGCGACCTTATGAAGCGTTGGCTGGTGCAATCCTTGGCCTTTGCCGTCCTTGCTCAGCGCCTCACCGGAGAGCTTGAGCATGATGCGCTTGTAAGTCATAGAGAATGAGTGGGAGGCGGGTTTGGGCTTGGGTTCGGGTTCAGGATTTGAATGGGCTTTTTTCTGCGGGGTACGAAATGCAGAAGTTGACGGAAGAGGCCGAGGAATGCCGTGAGGGCAGCACGCCAATCGCCTCTGGCGATTTGGCCGATGATGACAAGTTCCTTCCATTGACCCTGTACGGCAGCGAGGAAGCCAACGACGCAGTACCCAAGCACAATGAGCTCGAGGAAGCGCCCCACCACGGGAACGAGCCAGAAGAGAACGCTAAAGGCAAAAAGCACCATCGCCTGCTTGCTATGAAACCGCACGAACGCGGAGTCTTTACGCGACACATAGACAAAGACCGAGAGGATCCATGCATAGCTCAAAGCCGCCATATCGCGGTTCTGCTCGATATCAGTGTTGCCGGCAACAGGAACCGGCGAGATAGGTGCTTGCGGCTGCTGTGGGTTCATCTGTTCGTTCATCCTCATAAGTATAGCATAAAGTGGCATAGTCGTTTGCTCAATCCGAACCCCTCATTCAAAGAGTCCCAATTGACAATTGGGACATAATTGCTAGATAATGCAATCATGAACGAACGAGATTTGCCACAGGTCGGGTTACTCAAAAGATCAATCGCAAGTAAAAAAGTATACGCACAATCTTTCATAAAAACCGCCATAACTTATAATGAACACGAGATATACGATCGCATGTCTGGCTTCATAGAAATGGCACAAAAAATCCAACAAGAGCGTCACGATCTACCACTCAAGCGACCAATCATTCACATTGATATAGGCTGCGGCACCGGACACTTGCTTGGAAAGATGGCTGATCAATACAAAGAGCGTAATCGGAATTTTTGCCTCATCGGTATTGAGATCAATGAAATCCTCGCACGATATTCAGTGGAACAATTGCTTTCGCAAGGACAGACAGTGAGCAGTCATATTCATTCGAGAGAAGGGGTGGAATTCAGTGACGGCAGACATATTTTGCGACGCACATTTCCCTTCAATGAACATTCCTTGCAGATGGTGGACGTGACATCCGACCAACAAATTGTCATCGTGCAGGACGATGCTCGCAATAGACTGGAAATCCTCAGTCGCATACTTTCAAATTTGCATCGAATGAACATCACCCACGTTGACAGTATTTCTTTTGGGCTTCCCGGACTTGGAGCGGATGTCGCAATGCAAGACTCCAAAGATTTGCATTTAAGTAACGAAATACTTACGCGAAAAGAATGCGGCAAAGTCGTTCAGGCACTCACAGCACGAACAGCGCAGATGGCAAATGAGGTGCTGGGAGTGGGAGGACTGCTTCTCTGTTTTATGCGTCTGGATAATGGGAAAAAGTTGCGCGAAATGTACAGACAGATAACGAGAAAAGAATTTCCAGTAGATGCAGAAGAGCAATTATTTGCGAAGATGCACCTTGCACAGTCCGTACTTGGGCCAGATGCAAAAAAGTTTTACTCCAGAGTTGGTGCTGTACTCTATCCTGCATTTAACGAAGTGGAGATGAAGGGCAATATGCAATACAGCACTTATTCGATGCATGAAGAGAAAACAGGAAAACCAAACCTAAGCGGAGATATGGATTTATATGCCCTTGGCCTTGTTCGGGCTGATTTGCACGGACCCGGAATAAGCAGCATGCAAATGAATGGTACCCCCGGCAGGAATTGAACCTGCGGCCAATAGGTTAGAAACCTACTGCTCTATCCACTGAGCTACGGGGGCACTGTCCTTCCCTCATTTTACCAGAAAGACCGCATACCCGACACGGATGTCATCAAAAAAGAATGTTCACTTCTGCGTGAGTGCGCCGTCTGCAAGCTGAACTTTTGGAATGATTTTTGCCTTGTTTGCGAGTGTGCTCTTGATCGGAAACGGCTCCAGAGGTTTTTTATCAACGACAAGAGTTTTGCAAAGATGTGCAATCTCCTCATCCGTCCAGTCTGAGGAACCTTGCAGTACCTTGATCAATTTCTCGGAAGGCGGTGCATCTGTAACCTTCTGCGCCGTAATCGTCGTGATTCCCTCTGCATCTCGAACAATACCTATGACCTTTGCGAGACTCGGCGACCCGATCACTTTTGCAAGCGAAATGAGTTCGTGTGGAACTTCATTCCCCTTCTCATCGCCAAAATAGAGGACAGGCTCATCGACCGGAAAGCGCATCGATATGTCCCGCGTTCCACCCGGCGCATCGGGGTCGTCCACCCTGACCCAGTAGGTTTTTCCGAGCTCGATGTCGCCAACGACTGCGCTGAGATAGTCCCGCTGAGGCAATATTTTTTCCGGAACTGCTTCAGTCCGATCGGGCGAAGCTGCCACGGGAGCCTGAAGAATGGCATCTGCCTTGTCACGTTTTGCAAAAAAAGAAATTGCGCCTGTCGTCACAAGCACGGAGATGGCAGCACGAAAACCAGCTACCTTGAGGATCTTCATGACAGATACTGATTGTGGTTTTTTTGTATGGACAATGTGATCGGATGACTCGATTGTCATGATTCGAATTCTAGCACTGCAATAGCGCGCGCAAGGAAATCAGCTTGCCAAAAAATTTACCGTCCCCAAAGGGATTGCAAGGAGAGGAACGTCTGATGGAAAACATCTGCGATGGCGCTGAGAAATTGCGACGCAGACGAAGGCACAGGTACCGCAGATATCAGAGGAGCGGAAGGAATGGGTAGTACAGTGACAGGCTCCGAGGCAACATTCTGTGCGGCAGGGTGAGCCTTGTCTTCTAAGTGGCACGAAGAATCGCACCCATCCCCATTCACGCTGTTGCTGTCATCGCACTGCTCGCTTGCATCCTTGGTACCATCCCCGCAATGAGCGGGATGACAATCGGGACGACAGCGATCCGGAATGTTGACGGAATTTTGCAATCCTTCATCGCACGTCTCATTGAAGAGCGTATCGACGACGCCATTGCCGCACCGCGGAGTGAGACAAAGCGTGCTGCAACTGTTCGGATCCGTGTCGGAATTTTTACCTCCGTCATCACATTCTTCCCCGATTTCCAGAACGCCATTTCCGCACGCACTCAGGGTACATGCAGACGTGCATCCGTCGCCGAGAATATCATTGCCGTCATCGCATTGCTCGGCCGAATCTGTGACGCCGTCTCCGCAGTGAGGCAAGGTGCAATCCTGACGACACACGTCTGGTTTTACATCGGAATTATTGACGCCTTGATCGCATTCCTCCTTGCCTTCACGAATGCCATTCCCGCAACCGACCGGAACGCTGAAGGGTGGAGGCTCCGCCGGCTTCGTGATGACCGGAATATTCTCCGACGAACGTACATTCTCCTGCACGGGGCTGAAGAGCATGGACTGCGCCGAACTGCTGGATGCCGCACGTATGGACTGCACCGCCGGTACTGCTATTTCCAAGAAACGCGAGGGAGGCGCCTTGGACTCACCGGATTCCAGCTGCTGATCCGACGCATTCACACTGCACACGGAGAGGAATTGCACTATGCACTGTGCCGAACAGGATTTACCGCATGTGGGAATCACAAACAAGCCATCATCATCCTTTGCCGGTTCACACTGTTCATGGTCGTTCGCATCCACGATGCCGTTGCCGCAGAAGGTTTTGTGGCAGAAGCGATCACACCCCGCCACCACTCCGTTGAAAAATCCATTATCGCACGTTTCACCTATTTGCTCCTGCGTCACACCATCGCCGCAGACTGCGGGCGGAGCGGCGCTCTTCAGAGCATCGGACGAAGCAACGACGCAGCTGTTTGTGCAATTGGGATCTTTGGACGGCTCACATTCTTCATTTTGGCCGTTGCCGTTGAGAATTTGTACAATGCCGTCCCCGCACGTTGTTCTCTTGCAGGAGCTGGTGCAAGTTTTGGTGGGGCCGTTACTGTTCGAACCGATGTCACACTCTTCTCCCGCCTTTGGATTTGCCTTTGCATCGCCGCAGGATGAGACCGTGCAATCAAAATTGCATGTGGCATTGCCACCGTATCCACCGTCACACGGCTCCGCCCCTTTCACGAGACCGTCACCACAGAGTGTCGCACAACTGCTCCTCGGCGATCCGCTGCACGTGTACCCCACCTCGATACTGCAACCGGCAGAGCATCCGTCGCCGGATACTTTATTTCCATCGTCGCAGGCCTCGCTGTCGGACTTCGTGCCGTTGCCGCAGTTTGTCGTACAGACAGACGGCGATGCATTGGTGCAGGTGAAAGATGTCTCGACCGTACAGGCAGCGGAGCATCCGTCCCCCGCGACCGCATTGCCGTCGTCGCAGCCTTCATTCCCCGCCCTGATGCTATCCCCGCAGACGGTTGCGCAGACATTGGGCGATGCATTGCTGCAGGTATATCCCGTCTGCACCGTGCAAGTTGCGGAACATCCATCTCCTGCAGTCGTATTGCCATCATCACATCCTTCACCCGATTGCTTCGTAGAGTCTCCACAGGTACCAACGGTACACACACTCGGCGTCGTACCCGTACAGGTGTAGCCACTCTCAACCGTGCAGGACGAGGAACATCCGTCTGCGTCGGTCACATTTGCATCATCACACCCCTCCGTACTCGCTTTGACGCCGTCACCGCAGGTCGCACTGCATGAACTTGGAGAACCGCTGCAACTGAATCCTGTTTCAACGGCACAGACGGAGCTGCAGCCGTCGCCGTTCGTTGTGTTACTGTCGTCACAGCCTTCTGCACCGATCTTGTAACCATCCCCGCAGGCAGCGGCGGAGCAGACGTTCGGAGTGGCGGTGTTGCAGGACCATCCTGTTTCCGCCTGGCAGTACGAAGCACATCCATCTCCGTCGGTGGTGTTACCGTCGTCACAGCCTTCGGATCCTTTGCGATGACTGTCGGCGCAGATACCATCACACGAACTGGGAGATCCGGAGCAGGTCCAGTAGGTTTCAACGGCACAGACGGAGCTGCAGCCGTCGCCGTTTGTTGTGTTACTGTCGTCACAGCCTTCTGCACCGATCTTGTAACCATCCCCGCAGGCAGCGGCGGAGCAGACGTTCGGAGTGGCGGTGTTGCAGGACCATCCTGTTTCCGCCTGGCAGTACGAAGCACATCCATCTCCGTCGGTGGTGTTACCGTCGTCACAGCCTTCGGATCCTTTGCGATGACTGTCGGCGCAGATACCATCACACGAACTGGGAGATCCGGAGCAGGTCCAGTAGGTTTCAACGGCACAGACGGAGCTGCAGCCGTCGCCGTTTGTTGTGTTACTGTCGTCACAGCCTTCTGCACCTTCGATCATCCCATCTCCACACGTGGCAGCATACGAGCTCTCATAATGCTGCGAAAACAGCACGATCATGGCAAGAAAGGAAAGCACGCAACCCGCACCCGAGAGGGTGTAGAGGTGCTTTTTGTGGGTATGTCGAATGTGTTTCATGAATCTCCTGATTATAGCATAGTTGAGCGTTCTATGCTACAATAGTTCAAACGAACGCTATGCGACTCACAAAGATCATCTGCACGCTCGGGCCAGCCACGCACACACCGGAGATGATCCGCGCACTCGCCGGCAAAGGGATGAATATCGCACGGCTGAATTTCTCACACGGGTCGCACGAAGATCATCAGAAAACGATCGATGCGGTCAAGCAGGTGAATGCAGAGGACAATCGAAGTATCGCTCTCCTTCTCGATACGAAAGGCGCGGAGATCCGGACAGGCGACAGAGAATCACCGATTGCCATCACGAAGAACCAGGAAGTTGTTTTCTCCTCACACGCGCTCCCCGGCGAAACACGTCCGGTGATCATTGTGAACTACGAATCGTTTGCAAAAGATGTCGTGCACGCCACATCGATACTGCTCGATAACGGCGTGATGTCCTTTGAGATGATCGCACGAAACGCCGACGGATCGGTGGTGGCACGATCACACGATGACGGACACATCGGATCACGCCGGCACGTCAACCTGCCGGGCGCAGATATCAGTTTGCCCTCGATGATGGAAAAAGATTGGAGTGACCTGGAGTTTGGCATCGCGCAGGGAGTCGATTACGTCGCATTGTCCTTCATCCGCACTGCAGAGGAAGTGGAAGAAGTCGCAGCATTCATTAAAAAACACGGCGGCACAGTGAAAACAATCGCAAAGATCGAAACTGCGCAGGCAGTCGCCAACATCGACCGCATCATTGCAGTCTCCGATGGCATCATGGTCGCGCGTGGAGATCTGGGGGCGGAACTTCCGTACCAGAAAATTCCGGCTATTCAGGACATGATTGTTTCGAAGTGTCGGGCGGCAGGCAAACCCGTCATTGTCGCCACACAGATGCTCGAGAGCATGATCGAAAATCCGATGCCGACGCGTGCGGAAGTGACGGACATCGCACATGCGGTGACGACGCGCGCAGATATGACGATGCTTTCGGCCGAGACCGCAGTCGGGAAACATCCTGCCGAATCCGTCGAAGCAATGAGCTCTATTCTGCTCGAGACCGAACAAAGCCAAGGTCCCGCAGAGATGCCCGCCGGATCGCATGCAACGGGGGAACACGCTGCGCTTGCGGACGCCGCGGTCAGCATGGCATTTTCTGTAAAATCCCCGGCTATCTTGGTGCTCACACGCACGGGCAAAACACCGATCGCGGTCAGCAGGCTGCGCTCGAATCTGCCCATCATCGCACTCACGGAATCACCCGGTATTCAACGCATGCTGCAGGCCTATCACGGTGTCACGGCACTCCTGATTGTGTTTGATGCCGACCCGGAAGTGACGATTACCCATGCTTTTTCGGCCGCAAAAGAACAGGGACTCCTCATCAGTGGAGAAAAGATCGTGCTCATCTCGGACACTCGTGCGGGAAAAGGCACCGTGCATACGGTCCACGTTCGCAAGGTCCCGTAACGAGAAACGAAAAACTATCGTTTTGCCACCGCCCTCTCACTCTCCACATACACGGGATTTTTTGCAGGGATCATCGATTGAATTTTTTCGTCAGCCTGCAATACTTCGAGTGACTGCTGCTGCGAAATCTGCATATTTTGCACTTCCTCTTTGAGGAGCAGCTGTGACCGCTCATGCTCAAGATTACGGAGCCGATAACCCTTTGTAGCGTTTGCGTTCTCATGGAAGAGAATGAGGAGCGCGAGCAAAAGAATGAGCGATCCGATGGCAACCATAAGGAGCACTGTGCTCTGATCAACGAGTTTCCCGAGGGAGGAACGTTTGGGAACGGCCGAACGCGAAGGAAACGGAAGGGAGAACATAGTCTAGAGTCTGAATTGTAATGCGCGGAATTTCGCGCTGCGCGACCGTGGATTATCTGCCATTTCTTGTGCGGAGGGAACGAGGGCTTTCGGCGTGAGCAGGCGGAACGCGGCATCCTGAGAGATTTTTCCCGTGATGGGATCTTTGAGTGGAGTCGTGAGGGAACGAAATGTGTGCTTCACCGGCCGGTCTTCGAGAGAATGATAGCTGATGATCCCCATGCGGCCACCTTTTTTGAGAAGCGAAGGACCAACATGCAGCAACGCATCAAGAGCCGTGAGTTCGTCATTGACCGCGATCCTGAGCGCTTGGAACACGAGAGGCAGGATCGCTTTTGCGCGGAATCCGAAGAGCTCTTCAATGAGTGTGCGAAGCTGTGCCGTCGTCGCAATCTGCGTACCGGCAAGTGTCGATGCCAATCTTCTCGCTTGCATGTAGAGCTCCCCGTACGAGCGGAAAATCGTTGCGAGCTCTGCTTCATCGGACATTTCGATCAAATGCATAGCCGTCACGCCTCGACTTTGATCGAACCGAAGATCGAGCGGTCCGTCGGACCGAAACGAAAACCCGCGCGCGGGATCATCAAGGTGCGGTGAACTTAAGCCCAAGTCTGCAAACAGAATATCAACGCGCGGGAGATTCAGCTCTGAAAGCTGCGAAAAATTTGCATGCATGAGCGTTGTGCGATCAGAAAACTCAGAAAGATTTTTCCGTGCAACCTCCAAATTTCTCTGATCCGCATCGAGGCCGATCAATCGACCCGCCTCACCGACACTCTCCAAAAATGTGTGCGCATGACCCCCGAGTCCGAGCGTCACATCGAGTACCGTCTCGCCGTGCTTCGGCTGAAACACATTCATCACTGTCGTTTGAAGGACCGGTATGTGAAGTGTACGAGAACTCTGCATTTCAGCAACATAATGCCCTATCTCGTGTTTTCGGTGCATTGACAAAATCAGATTAAAGTCTATAATTTCACGCTTTGCCGCTGATGCATATCCTCGTCGGCCTCGCTCTTGCTGTTGCCGGGCAACCAAGCCAGCCTGCCACCCCCCTGAACGATTGGGTGCCGGCAGCGCATGATATCTTTGTCGCGGATATTCAGAGCAACATCGGCTACATTGTCCACGACAACGGAGCGTTTGCGAGCATGCCGATTGGATCCGGAAAACGACAAACCGTTCGCTACATCGGGAGAACCTACAATGCAGGAACACCCGTCGGCATCTGGACAATCAAAGACAAGAGCGTCAAAGGTGATCACATAACTTTCGGAAAGACCGGTCTGTTTCTACGGCTCTTTAAAAACGGTGATGATTACACGGCGTACGGTATTCACGCGACGAGCAACATCAACAAACTTCTCACCTGGAATGATCGTTACCAAAGTATGGGGTGCATCTTAGTATCCGATGAAGTGCTGGACATTCTCGAAAAAACATACGAGTTGAATGGCAATACGCTGGATGTCGTGACGACAAACGGACTCGACGAACAGAACCCCCTCTTGAGTAAGGATATCTAGTGAATTTTATGATTCACGCTACTATAGTGCCTTTATGGAAAATGGGCTTACCATAGCGGCACATGATGAGTTACTCCTCTCAAGCTTTACGCTCACCGATGGGAGGTACGTTGAGCCCGTCGTAAAAAAAGTCGCAGCAATGCAACTACCGGTATCGGAAGAGACGGATCCGACCAAACTACAGGAGCAACGCAGAAAAACAGAGATCAGTTTACTCAAAAGTGGCCTTCGATGTGATGTAGAGGAAGCATTTCGCATGACACCGGAGGAGCTGCTGCGCCACGCACATGACACGCTTGCATTGCGCGTATCTCGGATACGAGACGTTCGATACATGAGCGAATTCGATCGCGAGGAAATCTTCAAAATTATTTTTGATACGGATATGTTCCTGGGCAACTCCGGAATCGATCCTGACGTACAGTACCGGCATCATCTGGAGAGCCTGAACCTGCTCGACGAATCCGAGGCGTTTAAATACATTTTTTTCGACATTGAGTTCCAAGGCTGTTTGATCAGGCAACTGCCGAGGCTGAACGGAAAAGTCTATGGAGAAAAGACTGTTGCCAAAGATATCACCGAACCAGATTACATTGCCCTCATCCACAAGGCGTGGAGCGAAGCGAAAACCCCCCTAGAAAAAATGGAGGTCTTCCTAGTGCTGTACCAGAACATCATGATACGAAGACACACAGTTGTCTCCCACACGATCCGCGCAGCCGTGTTCATGGGAAGTGCGCAGCGATTTGGAAACATCGTAGAGCGCACGATGGGGAACACCGATCCTGAAAGTTTTTTGCAAGCAGTTGCCGACGAACTGACAGACTATCACCTCGGCCACATGAGGAATGTTGTAGAAACTGGACAGGGAACGAAACTCATGAGTATTGTCATTCGCAATGAACTGGAAAAAGCCTTGGGGGACAATCTGCCTATGGCACTCTGCCACCCGGAAACAAGCTTGTTATCCGCTGGATT
This sequence comes from Candidatus Peribacteria bacterium, assembly GCA_023245865.1. Lineage (GTDB taxonomy): Bacteria > Patescibacteriota > Gracilibacteria > Peribacterales > Peribacteraceae > JAHFJN01. The sequence continues at coordinate 377,441 of JAHFJN010000001.1, forward strand.
CGCGCTACATCGTGTGCGGCACGCAATCCCCGATCCGAATGCAGAGCAATATCGCAGTCAAGTACGTCGAGATATCGAAGCATCCATACGAGATGGATCATTGGCAAAGTTAGATATTTCTGCCGAAACCGTTGGCGTTGAGCTGCTCATAGCAAAAATTGCAGAGCCTATGAGGCAAGCCGCCAAAGATATCGCAGAATCCGTCGAGAAAGCGGAACGGCCGTTCAAGGGCTACTATCCCGTAGGCGCCAAAGTGCATTTCCGCGAAGCCGTCTCGGGCGAGAAACTGCAATCTCTGTTCGATACATTCCGCTTCTCCACGTCGCAATTCAGAATGCTGCATGCCGATACGTCGATGCTGATTCCTCCACGAAAATCAGCTACAGAGATCGTGGCCATTCTTGAGGAACTCAAACGAAGAGGCATCATCGGTGAGCACTCGGAAATACAGACGTGCATACCGGGAAGATTGAACAATCAGTACGCGGCCATTCTCGGCAGCTCTATGTTGCTTTCGTCGTTTCTCTGCGTGACGTACGATCGTTCATCCTTTCAGACAACGCACAACGAGCAAACTGCCTCCATGATCATGGCGTACGATGGCGGGACTCTTGACAGATCTGTTGCTGATTTGCCGGAAGCACTCACCGGTCGCACAGACATGCTCGGCCGCAAAGACGTCCGTGACGTGTACTTGTACCAAATCCTTGGATCTCTCATCTCGCAAGCGGCTTACGGTGGACCACTCAAGGACGTGGGAAGGAAATTCATCCAAGAATACCTAGAATTGCTCGAGAGAGATGGCATGCTCGAAATCTTGGGAGCGCAGTGGATCAATGATGAACACAGTGTGGTAGAGCCGGATACCGAAGGACATTACTTGGCAGTCAAACGTTGCACGGACATCTGGTTAGGTGATAATGCCAGGTACCAGGCAACTGGTAGTCCAGAGGGGCTTTCGTTCGATGTGCTGCGCTTATTGACAAAGAGTCTTGAAGAGGTGAAGATGACACAGGTCAAGCTTGGCCTCGTCGAAGCAGACGCGACGTCACTTACACTCCTTCATTCCAACATCTGATATGTGTGAAACTCATAAGTACATTGCGGGAACTGCCGTAGCAGAACGCTCGCACGCAAGCCCCAAAAGAATTGAAGCCATGTCACAAGAAAATAAGATAGGTGCAGCGGGAGACAAAATCGCAGAACTGATCCACACCTTTGGACGCGAGGCTGTGGAAGAAGCACTGAAACGGCAGAGCCCTCCATCGGAGAAATAGATAACGGATTCGTCCGGCTCACCACGTCATGGTGAGCCTGCCGAACCATGGCGGAGAGGGAGGGATTCGAACCCTCGAAACGGTTTTACCCGTTTACCACATTAGCAGTGTGGTGCTTTCGGCCACTCAGCCACCTCTCCTTGCCAAGCGAAGTATAGGGTACACTTCACAGTTGATGAAAGTGGAAACCGTCTACGAGGCCATGGGAAAGATGGGAAGATGCACCGATGCCGTGTTATGGCTCACGGGATACCAAAGCGCCGTGAAGCGATTCGTGCAAGCGTTGCACACAGAAACCCGCGGACAACTCCAGAGCGTCCTTGATGTCGGCTGCGGCACCGGCGCATTCACGCTCGAGATTCTTCGACAATTTCCTGACGCGCACGTGTGGGCGTGCGATCGCGACGGAGCCATGCTCGATCGGCTGGAAAAGAAAGTGAACCGCAGACAATGGGGCAATCGAGTGGATCTTTTGGAATCAGACATCAGAAAACCCATCCATCGCATTCGCGGGAAGACATTCGAGGCCATCATCACTGCCGGCGTGCTTGAGCATCTCGATGTAGAGTCGGCATTGCCAATCCTCTCTGCATACCTCGAAGACGGCGGTCACATTCTGAATTCCTCTGTGCGCGACACATGGATAGGACGAACTGTCGGCAAGTTCTATGGTGGATTCAAGCCCTATGAAAGAAGGGAATTACAAGAAGCATTCGAGATACAAGGATTCCATCTGCGCGAAAGCATCTCTATGCCGCCGTTCATCCCGGCATCATATAAAGGAGCGGAGATTTATCGAAAGAATGGAAATCACCACTCCGTATGAAATGATCCGGGCCTATCCAACCGTTCGTAGGTGTGGGCGCCGAAAAGATCGCGCTGGGCTTGTGTAAGGTTTTGCGGGAGCCAGGCGGAGCGATAGGCATCATAGTACGAGAGGGATGCGCTCATGGCAGGGAGAGCAGTGGCATGCAACGCGCCGAGTGCAACAATCCGACGCCAATGCAGTTGACGATGCTCGCTGAAACGCACGCGCAGTTGTTCGCGCGAAGCTTCATCTCCCGCGAAACATCTCTGATAGGCCTCGAGCACGTTCGAACGGATGATGCATCCGCCGCGCCAGATGCGCGCGATTTCGGACAGGTTCAAATTCCATTTTCCATCGTCGCTAGCATTCGAAAGCAATTGGAAACCCTGCGCGTACGCGTTGAGAACAGAGAGCTCAAGAGCATCGCGGATCATTTCGATGAGCAGTGCCTTGTCATAGGAAACACCGTTGTCGCGAGCAAGAACAGTCTCATTGCTCATCTTCAGGCGAAAATCTTTGGCACTCGAGACAATCCGCGCATCGACTGCCGCCGTGATCGTGGGGACGGCCACGCCATAGTTCATCGCCGCCAATGTCGTCCACTTCCCGGTCCCCTTCTGACCCGCTGCGTCTTTGATCAAATCCAGAAGATCTTCGCCGGATTCCGGATCTTTTTTGTGAAAAATTTTCGCGGTGATCTCGAGGAGGAATGACTCCAAATAGCCTGTATTCCACTGCTCAAATATTTTTCCCATGTCTGCATTGTCCAACGTCGCCTCCACCTTCAGCAGATGATAGGCCTCTGCGATCAATTGCATGATGCCATACTCGATGCCGTTATGAACCATCTTCACAAAATGTCCCGTTCCCTCGGGGCCGATGTACGTCACGCATTTCCCACCATTGCCATCATCGGCAGCCATTTTCATAAGCAGTGGTGCAACCTTTTCATATGCTTCTTTCGATCCGCCGGGCATCATGCTCGGCCCCTTCAGCGCTCCCTCCTCTCCGCCACTCACTCCCATGCCGAGGAAGAAGATTCCATTCTTTTGCAAATTCCTTTCCCTCACCATGGTATCGATGTCATGACTGTTGCCTGCATCAATGAGAATGTCTCCCTTTGAGAGTAGTGGAATCAGCTCCTCGATCATTTGATCCACTGCATCTCCCGCCTTGACCATAAGAAGAATAACCTTCGTGCCTTTGAAAGCACTGCAAAATTCCTTCAAAGTTTTGCACGCTACGAATTCTCCTTCCTTTCCATATTGCTCCATGAATGCATCCGTCTTCTCGCCCGTGCGATTGTAGAGGATCACCCGGGCGCCATTGCGCGCGGCGTTTCGCGCTAGATTAGCACCCATGGTACCGAGGCCGATGACCCCCAGGCAGCTAGTATTCATGAATGTAGAATACAGTGTTCTATTAATTATCTGAAGATTGAATTATATTGTGTTAGCATTGCTAAGCTTCTTATGGATAACGAGTATCATGACTTTCGAGATTTATCGGACGATCCCGGTTTTCCCCGGAAATTTCCAACCAAGCAATTGGAGCAACATCAGAGACAAATCTACAGATGGATGTCTAAAGGGAATGCAGAAATACTCCATAATAGATACAGGGGTTTTAATGACTTGGTTGAAAATGAGCTAATGAGAAGATCTTCTAATAGCTTTTTTTATGCATCTGCTTTTCTTTCAATAACAGCAATAATAATTGCATTAATAAGTTTCTTATCTGACCGAAACAGTACAAAGACATGGCAATATGAAGAACTGAAAATCCTTCAAGAGATTCATGAAGATCTTAAGGACACTACTACTTCTTCACACCCTGCCAATCCTTGAGGAACTTTTGCAAACCAATATCAGTTAAAGGATGCAATGGAAGCTTCTTAAAAATTTCATAAGGAATTGTGCAAATATGAGCTCCTAGTGTCGCCGCTTTTACAATGTGAACAGGGTGCCGTGTCGAGGCGACGAGCACCTCGCAATCGAAATCATACTGGTGCCAGATCTCCATAATCTCTGCGATCAGCCCCATACCGTCCTCCCCGATGTCATCGAGACGTCCGATGAAGGGACTGATGATATTTGCACCCGCCTTGGCTGCGAGTAATGCTTGCGCAGCAGAGAAAATCAACGTTGTGTTCGTCCGAATTCCTTTGCTTCGGAAATAATGAAGCGCTTTCAGGCCCTCGGTCGTCATCGGCACCTTCACGTAGACATTCTTGTGCCAGCTCGCGTACTCCTCCCCCTGCTTTTTCATACCCGCAAAATCGGTGGCAGTCACCTGCGCACTCACGCAAGGAACGTGCTTGCACATGGCCAAAACAGTTTTTTTGAAGTCATGGCCTTCCTTCAACACCAAACTTGGATTCGTGGTTACTCCATCAAGCACACCCCATGCAGCGACTTCTTTGACCTGATCGACGTTGGCGGTATCGAGAAATAATTTCATGCCACGATCATACACTGTAGGGGCGTAGCGCGCTACGCCCCTACTGATCGGTAACATTTACTCAACATTTTCATTGCCTGATTCTGTAAGTATTTTCTGATCAACGTGTCTATACTGACACCATGAACACCCGTACATCAGTTCTCGCATCGATTCTCACACTCTCTCTGCTCGCAGCCTGCAGAGGCAGTTATGACGTGACCTATCCCCTACCTGCCCAAACGTCATCATCATTGTCATCTTCATCTTCCTTGTCATCCTCGTCGTCTTTGTCTTCCTCCCCAAAAAGCGTCCTGATCAAAGTACCGTTCCAAACGCAGGCTCCGCTCGAAAATTGGGACGCTGTTCATGAACAAGCGTGCGAGGAAGCGGCACTGATTCTCGTTCAGTCGTATCTCAATGGAAAAACGATCACACCCGAGCAAATGCAGGAACAAATCGCCACGGTCATCAGCTTCGAAGCGGATCACGGGTACAAACAGGATGTGACGGTGGAAGAGCTGAAGCAGATTGCAGCGGACATGTTTGAGCTGCAGGGAAGAATTCTCACGGATGTGACGACGAACAGTTTGAAGAAAGAACTGGCCGCAGGGCATCCCATTATTATTCCCGCTGCGGGCCGCATGCTCAAAAATCCGTACTACAGCGGCGAAGGGCCCTGGTATCACATGCTCGTGGTGATCGGATACAATGACACATCGTTCATCACTAATGACGTCGGCACGAAGCGAGGAGAACACTACGCATACTCCTACAGCACGTTGATCGGTGCCATCCACAACTGGACGGGGGCCGATGACATGATTGCCTCGGGACCAAAGGCGGTGCTGGTGCTTTCAAAATAGTGACACGCTATACTCCACGCATACCTTTCGATCGTGCCTCGCTCGTCGGCAAAGATATACAGGACGTTCCGATGTCACTCCAACGGATTGCCGGTGCAAGCAGTCAAGGAGAGCGTCACTGGATCGGGCCGAAGGATGCTGTGAAACTGACCAAAGAAGACCGCACGGCCTACGATCTCGCGCACAAAATACTCTGTCACCTCTGCGTGCAGGCACCAACGCTCCACGCATCGGGTCACCCCGGCGGCCCGCTCTCCGCCTTCACGTTTGCATATTTTTTAAGCAAGCGTCGTGATCCGCATGTCGATCAACCGCTGCGCATCAGCGCAGGACATCTGAGCTTGCTCAGTTACGGACTCCAGTGGCTCTTTGGACGTGAAGGCCACGATACTCGCCTTGCGAGCCCCCAAGCGATCATCGAGCACTTTCGCATCCCCAAAGGGCTCCCCGGCCACGTCGAGGCCGGCATCGGCGATATGCCGTTTGGTACCGGGCCGCTTGGCAAAGGCGTGAGTCACGCGCTCGGCGCAGCATTTGGCCTCAAATATCAAAAAAAACCGGGGATCGTCGATGTATTGCTTGCGGATGGTGACAGCCAGGAAGGACAGGTGGCCGAAGCCTTCCGTCTCGCGAGTCGACTGCAACTTGATAACCTGGTCGTCCACGGCGACTTCAATGATATTCAACTTTCGGATCTGCCCAGTCGCACGGTTGCACCGGATCTCGCCGCGATAGCATGTGCGGAAGGATGGAACGTGATCGAAGTACAAAATGGCAACGATCCGGGCCAAGTCCTCGCAGCGCTCCAGGCGATAAGCGATAAGCGATTTGCGAAAAGTGCAAAACCAACTTTTGTTTGTTATTACACGACAATGGGACACGGGATTTCGTTCATGGAAGCAGGATCGAACAACGGGACAAAAAACTATCACGGCAGCCCCCTTTCCAAAGAGGAAGCCGAGAAAGCACTGAAGGAATTGCCTCCGCTGCAGGAACTCGTGAAGAATTATCAGAATTTTCATGATGCAGAGCATCGACGCTACGTCGACGGAGAAAAAGTGGAGACCGATCTTGCTCTGCCGTGGAAACTCCCTGCGGGCTATGCGCGTATGATTTCCGAGAATCCGGGCGCCGCGCGCAAAGATTTCGGTGCGGTGCATCTGAAAAGTTTGATGAAAAGTGACTCAAGAATTGTAGTTCTACATGCGGACCTGGCCGGATCCGGCGGCTTTGATAAGGTGCAAAAAGAATTCTCAGAGAGGGTGATCAATGTGGGAGTGGCTGAAGCAAATATGTACATGATGGCTGCAGGGATGCGGCAAGTAGGATTACTCCCTGTCACCTACACCTTCGCCGCGTTCGGCACGAACGAAGCGCGCGCGAATGCGCGCTTGATTGATGTGAACTGCGGCCACACGCGCTGCGGCGTCATTCACGACTGCACGCACGCAGGCCTGAGCGTCGGGGAAGATGGTGAAACACACCAGGAGCAAAATTATCTCAATATCCCCTTCCGCCACACCCAAGTCTGGATGCCAGCGGACTGCAATCAGGCTGGGGCCATGGCGGAGCGAGCGATGGAAATAATCGCAGAGGGACACCAGAGCGTGTATGTGTTCTCCGCACGCTCTGATCATCCGCAGGTCCTCACAAAAAGCGGCAAAATTTTCTACGATGCACATTACGTTTTCGATGGCAAAGCAGACCTGATCCGAGGTCTCGGCAACGGCGCAGATGATGTGACGGTGATTTCCTCCGGCATTATTTTGCACGAAGCAATCAAGGCAATCGATATGCTAGCGGTTAGCGATAAGCGATTAGCGAACAGTCCGCTTTCCGTTCGCCTTTTGAATATTTCCTGTATCCGCCCGATCGACGCATCGGCGATTATTCAGGCAGCGCTCGAGACGCATCACATCATCGTCGCGGAGGACCATAACAGTGAAGGTGGGATCGCAAGCCAGGTTGCAGACATCATCGCCGACTTCCAACTTCCCTGCAGTCTCCGCAGACTCGGTCTCAATCACTACTTCCCCTCCGGCAAAGCCGAAGATCTGTTCCTGTTTGCCGGGCTCGATAGCGAAAGCATTCTCAATGCGATTCGAGATGAGCTCAAGATCGAGGTCACGGGTGGCGTCGATGCATTCGTGAGCGCGCTCTACACGCTCTCCGAGCACGTGGGCATCAGCCGCTTCCGCACTTCAGCGCAGCCCTTCGTTGAGAGATTGCTCGAAGAAAAAGGCTACCTCGAGGCACTCCGCGAACTCTGGAAAGCCCGCACGGTACCCATCAACAAACTCCCAACAAATGAACAATTGAAAGAGAGGTTGGGGAGGGTGAAGGAAATCGAATTGTAATGACTGTTCGCAACGGGCGATTTTAAATGGCGGAGGGAGTGGGATTCGAACCCACGAGACCCAGGGGGCCTACCTGATTTCAAGTCAGGCGCTTTCGACCACTCAGCCATCCCTCCAGTTGCAGTATACCTTGCTTATTTTGTATGGGAAAACGATGGCATCAGAGCGCAAGATCGCTATACTCATCCCCTCTTCTTCCCTTTCCCTATGAAGAAACATTCCGTGATCTTCCTCTGCAGTGCACTGCTGCTCAGTGCATGCTCGTTCAATCGTCAACTGACCACACCTCAAGACTCGTCATCTTCTCTTTCTTCTTATACTTCGTCTTCCTCTCTTTCTTCCATCGCACCCGGTATGGAGGAAACCAGCAACGTCCTTTATGAAGGAAATCTGGAGCCGGCGGGCATGACCATCTACATGGAAGGCACGCACAAATTAATGCTCAGTGACGGGCGCTTTGTGATGCTCCAGAGCACGCTGGACTTGAACCGCTACCTCCATCAACACGTACAAGTGCTCGGCGCTGTTCGACCGACCGTCGAAGCCGGCGGCATCATCATGCGCGTCGAGCAAGTCGCCTCGCTCGAGATTTCCTCAGCATCATCGGAAGAATCGTCTGACTCCTTTTCATCGTTTTCCCTCCTTCGCTCTTCGAGCTCCGGCGGGCAGGCATCCTCTTCATCGTCTATTTCTTCTATTTCATCTATTTCTTCTCATTCATCTCGTTCCTCTGGCTCCTCTTCTTCCTCCCGTTCTCCTGCCCCGCAAAGCTCTGCAAAGAGCGACGTGGGGTCCTCCGCCTTCGAAGCCTCAACAGAACTCAGCGAGAAAGCCGCAATGATGGCAAAAGAGAAAATGTCTGCGAGCCTGTGGACACAAGAGTACTGTGGCAAGACCGTCCCATTCTGTATTCCGATCCACAAAAATTGGTACTTCAAATCCTTCGGTGCAACCGCCTCCACCCTCTGGCATGTCGAAATCGGACCATCTGCGATCAATAATCTGGGAGAGGGTCCGCTAACCGTCAACCTCGTTTCGGGCGGAGACGGCGCTGCGGGCGTCACGGACGGACAGGTATCCGCTCAAGGCAGCGCAGTCGTGGGGTATCGATCGTGGACCGAGAATCGTCACTTCGAAATCCGCGGACCGGCAAGCCTGAAAACTGCGATCACGTTCATCACCTCTGGCCTAAAGGCGATGTCTCAGTGATACTGGTCCTATGAGTACGTTTACCTACATCGCTCGCAACCAAACAGGTCAGATCGACCGTGGAACCATCGAGGCGCCTTCGATGGAACAAGCACGCGAGACATTGCGAAAAAGGGGCCTTCTTACCGAGCAAATTCAGAGCCTCTCCAATGCGATGCCGTGGACAACGACAGAGGATGATGGCTCTGTACAAAAGAACGACGTAGCAATACCAAATCAAACGCGATCCTATCTCCCGCTCGAGGGTACCCTGCGCCTGTTCGCAGGATGGTTACTCGCGTGGTACGGGCTCGTGTACTTGCTCGGAGCATTCCAGTACAACCAAAAATTACCGCCGGATGTTCCCTTCCTGCAGGCACTCTTCGTCTCTCCGCTGGTGCTGCGTTGCACGCTCGGAGTATTCCTCTTCCTCCTCTTCACCGACCTGCATCGCTGGCTTGGGCGTGGGATTGGGAAAGGCATTCTCCTGACGATTGTTGCTGTGGGACTGTTTGTGGGATTTCACTTGAATGCTTGATGGCGTTGCTCGTTGACTCGTTACTCGTAAGGACACAAGACGAGGAACAAGAAACCAGCCAACGAGAAACGATCAAAGCCCCAACTGTTTCCGAATCTCCTCCGCCTGCGACTGCTCGGTTTTTTTCGCATCGTCCTGAACGGAAACAGTCTGCAGGTCCTGCCAATCCTGCGCATGCTTCTGTTCGAGCTTCATGAGCTGTAGCAGATGCTTGGGCGAGAGCTCGGAGAATTTGCGCCGCTCCTCTTCGAGAATCTTCTGTAATTCATCGACCTGGAACTGGCTGAGCTTCGGAATCGCCTGAATGATCCGCCACTTCTCGTCACGCGTGAGCGAAATGCTTCCACGCAGGAGCGTGAGGAACGTTTGCTCATCGAAGGTGGTGTCCGGGTGCGCCGGCACACGGATCTTGTCGTTCGTAAGTTGTGAGGTAACGGAACTGAAACGATAATTGCCGACTTCACCGAGCACACGAATATCTTCGTCGTCGTACCCCATTTCCTTGGTTGCCACGGTCCCGGGCGGAGGAGGGGGTGGACCGGCATCTTGCGGAGGAGGATTGCCCCCGGCGGTACCGTCATCTCCCGTTTGGCCTCCGGATGCTTGCGCGGGAGGTGGGGGCGGAGTCGGGGGTGTTGCAAACACCATCGTGGGGTCCAGTCCGCCTTCGGGAACCGCGTCCCCGGGACGAGGGGGAGGATTGCCGCCGGTTGTTGCTTGGTCGTCTGCCATAGGAAAACGAGGGAATCCTCCGTAGTTTAGCGCACGGAAAAGCGTTGACAATGCAAAATCACGCCCCCCTCCCTGCCTCCACCCCCATCATCTTTTCGGCCGCCCTGCGGGCCCGGACAATAAACTCGGGCGCAAAGAGATGCGGGAAACGAAAATCGGGCAGTCCGCTCTGGCGTAAGCCAAAAAGCTCTCCCGGCCCACGAAGTTTCAGATCGATCTCCGCAAGTTCAAAACCCGAGTCGTACTTCTCCATGGCTTTGAGTCGCGGTGAGCGTGCTTGTTCCGGTGTGGTTGCAAAGAGGAAGCAATGACTCTGATGATCGCTCCTCCCCACGCGCCCACGGAATTGGTGCAATTGTGCGAGGCCGAATCGCTCCGCACCTTCGATGACGATGATCGTACTGTTCGGGATATCGATCCCCACTTCGATCACCGATGTAGAAACGAGGATATCCGATTTTTTATCCTTGAACTGTCGCAGCACTTCTTCTTTTTCTTTGGCCAGCATTCTGCCATGCAGCATCGAAACAGTGCGACGAGGAAATTCCGCACGCAGGCGCTTCGCCTCCTCCTCCACGTTCTTAACGTCTTCCAGTCCGTCTGCATCCGATCCTTGAATAAGCGGACAGATAACGAACGCCTGCCTGCCTTCTGCAATCTCCTTGTCAATGAAGAGTTCGACCGTCCTGCGGTCGCCGGGCGCAACCACTTTCGTGCGAATCACCTTACGCCGGCCGGGTTTTTCGAGGAGCACCGAGAGATCGTGATCACCGTACGCCGTGAGCGCGAGGGTGCGTGGAATCGGGGTCGCGGTCATTGCGAGAAAATGAGGATTGCCTTTGTCCTTGAGTCGTTCGCGCTGCGCGACGCCAAAGCGATGCTGCTCGTCGACTATCACAAGTCGCAGAGCGCGAAACTGTACGGGTTCCTCAATGAGCGCATGCGTTCCGACGACGATGTCGACCGTGCCGTCGACGAGTCCCCTCTTGATCGCCTGCGCATCTGCGGACGGAGTGGAGCCTGTGAGAAGCACAACGCGCGGCAAGTGCGACAAAAAATCGTGAAAGTTCAACAGCAGTCGGCTCACCGTTTCCGCATGTTGCCGCGCGAGCACTTCGGTCGGCACCATGAGCGCACATTGTCCTTTCGCTTTCAGCACGGTCGCCATCACCGCAACCGCGACGAGCGTTTTTCCGGACCCGACGTCGCCCTCGAGGAGCCGCGACATGGCAACATCTTTTTCCATGTCCCGGAGAATTTCATAGATCGCGATCTTCTGGCTGTTTGTCGGCTGGAACTTGAGAGATGCAAAGAACGCTTTGATGAGGGATGCATCCATCGCAATGCCTAAGCCTTCCCTGTGCTTACCCTGCCAACTGCGCTTACGCTTGAGTGCGGCACACTGGACCGCGTACATCTCCTCGAATGCCATTCGATGCTGCGCCTGCTCCACGTGCGCCGGGTCAGTGGGAAAATGCAGCGCACGAACAGCATCACGACGCGGGAGAAGATTTTCATCCGTGACCACTTCCTGCGGCAGCGTCTCCGGGATCAGATCGATAGCATCCTTGATCAATGTCATCTTCTCGCGCAGCCACTTGGTATTGATGAGATCGTGCTGAGGATAGATGGGTACCAATCTTCCTGCGTGCACGAGAGGTCGGCTCCCGGCGATCTCAAACTGCGGGCTCTGCATCTGCAGGTGATACGATTTTTCAATCAGTTTCCCTGTAAGAACGACCTCCGATGCATCCGGAAGCATTCGTTTAATGTGCGGCTGATTGAACCAGATCACCTCCGTAGTCGCACCCTCACTGTCCGTGAAAGTGGTGCTGACTAAATATTTTCCGCCGCGAATCCTCACCATCTTGAGTTGTCCGATCGTTCCGCGCACACTCACTTTTTCTCCCAAGGGCGCGTCTGCAAGCGTAAGGATCTGACTCAAGTCCTCATGCGATCGCGGCAGATAGAGAAGCAGATCTCCCACCGTACGAAGATTCATGCTCGCAAGAACCGCAATATGATCCTTCGTCGTGCGAAGAACTTCGGAAAGTGGAGTGGTGAGCGCAAGTACCATACAAAGAAGTTTAGCATGCCACATGACCTATCCAGTGAATCCGCTCATCCCCCTTCCACCAGGTCATCTGCCTCTTCGCATATTTTTTAGTCTTGCTGATGATCACCTTCTCTAATTCCTCTTTGTTTCGATCTTCGGTGCTCAGCCACTGCATGATTTCCTTGTACCCGTGACTCTTCATCGCAGGGTCGGTGGACCCGTATCCGCGATCGAGGAGCCCCTCAACCTCTTCGATCCAACCACTGTGCAGCAATTGTTTTGTCCGCACTGCAATGCGTGCATCGAGTATGTCTTTCGGCCAGCTGACCGCCAAAAGCAGCAGGTCGTAGGGAACATCGCTCGTTTTTTTCTGCGCCGAAGGCTTGCCACCCGTCATCGTCGCTATTTCCATCGCGCGGACGACGTAGGGTTTATTGCGTCGATCGAACGACGCGGCAGTTTCGGGATCCATCGCATGCAACTCTGCATGCAAGGTCATGCCGTCATCCAGGTCATACGCACGCTCCAGTTTTTTCCGAAGCTTCGGATCTGCGGCGGGAAGCGGCACGAGTCCGTCGATGATACTGCTTAAGTAAAGCATAGATCCGCCAACGAGAATGGGAACGTGATGACGCGCGAGAATTTCATCGATCACACGCTGTGCCTGCTCCTTGTACCAAGATACGGTCACCTCCTCGCGTGGATCCAAAACATCGATCAAATGATGCGGAATATTTCTCATTTCCTCGGCTGTGATTTTTGCCGTGCCAATGTTCAAATATTTGTAGAGCTGGCGGGAGTCGGCATTAATGATTTCCCCCTCACCCTGACCCTCTCCCCCTACGGGGGCGAGGGAAGAAATAAAGGATGCTACCTGGAGCGACAGCTCGGTCTTGCCGCTCGCGGTCGGGCCAAGGACAACAATGAGCGGCCGCTTGGCCTTTGCCAGATGATCGATGACAAGTTGCTTCCACATTTGTGACCATTAGACCATATTCATCATGCACTGCCTACTGCTGCGACACTGTGAAAGATGTATAATGGAAGCATGCATCACTCCATACAAAATATCGCTTCAGGGATCTCACGCGGCCACCTCACGCCGCGGAATTTCGTGGTTCCCACGGTCATTGAAAAAACGCAGTTTGGCGAGCGTGTCTACGACATTTACTCCCGTCTCCTCGAGGAACGCATCGTCTTCCTCGGCACCCAAATCAATGACGACGTCGCAAACACCATCATCGCGCAACTCCTCTTCCTGGAGAAAGAGGATGCCAAGAAGGACATCACGCTCTACGTGAATTCCCCCGGCGGACAAGTCACTTCGACTCTTGCGATGTATGACACCATGCAACACGTGAAGCCCGATGTTTCAACCGTGTGTCTGGGTATGGCGGCAAGCGGGGGTGCGGTGATCTTGATGGGAGGTGCCAAGGGCAAGCGCTTCGCGCTCAAGCACAGCGAAATCATGATCCATCAGCCGCTGGGAGGTACGGAAGGCCAAGCAACGGACATCGCGATCCACGCGGAACATATTATAAAAATGAAGAACATGCTCAATGAATTGATTGCCGAGCACACAGGAAAGAAATTGGAACAGGTGAAGCTGGATACCGAGCGTGACAAATTCCTGAGCTCCAAGGAGGCGCTGGAGTACGGATTGATTGATAGGATTATCGACTGATTCATAGGATGGCCACCCCTGGCGTCCCTCCCATGTAACCCACCCTTCCTCGTAAGGCATCGCTTAGCAGCGGGGCCCACGAGACCCGCTGCACGCGATAAATTATCACTGTTATTATTTTTTCTTCCCCGCCGTCTTTTTCATGGTTCCCGTATCGCAGGAGCCCCCGCTACACATCCCGCCGCAGCATCCTCCCTTGACCGCAATACCGAGAACCAGAATCCAAATGAACGCATTCATCGCCGCGGGCATCGTATCGCCAAGGGATGCTCCACTGATCACGGACTTCAACATGAGCCCCGCCGGAAGCGACACCAACCCGAGCCCCGCCGCCCATGCGGCGTAGTCCATATAAAGGCCGAGCGTCAGAAGCACACCGCCGACGACGAACAATACCGGGATCAAATATCCCCATAATGTTCCGAGCGGCTCCAGAGAACCAAGACCGCTGCCGACAGCATGCACAAAGGAAGCGTCACGATAGTGTGCGATACCTACGAAAAGCAGTGAGAGACCGAAACCGATACGCACGAGCATTCGGAAAATGCCCTTGGGACTGTGGATGCTAGAACAGCACATAGAGAAAATGGGGAAGGAATCGTAGAAGAGTGTGCATCAAACGAGAGATGCCAACAAGCGGCTTCGCTGCAACTAGACTTGCATCTATACTGCCACTGTGTTCGAACTCCTTGCCAAGTCCCCCGCCGGCCGCCGTGGGAAGATCACGACCGCAAGCGGTGTCATCGATACGCCCGTGTTTTTCCCGGTCGGAACGGGTGGTGCCATGCGCGGCATCACACTGGAAGACTTACGCGCGCTCGGCTCACAGGTTCTCCTCTGCAATACGTACCATCTGCATCTTCAACCGGGAGAGAATGTGATCGAAGAAGCGGGCGGATTACACTCATTCATCGGATGGGACTGGCCGATTCTCACCGACTCAGGCGGTTTTCAGGTTTTTTCATTGGAGAAAATCCGCGAGATCACTGAGGACGGCGTCCACTTTCAATCACACATCGATGGACGACCGCTCTTCCTGGGGCCCGAAGAAGCGATGACGATCCAACACACGCTTGGCAGTGACATCATCATGTGTTTCGACGAGTGTCCGCCCTCGACTGCACCGCGGAGGAAGCAGATCGAAGCGGTGGACAGGACCCTCAAGTGGGCAGCGCACTGCAAGCGCGTGCATGAACGTTTAAAAAACGAGCAACTCCTCTTTGGCATCATCCAAGGCGGCCTCGAGCGCGATCTGCGGCAACGTTGCGCCGAGGAACTGATCGCGATCGGCTTCGACGGCTATGCCATCGGCGGTCTCGCCGTCGGCGAGACAGAGAGTGAAATGTACGACGTGCTCGATCTCGTATGTCCCCTGCTGCCGAAAGACAAACCTCGTTACCTGATGGGCGTCGGACGCATCGAGCAGCACAAGCAGTCAGTCGCTCGCGGCATCGATATGTTCGATTGCGTGATGCCGATGCGGGAAGCACGCCATGGAAAAATTTATATCACCGATGGGACAACGATCAACATTAAAAACAGCGAATACATGCACGATCACAGCGTCATCGATCCCCTCTCGCGCTCTGCGCTTAGCCGCACACACTTCAAGAGTTATTTGAGTTATCTCTTCCGCGCGGGCGAGCGCAGCAGCGAAACTATCGCGTGCATGCAGAATTTGGCGGTCGTACTCGAGGCGATGAACAGACTGAGAAAACAGCTTGATGAGAAAACACCTAACGAAGCTAATGAAGCTAACGAAGCTAGAGCCTAGAGAGAAATGTTTGTCACCTCCACCTTCGTGTGGTGTTGCTTGTGTCCGAGCGTGCGCGCGTAGCGCTTGCGGCGACGCATTTTGAACACGCGGATTTTTTTGTCGCGCCCGTGGCTGAGGATCGTGAGCTCTACGGAGGCACCCTTCACAAACGGCGCACCGAAGGTCACCTCCCCGTTGTCCTTGGAAATCATCATCACATCACTCAGTGTGATTTTCTTCTTGGCCTCCCCCTCCATCAACGGAACGGTCAGGGTGTCGCCCTGCTTGACCATTTCCTGGAAGCCGCCGATGTTCACGACTGCAAACATAAATGTGCGGGGAGTGTAAAGGGGCTGGAACTCAAGCGCAAGCGATTTTACCGTTTATAGGAGGGGCTCCGTGCCTCCACCAACGCATACAATTGCGTACGCACGAACTCCTCCACACCTCTTGCACTATCGCGACAACTGATCGGCATAGCTCGTATGAATTCGAAAAGAGAAGGATGCGAGAAAGGAAGACCTGGGATGGAAAGTTTCAACCCATCGCAAAAAGTTTGGAGGTGTGCATCGATGAGCTGCTTGCGAAATGCAATGCGCCGCTCTTCAAGATCGCTCGGTACGCATCGGGAAGACATCGTTACCTTGTCGACCTCAGCGCATATTTGCTTCAAACTTTTCACTTTTTCCTTTCTTTTCCGCACGGTCACCACCGTAGGACTTACAACGATTCTGGTCTCCGGATATTCCGGAAAATCTTTCCTGCGAGCATAGACGGAAGAACGCATAGCGGCCCTTCGTGCCACAGTCATCCATTTTTTGCAAGGGTCTAAGAGGTCAGACTGGCTGGGTATATTGACCGCGGTTCGCACTCATTCGTTGGAAGTAGTGGCTGGCCACGTCAGATTAATCTGACGTGGCTGGGGAGGAAGGATTCGAACCTTCGAATGGCGGCTTCAAAGGCCGCTGCCTTACCACTTGGCGACTCCCCAACGTGGACATTCCATCGTCAGTCCTATGATATCAGATTCTCTCTCACTGCTACAATTGCCCCAGAATATGTGTCTCTTCGTCTACGGAAGTCTCCTGCCGGGCTGCCACAACCACTCGGTGTTACCGAGTAGCAAGGCGCGGTTTGTTTGCAATGCGAAAACCAAGAACGATCATTATGAGATGTTTGATGATGGCGATTCTCCCCACCTCGTTCCATCGACTGCAGAAGCAACTGGTACTGTCATAGGAGAATTGTATGAAATAATGGAGCACCCCATCTTAACCTGCTTTTTTTGTAGTGATACCATGTATTAATACATGGTATCAAGAGGACGAATGTAAAATGCCATAACAAAAGTCACCAACCCAGAGGGGCTGGCGACTTCGTAATTCCTTGTCACAGATTGGCTTTCTTCTTGTTTACCCAACAACGATCGTCTTCGTGACGGTGTTGTTGTTCAGGTTCGGGTCCAATGTGGTGGCCGTCACAGTGGTCACGATCGAACGCGTTCCGATCGTGTCCCAATGGACATTCACCACACGTGTCAACACTTCGTTGATGCCGACGAAGACCATATCCCATACAACGTTGGTACCGTTGTAGGTGATATCGGACTGGTCCGCCGACACGAACGAGACACCCGCAGGCACGGTCATCGTCAGACGATCACCTGTGCTGAGCAAGGGCCCGGCATTCGTGACCGTGATGACAAGAGACCCGGTACTGCCGGGAGCAGCGACCGCTTGAGTGCTCACGACCACCGAAACATCCGCACCACTCGGCGGCGGATTGTTGTTGACGCTCAGCGTCCTGCTGGCGTTGTTGTCACTTGCAATCGCATCATTCGGCATCGTCACCGAACTGTTGAGGGTGACGCTGCTTCCGGCCGCCGCACTCACTTGGTAGGTGAGCGTTGCGGTTGCGGAACCACCGACGGCGATGAAGCCGGGGGTGAACGTAGTAACGCCATTACTGTGCGTTGCCTGATTCGTGCTGCTTGATTGGTACGTCAAGCCAGCAATGTCAGAAATCGTCGCGATGGCATTTTGGACAATCACGCTCGTCGTGTTTGTGAGCGTGACCGTGTAACTCACGTTCGTCCCCGTATCCGCAGTCGCAGGCCCTGTGAGGGAAATTGCGACGTTGGGTTGGATAGTGACAGGGTTGATATTGACGGCTGCAGAGCTAACATTGTTTTGCGCGAACACATCAGGAGTAGAGGAGGAAAGTGTCCCCGTAAAAACCTTTGGACTGCTTCCATCGGTGACGGTGAACGTCGCCTGTGCCGCGCGGGAATCATTGGCATTGAAGGCACCAATATTCCACACAACATTTCCGCCACTCACTGACACTCCGCTCGAACTGCTGCCAGCGAACTGCATTCCTGCAGGCACCGACAGAACCATCTGTGCATTCGGGACATCGGACAGGCCGCGGTTCCCTGCACGCATGTCGACCCTGATCGTGTCTCCGACGGAAGCTGCGGTGACACTGGTCACAGTCGCCTCCAAGTCTGCATTCGGAAACGCGATCCCGTAGCCAAACACAGAATGCTCGACCCAAATACCGGGAAATTGCACGAGCACCGCATCAGCCATGGCCCTGTTCTCTGTGAACAAGTGCCCTCCGAAGCGCTCATTGTAGAGTCGATAGATGGCAGACACTCCGGGATGAGGAGTTGCAAAGATTGCCCCCTCATCCTTCTCGTAACTCCATCCAGCGGTGACGAGGAAATCCCTCTCCACGTCTTTGATGGTGTAGTAGTGTTCGCCGTTGTTTGGATTGTACAAACGACGCACTGGCGAAGATCCATCGAGCTGTCCAGTGAAGACACCAAACCCTCCCACATTGGGAGACTGTGTCTCGTCGACGTATCCGTACGTGTTGACGAGCGTGTCCCTCTCCCCTTCTGACGTCGTGAACGTGTGCATCGCAAGATTGGGGTTCAAGACACGAAATACCTGGGTCTCCGCCGAATTCGAAGTGATGGAGAGCAGCACGCGACTCTCAAGCGTCTCCACCTCGGCCGCGACTGCGCAGCGAGCGAAGGCCCGGCGACGAGCCGGAACCTGCACAAGAACGGAACTGAACACTGCAAACAAAACGCTCAACGGGTTACGCATGATCCTTCTCCTTTGAAAACGGAACTGGGTTGATTGAAATTTTACGAACGTATATATCGTGAATCGCTGCTGCGATGTTATTTTTCTGAATTTTTCAGAAGAAAGCCTATGATGACAAAGAGCTTTCCCGAATGCTGTGCACTCGGATAAAGAACATATAACTTTTGCATGATTTGTCAATGATTGTTTGCCAAGTAGCATTGCATCACATTCACATGAAATTTTTTTGTGAGTAGATCTGCTTATTTTTGCTGAAAGATGCCGAAAGAAGCTAAACGCAATCTTATTGACAAATAGAGAAATACCTCTATATTCCTCTACTTTCACGTGTACTCCCACTCCCACACTCATGCACTTAAAGAAGGTCCTCTCCTCGGTTGCCCTCGCGAGCTTGATTCTGGCTCAAGTCCAGTTTGGCAATGTACCCGGTTTTAAGCCACTTCTGCAAAAATCTGAGGCAGTCGGTGAACAGTTCACATTTAACTCCGCATGGGAAATCCGCAGCTTTGTGAATAGCATTCCCGGAATCACGCATATTCCGGATGACAGCTCCCCCACCTCCGGCGCTGCACGTTTTGACGATGCGACAGCTGCCAAGATCTGCGATTTGAAGGGATATCCGACGGTTATCAGCAAAAGTGCCGATTCATATACGAGCTGCGGCGATAACACGATCGCCTACTGGAATGGCGGTGATTTTACCATCATCCCCGCCTGCCAATCGAATTCCTTCATTTGGACGCTCACCTGCGAAAGACCGGTGCAAACTGCCGATTTGCTGCTACAGAAAAGCGGCCCGAGCACTATCCAACAGGGCCAGAACATCACGTACACCATTCGAGTAGCCAACGTCGGGCCCGGATCCGCCCCCAATGTGGTCGTAACAGATCAAATCCCAGCACAACTGACGTATCAGTCCTCAAATGGTGCATCGTGCAACCAATCGGGCGGACAGGTGATCTGCAATCTTGGAACGATGATCGCGAATGACAATCGCACGGTGACCCTCACCTTTGCAACTCCCGCAACGGGGGCAAACTGCACGTCCCAAACACTCAACAATACTGCCAGCGTCACGAGTGATGTTGGCGACCCGAGTGGTGGAAATAACAGTGGAACTGCAAATACGCAACTGACCTGCACCCCCGTTCCTGTCACGCCCATAGGGTATTTGGACGGCGGCATCAGTAACTGCCAGGTGATCCAAGGATGGACGTGCGACGGCGATAATTTTAATCAAGCGCTGCAAGTGCGCATCATGGAGGGCGGACAACTCCTCGGGGAAGTCACCGCCAATGGCGCTCGGGAGTCTCAAGTCGCTTCGCAGTGCGGCGGCAACAGCAATCACGGATACACCTTCACGGTCCCTGCATCTCTGCAGAACGGGCAGGCACATCAAATTTCAGCCTTCGCCCTTGATATCGGGACAGGAAACCCTGTGCAACTCAGCGGATCTCCGTTTGCGATCACATGCGCAGGCTCTTCAAGTTCGAGCAGTTCAAGTGCTCCTTCCACGGCGGATCTGAGTATCGAAAAAAGCGGGCCGACATCCATCCAACAAGGACAAGCAATCACGTACACAATCAGAGTGGCAAATGCGGGACCCGGCAATGCAACAAACGTCATTGTCACGGATTCCTACCCATCGGAACTCGTATTTCAATCCGGTAATGGCGGTAACTGTGGCGCGATCGGCGGCAATCAGGTTCGATGCTTACTTGGAACGCTGAACGCGAACGATAACCAAACATTCACCGTGACATTCCTCGCGCAGACACAACCCGGTTGCTCGCAGCACACATTTACAAATAGCGCGAACGTTCAGAGTAATCAGACGGATCCGAACGGAGGAAACAGCCTAGCAAATGCAACGGCAACACTGACATGCCCTGCAAGTAGTTCATCCAGCAGTTCAAGTGCTCCTTCGACTGCGGATCTTCTGATCGAGAAGAGCGGACCGACCTCGATCGTGCAGGGACAGAGCGTGACATATACCATTCGCGTAGCGAATGCAGGACCGGGGAATGCGACGAATGTGATCGTGAATGATCCGTTGCAAGCGGGACTGACATATCAAACGAGCAATGGAGCGAATTGTAGTGTGGTGGGGGGTGCGGTGCGCTGCACGCTCGGAACGATTGCGAGCAATGATAATAGGACGTTTACGGTGACGTTCGGGACACCGGCACCGGGAGTGAATTGCTCGGTGCAGACGATCAGCAATACCGCGGGAGCGACGAGTGATCTTGCGGACAGCAATGGAGCGAGTGCGACGGCGAGCATGACTGCGACGTGTCCGATCGTGAGCTCGAGCAGTTC